>CAYPRI010000013.1:0-31272 GCA_964413085.1 uncultured Dehalococcoidales bacterium
ACGCTGACGCCTCTCGTGCTTAGAAAGGAGAACAATATGAGTGCAATAGACAGTTCCTAGCATCTTCTCTCAGCTCCTTAAGGGCTTTTTCATTTTTATCCCACATCCGCAACAGTATTACCGGGAAAAGATACATGCTTGCCCTGTTGGGAAAGAAGAACGATATAGAATAAGAAATATTCTGACTGGTAACGTGAAATCTTTAGATTTCAAAACGCCTATTTAATAGGAAGGAAATTTGAAAAAACCGTTGTATTTTCTGGTTGGTTTATTAGCTGTCATCGGCCTAGTGATAGGTTGCACTTCCGCGACGCCATCCGCTTCTACACCACCAACGCCGGCTAATCCCGAACTGATTCTGGCTACTACCACCAGTACACAGGACTCGGGTCTGCTCGATGTTTTGGTCCCGATGTTCGAGTCGCAGACCGGCTACAATGTCAAAACGGTGGCTGTGGGCACCGGTGCGGCGCTGGCCCTGGGCCAGCGAGGTGAAGCGGACGTCCTGCTGGTTCATGCCCCGACTTCAGAGTTGCCACTTATGGAAAATGGTGATTGTATTAGCCGGAAACTGGTGATGCATAATGATTTCATTTTTGTCGGTCCTCCGTCGGACCCCGCTGGAATCAGTGGCACGTCCGACGCAGTAGCAGCACTGACTGCTATCGCCGACTCCAAGTCGATATTCATCAGCCGCGGCGATGACTCTGGCACCAACAAGATGGAGCTCAGCCTGTGGGCTAAGGCCGATATCGACCCGGCCCGCCAGAGCTGGTACCAGGAGTCAGGTCAAGGCATGGGTGCAACACTGACTATTGCCTCTGAGAAGCAGGGCTATACCCTCACTGACCGTGCAACTTATCTGGCGACCAAGGCCAACCTGGACCTTGATATTTTTACCCAGGGTGACCCTGTCCTGCTGAATATCTACCATGTTATGCAGGTCAACCCGAACAAATCAGAAAAGATAAATGCTGAGGGCGCTAAGGCCTTTGTGGACTTTATGGTGGATCCATCTACCCAGGAGGTCATCAAAAATTTCGGCGTTGACAAGTATGGCCAGTCGCTTTTCTTCCCTGATGCTGACAAGGCCGAAAAAGACCTGGGCAGTGTCTAATCAGGTTTGGTGTCCTCTCCTTTTTAAGGAAAGGGGAAGGCACCTAACCATTTCAAGGAGTCAAGTTTTTGGACCTTATTATTCAGGGCATCGTTAACGCATTTGAGTTACTTATCCATGGCGACCCGGAAGTCATTCAAATTACCCTGCTTTCGCTGGCAATTTCTCTTTCAGCTACTGCCATCAGCCTTATTATCGGAATTACGCTGGGTACGGTTATCGGACTGACCCGCTTCGCAGGGCGTCGATTTTTAGTCAGTCTGATAAACACGGGTATGGGAGCGCCGCCGGTGGTTGTAGGATTGATTGTCAGCGTATTCTTATGGCGTAGCGGCCCACTGGGGTTTTTTCACCTTATGTATACCCCGTATGCTATGGTTATTGCCCAGTGTATTATCTCTCTACCCATTATTACCGGGTTCACCATGGCTTCCATTCAGCAGATTGATCCCAAGCTCCGCCTGCAGATTCTGGCTCTTGGCGCCTCAAACTGGCAGCTATTGTGGCTGTTGATTAGAGATACCCGGTTGCCGCTCATGGCCGCAGTCATGGCCGGCTTCGGTTCAATCATCTCTGAAGTTGGAGCTGCTATGATGGTAGGCGGTAACATTGCCGGTGAGACACGTGTACTCACCACGGCTATCGTGCTGGAGAACAGTAAGGGTCAATTCGGCATAGCTATTGCACTGGGTATCATTCTAATGGCTCTGGTTTACGTGGTAAATGTAGTGCTCACTACAATTCAACAGAGAAGCAAACTAAGATGATGTCTGGAAACTCGGCAGGTTCGCAGTTTGCACTGGAAGCAAAAGAACTATTGGTCGTGCTTGGCGGCCATAAGGTGCTGGGTGTACCTTCACTCCAGGTGCACCCCAACGAAGTGTTGGTGGTAATCGGACCTAATGGATCGGGTAAGACTACACTGCTCCTTTGCTTGGCATTACTGTTGAAACCGGCTGTGGGGACGATATCGTACAAAGAGATACCGGTCATGAACTCCAGGCATGTTCTTGAATGGCGCCGTAGACTGGCAGTGGTTTTCCAGGAATCTCTACTGCTAAATAGTTCGGTGTGGGATAACGTGACCCTGGGTCTGCGGTTGCGTGGAGTGAAGGGCGACGAGGCCAGAGCCAGAACCCAGAAATGGCTTGAGCGATTCGGTATCGCACATCTGGCAAAGAGACAGGCCCGTATGCTTTCCAGCGGTGAAGGGAAGCGGGTCAGTCTGGCACGGGCGTTCGTCCTGGAACCGGAAATCCTCTTCCTTGATGAACCCTTCAATGCTCTTGACATCCCTACCCGCCAGAGTTTACTTGAGGACTTTGAGGACGTTTTAAGGGAGACCGAGGTAACAACCGTAATGGTGACTCATGACCGTAATGAGGCTCTGGTATTGGCTGACCGTGTAGCCGTACTCATAAACGGCTCTATCAATCAGATTGGCACTCCGGAGGAGGTGTTCAGTTCTCCGATAGATGAGGCTGTTGCCGGATTCGTGGAAGCGGGAAATATATTACATGGTGAAGTAACCTCGCAGAGCGATTGTCTGACGATAATCGGTGTAGCAGGGCAACAGATTCAAGCCGTATCTGATCTTCCCACGGGCAGCCCGGTAACGGTCTATCTACCTTATGAAGATGTCACCATTAGCTTACCTTCAGCGGAAGCAACATCTACCAGCGCCCGAAATCGGTTGAGGGGCACTATCATCAGGACACTCCCCTTTGGTTCACAGCTGAAGGTAACCTTAAATTGTGGTTTTAATCTGGCTGCCGTAATTACCGGACGGTCCTGGAAAGAACTAGGCCTGGAAGTAGGCCGGGAGGTGGTTGCTACTTTCAAGGCATCCTCAGTGCGCTTGCTGCCTCGGCTCAGGTGAGAAAGATACTAGCCGTCCCGACCCCATTTCGTAATCAATATCGCCGATTGTGATATCAGCTAGCTCGGAAAGTCGAACACCAGAATCAAGCAGAACTAGGCTTATTGCTCTGTTTCGGCTATCCAAAAATTTTGCTTGTGTTCACAGTCATAGTCACAGGTGGTCTATAGATTGCATCTAGAAGCTATGGTCGGGGTGGGCGGATTTGAACCGCCGACCACCTGAACCCCATTCAGGTGCGCTACCAGGCTGCGCTACACCCCGCGTGGCTTTGATTCAGTCAATATGGTATCATAAGTGCTTACTTGAGACAATACACTTGTATTTATTTTTTGTGTCAAGGAGAGTCTAAAGTTGGCCAAGAAACATATAAAAGCTGAAGTAAAACCGGTGCTGACGAAGAGGCAGTTGTCCAGGCATAAGCGTCAGCAGCGAATTCAGCACATAATCTATATCACAGGGGCGGCATTTCTAGTTTTGCTGATAGCTTTCTTGGGTTACGGTACCTGGAATGAACAGATAAAACCGTATCATCAACCTGCGGTTGAAATAAACGGGGTCACTTACGATATGGATTACTACGTAAAATTACTTAGCCTTTATAGCACGGGCAAAGATGCTACCGAGACAGCAAATACTGCGGACAGCCTAATAAACTTGCTTCATTACAACCAGGCGGCCATGAAAGCGGCGCCGGAACTGGGCATCGATGTCAGTGATAAAGATGTAAATGACGCGCTAAAAAATAGTGGTGTAGCCAATAATGATGTTAACAGGGATGCCTTTAAGGCTACACTGCTTATAAACAATTTGATTCAAAACTATTTCGATAAGCAGGTGCCGACCAGTGTAGAGCAGGTTTATACGCAGGCAATGCTGGTAGAAAGCGCCGATGTGGCAGAGAAAGTAAGAGGCAGGTTGGCCGCGGGCGATAATTTTACTGCACTAGCCGGCTTTTATTCACAAGATGACCTTACTAAAGGTGTCAGTGGTGATGTGGGCTGGCTGCCAAAGGGATTCGCAGACTTGATGCTAGGTAGCGCGGCAAACTCACCATTGAAGGATATTCCATTTACGCTGCAAACAGGAGAAGTAAGCCAGCCGATTTTCGATGGGACGGCAACGAAGTCAATCGGTTACTGGGTGGTACAGGTGACGGAACAGGACCCAGACAAGGGTAATCATGTTAGGGGCATTCTTGCGAGCAGCTACCATGATGCAGAAGTGATAAAGGAAAAGATACTGGCCGGAGACGATTTCGCAACACTGGTGAAGACCTATTCACAGGATGCGACCAGCGCGGCCAATAACGGCGACATCGGCTGGACAGGGAATAACAGTATCAGCAATAGGGTGGTTTTGGCTTTAGCTATGCCGTTGCCGGTCGGTGATGTGAGCAAACCGGGGTCTGATACCTCTGTCAAGACCGTCGGTGGCTTTTGGCTGATCAAAGCTGTAGCCAGAGATGATAACCGCATCCTTGATGACAGTACCAGGACAATGATAAGGACGAGCCTTTTTGAAAAATGGATTGACGAGAAGATGAAGAACGACACTGTCACAACGTTGCTTACCGACGAGCAAAAGGCCTGGGCGATAAACGTCGTCGTTAAAAGCAGGGGGTAAACTAATCATGGGGGCCAAAAAAATCATAAATATTGGTCTTATGGGCTTGGGTGTTATAGGTGGCGGAACGGTTAAGGTATTGATGGAAAAACCAGACACCCTGGCTAGGGAAGCCGGTAGTAAGCTAGAGTTGGTAAAGGTGCTTGAGAAGGACCAGAAAAAATATGGTGCTGTGGGCGTTGACCGCGCTATTTTTACCGGCAAATTCGACGAGTTAATACGAGACCCGGAAATCGATATAGTCGTTGAGCTTATGGGTGGCGAGCATCCTGCCTTTGAATACATGAAAGAGGCTCTAAACCACGGTAAACACGTCGTCACTGCCAATAAAGAGGTTATGTCCAAGCACTGGGCGGAACTTCTCACTGCCGCCCGCGACAACCACGTGAATATTCGCTACGAAGCCAGTGTCGGCGGTGGTATACCGCTTATAGCTCCTTTCCAGGAAGACCTGATAGCTAATGACGTTTCGTCAATCTATGCTATCGTAAATGGAACCACGAACTATATTTTAACCCGCATGGCTAAGGAAGGGCTGGATTTTTCGGTAGCCCTTAAAAATGCGCAGGAATTAGGTTATGCCGAAGCTAATCCGACCAATGACATCGAAGGAATAGACGCAGCTTACAAACTGGCCATACTGGCGACCATCGCTTTTGGCACCGAAGTAAAGCCTGACAGTGTCTATCACGAAGGCATTTCACGCCTCCAAGCCCGAGATTTCCGCTATGCGCGGGAGCTCGGCTATGCTATAAAGCTTCTCGCAATAGCTAAAAAATCGGATAATGCCATAGAAGCCCGTGTACATCCTGTCTTTATACCAGAGGATTCATTGCTGGCTAAGGTAGACGGCGTCTTTAATGCTATCCTGGTGGAAGGTGACCTGGTAGGCCAGGTAATTTTTTATGGTCAGGGAGCTGGCCCACGGGCAACCTCAAGCGCCGTTATTTCCGATATCATCAAGATAGCCCAGGACATCAATAATGGGAATGCCAGCTTGCCCAGATTGCCATTCGCTCCTGAGCGCAAAGTTATGCCGATGGCTAAAATTAATACCAGATACTATATGAGGATGAGCGTTGCTGACCAGCCCGGTGTACTGGCTCAGATTTCCAAAATCCTTGGAGACAATGCTATTAGCATATCCTCTGTAATTCAGAAAGAGACCGATGCCTCCACCAGGGTGGCCGAAATAGTGATAATGACTCACCCAGCCGAGGAGCAGGCGGTACAGAAGGCACTTAAGGAGACCAAGCGTCTGGGTGTAGTTAAAGAAATAATCAACTTTGTCAGGGTTGAAGCCCAGGAGTAGATGTGGAACGCGGCGTTTTATTCAGATATCGTGATTTTCTACCTGTGACTTCAGCTACCCCCATTATAACGCTGGGCGAGGGCAGTACTCCGCTGATCAGGTCACTTTATCTGGAGAAGAAGCTTGGCTGCGGAGCGCTGTATTTCAAACTCGAGGGCTGCAATCCCACTGGTTCCTTCAAAGACCGGGGTATGGTAGTGGCCATTGCCAAAGCGGTTGAAGAAGGGAGCAAGAGTGTAATTTGTGCTTCGACCGGAAATACCAGTGCTTCGGCTGCCGCCTATGGGGCCAGGTTCGGACTTGATGTGGTGGTTGTAGTGCCGAAAGGTAAAATCGCATTGGGTAAGATGGCCCAGGCGATTGCATACGGAGCCAGGATTATCTCTGTACAGGGCAACTTTGACCAGGCGCTACAAATAGTACGAAATCTTGCTGAAAAACACCCGGTGACGCTGGTAAACTCGCTGAATCCCTATCGCATTCAGGGGCAGAAGACTGCGGCCTTCGAGATTGTAGACGAGCTCGGTGATGCACCGGACTATTTTTTCATTCCTGTTGGCAACGCGGGTAACATTACTGCTTACTGGAAAGGTTTTACGGAATACAACAAGGCGGGCAGGTCCAGCCGAACTCCCAAAATGATGGGATTTCAGGCAGAAGGAGCCGCGCCCATAGTCAAAGGTAAGGTGATAGATAAACCGAAAACCTTGGCCACGGCGATTCGCATTGGTAATCCTGCCAGCTGGAAATTGGCAGTAGCGGCTCGAGACGAATCCGGCGGCGTAATCGATTCCGTGACTGATGATGAGATTGTTGACGCATATAAGCTGCTGGCCAGCAAGGAAGGCGTTTTCGGTGAGCCGGCGTCGGCTGCTTCCGTAGCCGGACTTATTAAGACGGTAGGCAATGGATTGAAACTTGCGGATAGAAAAGTGGTCTGTATAATTACCGGCACCGGTCTAAAAGACCCAAGTCTGCCGGCAAAGTTTGCCAAGCCATTCCCGGAGTTACCGGTTGACATAAAAGTGGTTGAAAAATCTCTGGGCTGGACTTAAACTAACGGGGCAGTTTAAAGGAAACCTATCAGTGTCAAAAGTGACGTCTATCGGCGTCGGTGAGTTCTATCAGCATTATCCCAGAGTGGCTGCTATACTTACTGTTAACTGCAGAGGGAAAAAGAATGCCATGGCGGCTGCCTGGCATAGCTCCATTTCATTCAAGCCGCCGCTATATGGGGTAGCCCTAGCTCCTAAAAGGTACACCTATGGTCTTATCGTCGAATCCGGTGAATTCGGCATTAACTTTATGCCCTTTGAATCCGCCGAGCTTATAGCTTCAGTCGGCGGTAGCGGAGGCAGTCAAGTAGATAAATTCCGTAAATTTAAACTGTTACAGGAGAAGCCATTAAAGACGCATGTGCCGATATTAAAAGAGGCTTATACTGCCTATGAATGCAAGCTTGTGGATAACAAGATATATGGCGACCACGCCTGGATGGTCGGTGAAATTGTTGCAGTACACTTTAATAAAAATATGTTTACCGAAAAAGGTACGCTTGATGTTGGTAAGTTGAATCCGGCGCTTTATATGGGAGCCGAACTTTACATAACTACTAGTAAAGAATCGGAGCGATTTCTGGACCGCGAGACATACGGTAAGCGTTAGATAATATAGCTGAATAGGAGATAGAAGTGGTTGATATAGAGAAAGTTGAAGCTGCGGTACGTACTGTAATTAGAGCAATAGGTGAGGATCCGGAAAGGGAAGGCCTGCGTGGTACGCCTCAACGTATCGCCGATATGTACACGGAGCTATTTGCTGGTGCGGATATGGATGCCAAGGCGGAACTGACCGTAGGCTTTGAGGTTGGGCATCGCGAAATGGTGATATTGAGGGATATTCCTTTTTACTCCATGTGTGAACATCACTTGCTGCCATTCTATGGAGTAGCACACGTCGGTTATATCCCTAATGAGGAGGGGAGGGTTGTGGGCCTGAGCAAACTGGCACGGGTAGTGGAAATATTCGCTAAACGGCTTCAACTGCAGGAGAGAATGACCTCACAGATTGCTGACGCTATTATGGAAGCGTTACAGTCTGATGGAGTGGCTGTTGTGGTTCAAGCAGAACACCTATGTATGACCATGCGCGGCATAAAAAAGCCGGGAAGCAATGTAATTACCTCGGCAACCAGAGGACTTTTTCGCAGCAGGTCGGCCACGCGCGCTGAGTTCCTGTCCTTAGTCCAGGGCAGATAATCGAAAGACCAGTAGCCGGCAGATTTCTTAGCAGTGCTACTCATATGCCAGTGTTTCCTGAACGCTCATATTCATTGCCTGGCGAGCCGGCAGCAAACTGGCGATAACGGATATAATCATAACTATTAACAACCAGATAATTAAGCCCGAGAGAGAAAAAGTGAAATCAAGCGGGCGTTTAAAAAATGCATAACCCAGCATGGCGTTGAACATGTAACTGAACGGTATACTGCAGGGGATGGCTAGCAGCCAGCTTAAGAAGCCAATTAGCATGCCTTCAGCAACAACAATGCCTCCCACCATCGGGCTGGTGGCACCGATAGAACGCATTACACCTATTTCGCGGGTCCTTTCCAGCACGTTCAAGCTCATCGTCCCGGCCAGTCCCAGACCGCCTATTATCGCCGCCATAAATGACATCAGCAACAAAAACCTTACCAGGAAGTCCATCCGGCTGGTACTCGACTGTATGATGTCGGCTATGGTGATTGACTTACTGACCCCTATGCCGGCGGTTTTAAGCCGGTCCTCAAGCGTCTTTACCATTTCCCCCTGGGAGCCGATATTACGGTCCTGTGTCCTTATGAACACGGAGGAAGCTTCTCTGTAAGTATGCTTAATATGTGATACAAAGTCGAAAGAGGCGTATCCTGTGGTGTCGTTGGGCGTAAAAACTATCCCCATTACTTTGCATTTGTATTTGTCGTTGCCTTGTTTAACCTCTATCTCATCACCTGCGTGAATATCCGGTTCTTTTCTGACGAGTTCGTTGCTCAGGATTATGCCGTTTTTATCGCCTTCCTGCAGCCATCGTCCTGAAAGCAACGTGGGTTTGAAAAAGTCTGTCTCCGGCGGTAAACCACCAAGGCTGAATGTTGCTCCCTCCGTGCCGTCCGGTTTTATGCGTTGCACCTGTGTATACGTACGGGCTTCTGCCTGGCCTATATTTGATATCTGTTCAACCCTGTGTTCGGCCATGCGGCTGCCGTAATTACCGTCGAAAATGAGCACTATATCAAAATTGAACATTTGCAATACATCGTAGAGCCTGGCTGTCATGGCGTCCCTGACATTTATGATGCTTATGAACAGCGTGCCTGCCAGTATGAGGGTGCCAAGGGTCATAAACAGACGGCCTCTTCGTCTAAATGTGTTTCGAATAGACAGCAGAAGCGGGCGCGGCAGACCGCGAATGCGCAATATCAGGCTTCCCAGCCAGCCCTCCCTGCTTTTGCTGGTTATTCCGTAATTGCTGATAGTCTCCCAGGCGCTAACTTTGACTCCATTTAAAATAGGGACCAGAGCGGCCACCAGTGGGACAAATAGCGCTATTATCAGTTCGAGGATAAAAATACGCACGGGCATATGAAACTGATAAATATTTATATTTAAGAAATGGGCCATAATGGAGGTAAAGAAGTAAGCCAGAAATGAACCGATAGGCAGCGCTACCAGCAACGCCAACAGACCAAAGCACATCACCAGCGCTACATAAACGCCGACAATCTGATCTGCCTTGGCACCTATGGCCTTCATGATGCCGATTTGGCGTCGTTGCTGGGCCAATATACCTGTTATGGTATTTATCACCAGGAATCCGCTGAGGAATAACGAGAAGACGCCGACGCTGCTCAAGATAGCTACCAGGCTGGCCATTGATGTTTCCGCCCAGTGCTCGCCCGGCTCGCGAACGACAATTGAACCAACGATAAACCCGTTGTTGCGTAGCTTGTCCTGCAGTTCGTTTGAGAGTTTCTCCAATTTGGCACGTGTGTCGAAGTCGCTGCTGGCGACCAGCTCGAGCTGGTTATAGGAATGAGGGAAACCCAGCCATTCCATTGTGTCAGTCGAGACATAAGCGGTAATATCAGGCCACAGATTTGCCGGTATTGCCTTCAGGTCATGGACTACACCGCCTACTTTGAGCGTGCGCTGCCGTCCATTCGGCAGTTCGATGATAACATCGTCACCTGCATGAACACCGATTAATGGGATTGCCGACCGTTCGAAGAACACCTCTCTCTTTTTAGGTGGGAATGTCCCCGATTCCAAAATGAGCTGGTTGACCTGCATGCTTTCATAATCATCGAAGGCGTAGATATCGAGGCTAAAGTTTTTATCTCCCCGCACCAACCTGGCCGATCGCAGTGACTGCCCCTGTGCATAGTTAATGTTTTCTTGATGTCTTGCCCATCTGACAAGGCTGTCGTCAAAAGGTGAAACACCAAGGGAAATAGTCGACGGATTGATTGCCTGGTACTGAGTACTCATCTCGGCCAGGAATACTTCCCGGCTGATGAAAGCGCTGCTGAATGCAAAGATGCCGACGGCGATGGCGAAAACAACCAGCACAGTCCTGGTCTTGTTCTTCCATATGTCCCGGAGTACTTTTCGCCAGCGGGGATTAAGCATTACTAAGCTACCTTTGGTTCTCCTCGTTCTGTTTTAGGCGCTGCACTGCTACATCATTTATCGCTTGTTTCATTGACTCAGATTCATTGATGAGCCGGTTGAAACTGTCGCTGTCCAGTATTGCCACCTCTACAGGCTGGTCGGCGGCTGCACGGACGGTGGCGATGTTATCCCTGTGACCAAGCAATTCGACTTCTCCGAAATGCTGGCCGCTCTCGATATAGGCTGCCGTGTAATCGCCTTTATCTTTTGCAGTCAGGACAAATTCGGCACGGCCGCCAATGACCAGATAGAATTTATCTGCGGGTTCGCCCTTGCGTACTATTACATCGCCGGCTGGATATGTGCGAAACGTCATTTTGGACGTACCCCATATGAGCTGTTGCTGTGTCAGGGATGGAAAGGCGCCGGCTAGATATTCTTCAAAAATCTCGCCGTCGGCGATGTGAATTGTGCGCTTGGCTTTCCTAGCCAGATCATTATCGTGCGTTACCATCAGTATGGTCTTGCCGCTGTCCACAAGGTCCTCGAAAACTTGAAACACCACCTCTGAGGTTTTGGAGTCCAGGTTGCCGGTTGGCTCGTCAGCCAGAATAATCGGCGGGTCGTTTGCCAGCGCCCGGGCTATGGCCACTCGCTGCTGTTCACCACCCGAAAGGGTTGAAGGCAATTTGTCGGCATGTTCCGCAAGTCCTACTTTATCTAACAGTTCGAGCGCCCGTTTCTTACGTTCCCCTACGCTGAAAATGTTACAAAAGTCCATGGGCAGCATAATATTTTCAGCTGCTGTGAGTAATGGAAGCAACTGAAAGAATTGAAACACGATACCGAGGCTATGTCCTCTTAGCCTGGCCATTTTGCTCTCGCTCAAACCGCATATAGGCGTTCCAGCAATATAAACTTCGCCGTGAGTGGGACGGTCGATGCCGGCAATCATGTTTATCAGAGTGGACTTGCCGCTGCCTGATTTGCCGATAACGGCGATGAATTCTCGTTCGCTTATTGTCAGGTTTACATCGCGGAGTGCAATGAAGTCGCCGGCTTCGGTTTTATATGCCTTAATAACATTATCGACGTGTATAAGATGTTCGTCGGCTTGATTTCCATCGTCCTTCCCAGAATCACCTTTCGCGTTCTCTTTTAATTTCGATTTTGCCATCAACTTTCTCCTGGAAAGGCGCTATTCATGACGCAAAGCCTCGATAGGGTCGAGCCTTGCGGCTCTGTAGGCTGGATAAATACCTGAAGCCAGGCCGACTACAACAGCTACCGTCAGTGCGATTATTACAATGTCGATTGACATAGGTGCTTTTACAGGGTAAGGACCCAGCTGTACGCCGGTAATCAGACGGGTCGCGATAGCAGCCAGAATCAGTCCGATAATGCCACCGGAAAGACTGAGCATGGCCGATTCCACCAGAAACTGGCGCAGTATGTCCCGGCGCTTGGCGCCGACAGCTTTACGTATGCCGATTTCGCGTGTGCGTTCCGTTACCGAGACAAGCATTATATTCATGATGCCGATGCCGCCGACAACAAGAGAAATTGCGCCCACAAAGCCCAAGAAAACCTGCATGATACCGAGCACCTGACGCATGCTCTTCATTAATTCCTGCATATCGATGACGGTGAAGTCATCTTCTTCTCTTGGACCGATATGGTGGCGCTGCCGAAGTATAGCCGTGACTTCTTCTCGCGCGCTGCTTATCTGATCGGTGCTTATAGCCTTGACGGCTATAGTTTGTATGGCTCGTCCACGTACGCTTGTCTCACCCAGAATCCTGGCCTGCATTGTGGTCAACGGAATCATGACAAAGTCGTCGGCAGAAGCTATAAAGCCACCTTTCTCCTGGAAAACACCGATGACTTTGAATTGACTGCCGGCGATACGTATGGTTTTATCTAAGGGATCTTCGGTGTCGAAAAGGTCGGTGGCTGTCTTGCTGCCCAATACCGCGACAGTAGCGCCTCTCTTAACATCGAGTTCCGAAATAGAAGTCCCGGCTGCCAAAGGGTAACTTATAATCTGCATGATATCGGGCGTTGCGCCCATGATGTCGACGTTCTTATTTTCGTTGCCGTAAACGACTTTAGCCAGCTTCTCGCTTATGGGTGCGACTAAATCCACCGATGGGGTCCGGTTGGAATTAGCCAGTGCTTCGGCATCCTCCAGAGTCAGGCTTCCTGTGGCCCCTGTCATTCCTTGCCCCATATTAGTGGCGCTGGTGATGTAGATAGCGTTGGCACCCATGCTTTCAAAAATGCCGGTGATGTTGGCTTCATGCCCTCTGCCGAAGGACACCAAGAAGACGACAGCCCAGACTCCGATTACGATGCCGAGGATGGTCAAACCGGAGCGCAGTTTGTTGGTGTAAAGGACGTGCCAGGAATGGATGATGCTTTCCCAGATAGTCATCTTTCTCCAGGTTAATAACTAGTAGTAATCAAATAAGATTAATAACATTTATGCAGCAGGCTTATTCTAGAAAGATGTCGCCGTTCGACTGCGGGTCGGCTCAACAACAACCTTTTCTCCCTCACTGAGTCCGGAGACTATCTCGGTGAACTGGTCGTTTTGAACGCCTATCTCGACCGGCCGCTTTTCCGTAGCCATCGTTTTTTCATCTCGCACTAAATCAACGTAATAGTTACCCGCCGAGCCTTTGATAGACCGGTTGGGCACTAACAGCACGTTCTCATGTTTCTCCACGATTATGTTAGCGGTGGCCGTCAGGCCGCCTTTAAGCTCAGTTTCCGTAGGGTCTAGTGTAATGGTAACGGGGAATTCTACAACTCCGGTTGTCTGGTTGCCAAAGGGTGAGATGAAGGTAACCTTGCCGGTCAACTCCTGACCCGGCAGGGCATCTACGATTAGAAAGGCTTCCTGGCCTACCTTCACCCTGTAGATATCAACCTCGTCAACAACGCCCTCCATTTTTACGGTGCGCGTGTCTATCAGGTAAACAGCGGTTTTTGATGAATAGTCGAAAGACGAGAGCTGGTCGTTTTCCTTGACGCCGACATCAACCACCGTGCCCTCGAAAGGCGCCAGTATCTCCGTCTTCATGAGCGCGTCCTTGGCATTTTTCAACTCAGACTCGGCCAGCTGGATGTTCAGGTTGGCCGACCTCAGCGCTTGCAGATTGACGCCGGCCCGGAATGTCATCTCATTGTTTTCCAGTATCGTCCGGCTCATGTCCACATCGTGCTGGGCCATGCGCAGCAGCGTGGCCAGCTCCAGTTCGTCACAGCCCTCGGTCTCTTTGCATAGCTGTATCTTCAGGAGGTTTTCTTCGACCTGTTTCAGCCAGTCGAGGGTGGTGGAGGTATCGGGATAGGGGACCGGCATCAGGCCAGTTGTGGGTACATCGGGACCAAAAACCCACTGAATGAGAGTTTCAGGGGGAGGATTCGGATTTGGAACTGATACGGGCTTCCAAGTATAACCTTGAGTCATCAATTGTCCGCAGCAGGCACCAATTCTCTGCGATACTCGTACGCTTCCACTAAGGCCTTTTACCAGAAGATGTGTATCGCTCAGCTTTTTTTGCTCTTTGTCTAGTTCATATTTTGCCTGGGCATAATCGCCCTGCTCAATAAGCGCCTGTATACTGGCTAACCGAGTCAGGTCTTGCCCCAGTCGCTCGATAGCAGCCGTGATATCAGGATAGTTATCCACGGGTGTGCCCAGCAGCGGGTCAACGCCGTATCTGGCAGCAGCTATTTCCGGTATGTTGAACATTTCGTAGCTGGCCTCAAGGTCATGTATGGCCAGGCGTAACTCAGCGGCCGCATCCTGGTATTTGTCCTGCCCCAGAAATTCCTGCGCGGTCCCGAGCTCTTCCTGGGCTTGCTCTACCCGGAGGACGGTGCTGGTATCCGGATAATTCTCAGGAAGACCCATTAGAGCCGGATGTATCTTTTCCAGCAGCTGGTTCATGGCCAATTCGACATTGTACTGGGCCGAGGCAATGGCCAATTTTTGGGTGGTATCGTCGAGCTTGGCCAGCAGTGTTCCTTCTTTTACTTTTTGTCCCTCGACCACGAAAATCTGTTTGACCGTGCCCGGGGTGCCGAACTTCAGGTGGACATCGTGCGGCATATCCAGATTACCGTCAGCGGATATGGTGAGCAGCAGGTCGCCGCGTTTCACTTCGGCTAACTGTTTCTGACTCGTTTCCGATGTTTTAGCGCCGCAGCCGGCAAACAGGACTGCGGAAAGGACAATGAGGATAACGATTGCCGTGGTCATTCTGTTTTTCATTTATATGCTCTCCATCATAATATTTACCAGGATTAATACTGTGTCGATAGACACTGCTGTGGAGACTTCGGATATTTTCGAGGCATTATAGCATAAAAAGTGTATTGGTTATTCGCTTCTAGAACCACGATTTATATTTACAGTGTGCTATACTTTAACGCGGGAACAAAATGAGAAATAAACAGGCTATACCTGCATTTGTTTCTGAGATAAAAGGATTTCTCGACGAGGACGAGGGATTGAGATTATTCGAGCTGGCACTGGAAGCCTGTTCGCTCGGTCCCTGTCTGGAAATCGGCAGCTTTTGTGGCAAGGCGACCGTATATCTCGGAGCTGCCTGTAAACTGAAAGGGAAAACATTGTTCTCCATTGACCACCACCGTGGCAACGAGGAACAGCAACCGGGTCAGCCATATTATGATGCTGAACTAATGGATAACAGGTCGGGCGTAATCGATAGTTTTCCTTATTTCCGGGCTGTCCTAGAAAGAGCGGAGCTTAGTGACGTCGTGGTCCCGATAGTAGCCAAATCCAATGTCGCGGCCAGGGATTGGACAACGCCTTTAGGACTGGTCTTTATCGACGGCGGTCATTCCTATGAAACGGTTGCAGAGGACTACAATTTGTGGCATAAGCACCTGTTGCCCGGAGGCTTTCTTGCCTTCCACGATATTTATCTTGACCCGTCCGAAGGCGGACAGGCGCCTCGCCAGGTCTATACGCAGGCACTGTCATCAGGAATGTTCGAACGGAAAAAGATGACAAAGACGCTGGGTGTATTACAACGCCGCCCCGTGGTGGTCAAGAAGTAGGCTTGTGGCGGACATAGGTCTGAGCATATCGGCTGCCAGCACTACAGCGGCCGACGTCCAGGTTGGTTTTTCCTCAGGCCATATTTCTTTTGTCGGCAGTGCCATGCCATAAAAATAGGCGCCGTCATTATCCCGCAGCTGGTGAATCCAATTAAAGACGGTGGCAGAATCCTCGTATTGGCCGTGCACCGCCAGCGATATTACCAGTTCGCTTGTCTCAGCCGCCGTGACCCATCCCTGTTCCAGACTGCAGAGACAGCCGAATCCATCGATGACAAATTTATCCCAGCCGCTCGATAGGCGGTTTCTGGCATCATCACCATTGATGACACAGCACAAAGCAGGGTAATACCAGTCCATAGCAAAGGTGAACTTATTTTCCTGTTGCGTACCGAATTCACAGGGCATTTTCTGGATGGCTTTAGCCAGGGCAACATTGGCTGTTTTCCAGTCAGCCCGTTCTTCGCCTAAAATTGAAGCCATGGAAAGTGCGCTTTTAATGCTTAAATATGTTGAGCTGCAGCTGCTTATGAGGGCCGTTGGATAGATGACGCCGGCGCTATCTCTGGCCCAATAGATTTCGCCCTCCGGTCCTCGCATGTCCAGGACGAAGTCTATGGCTGCCTTGACCGAAGGCCACATTTTCTTAAGAAAAGAAAAATCTCTGGTGATCAGATAGTGGTGCCATACGCCAACGGCAATGTACGAAACACTATGCGAGACCTTATGGACCTCGAGCGGCTGGCCGTCTTTGTAGGAGGCGTACCAGCTGCCATCTTCCAGTTGAATTTCCGAAAGCCAGTCATAAGCGCGCTCAGCTTCGCCATGAAAATTGCCAACGTCTATAGCCATGGCACTTTCAACATGAGTCCATGTATCCGTAAGCCCACCCTGGAACCAGGGTATCGAGCCATTAGACTGCTGCACGGCCACGATGGAGCCAATCGTGGGTTTCAGATATTCTTTGGACAAGCAATTATCAAGATTAAGTGTCATTCGGACTGCTCCTTATGTAAGAAATCACTGTGCTTCAAGGTGTCTCCATCGATTAATGGCCTCTTGATAGACCTCCGTAGTTTGCAGTGCGGTGTTCTTCCAGTTAAACATTGACGTCACCCGACGGTAGCCCATTTCGCCAAGTTGTCTGCGCCTCTCCGGATTATTCATTAGACCTGAGATTGCTTTTACCAGAGCCTCCGAGTCAGCCGGTGGCACAAGCACGCCAGCGTTCCCGACAATCTCAGGTAAAGCACCGGCTGTTGTCGATATAACGGGCGTTCGGCAGCACATGGCTTCAGCCGCAGGAAGCCCGAATCCTTCGTAAACCGATGGGACCACAACCATTGTAGCCGATGAGTAATGGCGAACCAGGTCCGCAGTATCCACGTGTCCCAAATGGGTAACGCAATCGGCGATGCCAAGACTGTCAATCATTCCCTGCGTATAGCCGTTTTTCATTTGCTTGCCGACTATGGTTAGCCGTACCGGATGTTCCGCCTTCAAGGATGCAACTGCCTCCAGCAGATACTTCAAGCCTTTCAAGGGTACGTCGCCGCTGTTGATTGCCAGTAAGTGATTTTTCGATCGTTCCACATCGGGCATATTGTGAAAAACCGAAGTATCGACGCCATCGTAGATTACCCGGAGATTTTCCTTCGGCAACTTGAAGACGTCTAGAATCTGGCGGTAGGAATTTTGCGACCCTGTGATGAAATGCGAAAGTTTTTTAGCAACCTTGATTTGCATACTGGCAAATGCGTACCAGCGCTTGATACCCATCTTTTTCCATAAAGATTCGGCTGCTTTAACTGCCAGGTCTCGGTCGATAGCGATAGGGTGATGAATGGTGGTTACCACCGGAACACCGAGTCTCTCTATTTTGGGTATGCTGTATGAGAGGCTCTGATTGTCGTGGATGACATCATATTTCTTATACCGGCCGCCGTTTTGCAAATAATTATAAGCCCTCATGCCGAAGGTAAGCGGCTCGGTAAAGAATCCACAGCTCTCGCCGAGCCATTCAACGACATTTGCTGTTGAATTTAACTTTGTAGGGCTTATGAACAGACGTTGTCTTTCCGGAAGTGTATACAGGTCCAAACTGGGCAACTTGATAAGGTCTATGCCTTCGTCCAGCTCAGGATATGGTGGTCCGGCAATGACGTCTACATGATGGCCGAGGTCTTTAAGAAAGCGGCTCAGATAGCGGACGTAAATACCTTGTCCGCCTGAATAGCGATAGCATCTATAGCTAAGCAAGCATATGTGCATGTGATAATTTTACTTTTCCTTAAATTACTAAAAAATAAAGCACAAAAATACGAAGTCATTTTACATATGTTCTCAGGATATATCAATAGGAGTTAGGTCAGGTATGTGTCAGTACTGAATAGCAGGTTTCAGCATTTCTAATGCCTTCTGATAGCCTATGGCCTGGTTATAAACGTCCAACGTCTGTTTAGCAGTATTCCTCCAGTTAAAATTACGTAGGATTCTGCGTCGACCGGCACTGGTAAGCTGCAGGCGTTTCGATGGATTGATGATCAGCATTGAAATGGCCTCGACCAGCGCTTTGATATCGGCTGGGGGTACCATTAAGCCGGCATCTCCGACCACTTCAGGCAACGCGCCGGCCGTTGTGGAAACGACCGGAGCACCGCAGGCCATAGCCTCTGCTGCAGGCAAGCCAAAGCCCTCATACACCGATGGGATTACGACGATTGTAGCCAATCGATACTGGTTTACTAATTCAGGCGTATCTATCTCGTCAATAATCTTTACGTAGTCCCTTATGGCAAGTGTATCTATTAGCCGTTGAGTCGTTTTATTGTCCGTGCCTTTAGCCACCACGACCAGATCCAGACGGTGCTGCTGATTTAGCACTGCCAGTGCTTCCAGTATATAACGTAAACCTTTAACTGGCGTGTCCCGGCTGATAACTACCAGAAGCCTGTTATCCAGACGCTGAACCTTTGTAGACGGACGGAAAATATCCGTATCTATCCCGTTATAAATTACCCTTAAACGGTCCTCCGGCAAACCATACGTTTCAGCAATATGCTGGCGGGCTGTTTCCGAAACTGTGATGATCTGAGATAGCTTTCTGGCCACTTTAATCTGCATATTTATGAAAGAAAACCATCTCCTGAGACCCAGTTTATCTTTTAGCGACCTTGCTGATTCGATAGCCAGGTCGCGGTCTATGGTAACGGGATGGTGGATCGTTTCAACAACCGGTAGCCCGAGCTCCTGAATTTTCAGTATTCCATATGACATGGTCTGATTGTCATGGATAACGTCATATCTGTTTCTACACATGCGGATAAGGTCATAAGCTCTCATACCAAAGGCCAAAGGTTCCGAGAAATAACCACTCATGGTACCGGCCCATTCCATGAGACTGGCCAGCGTATTTAGCTTCCTGGGATCAATAAACAGCCGTCGAATCGAGGACATCGCGTACAGGTCAAGGCTTGGCAACTTTATCAGCCGCACTCCCTCGTCCAGTTCCGGATACGGCGGTCCGGATACAACGTCAACACCGTGGCCCAGGTCATGTAGCGCTTTACTGAGGTAGCGTAGATATATGCCCTGACCTCCGGAGTAGCGGTAGCTTCGGTAACTGAGCAAACAGATACGCATCTATATTAACCTATCGAAAAAAGGGAAGGGTGTAAAAATCTGTGACATTTTACCTGCGAATCCAACGTTAATCAATTTGAGCGAATTTTGTGTAACATATTTTGGAGGTGTTCAGAGTATATGACTCAAGAGGATTCTGAGGCCAATGATTATAAGTATTGTGCCTCCTATTGCCTCGGCGTACTTGCCAAGATAGGTTTTGACCCGTTTGCCTAATACAAAACCGGCTATGGTAACACCGAAGGCAATCACTCCAATAACCAGACAAGCAATGATTATATTTACTTTAAGGAAGGCAAATGATAATCCGACGGCAAGTGCGTCTATGCTGGTAGCAACTGCCAGAGTCACCAGCATGAGGCCCCTGCTGGTATCAATTTCCCTTGATTTTTCCGACGGACGAAAGGATTCCCATATCATCCTGCCACCTATTAACGCCAATAAGATAAATGCCACCCAGTGGTCGTATGCTGAGACAAGGTTTACCACAGTATGACCTACCAGCCATCCAATGGCCGGCATGATGGCCTGAAATACACCAAAGGTAAGAGCTGTACGCAGCATTGGAGCGAAAGAAGTGGTTTTGGTATGAAAGCTACTGCTGACAGCTACAGCGAAACAATCAGCAGATAAGGCCAAAGCTATAAGCAGTACGGAAAGAATGTCTAATTCAGGCATATTATCGAGATGGCTGCCAGGATGGGAGAATATGGCAGCAAATCACATCATTCACCCAGAAGGTGCAACACAATATCCCTGGACCTGGGCCGATTATCGAAGTCTACCACGATAATCTGTTGCCACGTTCCCAGCATCATTCTCTTGTTGGTAAACGGAATGACCAGCGATGGGCTCTGAAGCGACGCTCTCACGTGGGAGTAACCGTTACCATCGCCCCATCTCAGGTCATGCTGATATTTTATGTTTGATGGGACGTTTCGCTCCCACATTTCTTTGTAGTCACTGAGCACACCGCCCTCGTATTCGATAGTGGTTATGCCGGCGGTTGACCCGGTAATGAAAATAGTTGCCAATCCGCTTTGGATATCAGAATCATTTATTTCCCTGGCCACCTGTTCAGTGATATCTATCATATCGCAGTTTCCCCTGGTCTTGACGTGAATGGTCTTGCTTAATATGGTCATATTCTCACCTCCTCCAGCATGACTTCGTCCAGATCAAAAACAGGCCCATCGCGGCAGACCCGCCTCATGCCTTTTGCAGTCCTTATACTGCAGCCAAAGCAGGCTCCCACGCCACAGCCTATGGTCACCTCAAGCGATATTTGAACAGGTTTGGGCTTTTGCCAATGTTTGGTCTGTCTCGAGATAGACTGATACATAGCTATAGGTCCACAGGCAAAGATTTGGTCAGCCCAGTCGATGTATCCAGGCAAGATATCGGTTACTTTGCCCTTTTCTCCCTGACTGCCGTCTTCGGTAGCAATGACTGTCGTTATGCCCTCAGGTAAAAGTTCACGGGGATAAAGGCGGTTTTTACTGCGTGCACCCAGAAGCAGCTTAACTGTTTTGCCGTTTCTGACCCCTTCCTGCGCCATGAAAGCTAGAGGCGCAATGCCTATGCCTCCGGCTACGAGCAGCAGTTTATTTGAGGACGGGTACATAGAAAAGCCATTTCCCAGAGGACCCAGTAAGTCTACCTTTTCGCCTTTTTCCCGTTCGGAAAGCCATTTTGTGCCCGAACCGACGACTGCCAAGATGACGTCAATCTGCTTCTGTCCTTCGACCCGGTGGATACTAAGGGGACGTCGCAATAATAATTCTTGGGCGCAGCTTATGGTAACAAATTGTCCGGGCCTGGCTTCTGTTGCAATGACCGGGTCTTCCAGACGAATCAGGAAATGTCCTGGAATCAGCTCCTGGTTGGAGATTACGTTCGCCAGAACTTGCTGCAAATGGTTCGACGCCTCTCTTTAACTTTTACTGGATGTCAGCGTGATAGCTCTGTAACGACTTAACTTCCAGCTTACCATTGCGGTATGCAGATATGCCCTTGGCGGCCGCCACAGCAGCTGCCAGTGTCGTTATATACGTCACCTTATGCTTTATTGCTGTTTTGCGGATATACGAGTCATCGAACTTGCTCATTTTGCCACTGGGCGTATTGATGACAAGCTGAATTTCCTTGTTTTTAATTCCGTCGGCTATATTGGGGCGGCCTTCGTGCATCTTGAGTATTAGCTCAGACTTAATTCCATGCTTTGACAAAAATCTGTGAGTGCCGCGTGTTGCCCTTATTTTGAAACCAAGCTCGGAGAACCGTCTAGCCACCTCCAACGCTGCAGGCAATTCCTTGCTCAGCAGGCTAATGAGCATAATGCCTTCCGCAGGAAGTGTCTGTTGCGCCGCCATCTGCGCTTTAAAGAAGGCCAGGCCGAAGGAATTAGCGATTCCTAGTACTTCTCCGGTCGAGCGCATTTCCGGGCCAAGAATTGGGTCGACTTCGGGGAACATCGGAAACGGAAACACTGCTTCCTTGATGCCGAAATGCGGTATATAGCGTTGCTTGAGATTAAGCTCCGAAAGCTTTTTGCCGAGCATTATTTTGGTTGCCAGACGTGCCATGGAAACGTTGCAGACTTTGGATACCAGCGGCACGGTTCTTGATGCTCTCGGATTGGCTTCCAGAACGTATAGAATATCCCTGGCAATGGCATACTGAATGTTCATTAGACCTACTACATTAAGCTCGGTGGCGATGGTTCTCGTGTACTGGTTGATAGTATCTATGTGATTCTGCGGTATGGTGACAGGCGGTATGACACAGGCTGAATCACCTGAATGAACGCCTGCCAGTTCGATGTGCTCCATAACTGCAGGTACGAAGGCGTCGGTACCGTCAGCTATGGCATCTGCCTCCGTCTCGATAGCGTTTTCAAGGAACTTATCAATCAGTATGGGGCGGTCGGGTGTTACGTCCACAGCCGCTGCCACGTATTCTTTCAGCATATCTTCATCGTGCACTACTTCCATGCCACGGCCACCCAATACGTAGGATGGCCTGACCATTAAAGGATAACCGATTTTTTTGGCTACACTGAGTGCTTCTTTTAAATTGCTGGCCATGCCGGACTCCGGCATAGGAATCTTGAGCTTCTTCATCATCTGGCGGAAACGGTCTCTGTCTTCAGCCAGGTCTATCGTTTCGGGTGATGTCCCTAGAATTTTAACGCACTCATCGGATAGTTCCCTGGCAATGTTTAACGGCGTCTGGCCGCCGAACTGGACAATAACGCCAACTGGTTTTTCTTTCTGGTAAATGCTCAGTACATCTTCGACGGTTAGAGGTTCGAAATACAGCTTATCCGAAGTATCGTAGTCGGTTGACACCGTTTCGGGATTGCAGTTGACCATTATAGTCTCGTAGCCCTCATCACGCAGAGTAAAGGCAGCATGAACACAGCAGTAGTCGAATTCTATGCCCTGTCCGATACGATTTGGCCCGCCGCCTAATACCATTACTTTGTTTCTCCGGCTGCTTGACGTAGAGTCAGGTGCATTATAGGTGGAGAAATAGTAGGCTGCGTTTTCCACGCCGCTGACCGGTACCGGCTCCCAGCCTTCGACCACGCCAACTGACGTGCGTTTGCGCCGAATCTCTTTTTCCGGCAGGCGTAGAATTTGCGCTAAATAGCGGTCAGAGAAACCGTCTTTCTTGGCTTTAATAAGCAAGGCATCCGGCAGCATTTTACCCCGGTATTTGAGGATTTCCTGTTCAGTTTCAACCAGTTCCTTCATCTGCTGGATAAACCAGGGTTTTATGTATGTCTTCTCATATAATTCCTGAACGCCGGCCCCTTTACGCAGCGCCTCGTACATAATGAACTGCCGTTCGCTGGTGGTCTCATTGAGCATGGCCATCAGTTCATTAAGGGTTCTCTTGTTAAAGTCCTTGGCAAAACCAAAACCGTAGCGTCCGATTTCCAGGGAACGAACCGCTTTCTGCAGAGCTTCTTTGTAATTTTTACCGATACTCATAACTTCGCCAACGGCACGCATCTGTGTGCCGAGTTTGTCGTCGGCGTCCTTGAATTTTTCGAACGCCCAACGGGCGAATTTAACAACTACGTAATCACCCGATGGCGTGTATTTTTCGAGAGTTCCGTCACGCCAGTAGGGGATCTCATCGAGTGTCAGGCCGGCGGCTAATTTAGCTGAAACAAAGGCAATGGGAAAACCGGTTGCCTTGGAAGCCAGCGCTGACGACCGTGAAGTCCTGGGGTTTATCTCGATTACCACCACACGACCTGTTTTGGGGTCATGTGCAAACTGTATATTGGTGCCACCTATGACGCGTATGGCTTCAACGATTCTATATGAGTATTCCTGTAACCGCTTTTGTAACTCTTTATCGATGGTAAGCATAGGTGCCACGCAAAAAGAGTCGCCGGTATGGACCCCCATGGCGTCAACATTTTCGATGAAGCAAACGGTAATCATCTGGTTTTTAGAATCGCGGACCACCTCCAGTTCCAGTTCTTCCCAGCCCAGAACGGATTCTTCTACCAGCACCTGGCCGATCAAGCTTGCCGATATGCCGCGGCTGGCCACCGTCCGTAGCTCTTCTACGTTATAGACAAGTCCGCCTCCGGTACCGCCCAGTGTGTAGGCAGGCCGGATAACCACCGGATAACCCAGTTCAGCGGCTACAGTCTCAGCGTCCTCGACGCTGTACACGGCCTGGCTCCGAGGCATATCTATACCCAGACGATTCATCGTCTCCTTAAATGTGGTACGGTCCTCGCCGCTCCTAATAGCGTCAACATCGACCCCGATCACCTTAACTCCGTATTTCTGAAGTACACCTGAACGCGCCAGTTCAGCGCTCAAATTGAGGCCGGTCTGACCACCAAGGTTAGGCAATAGCGCATCGGGGCGTTCTTTTTCAATTATCTGAGCCATCATCTCCACGTTCAAAGGTTCTATATAAGTCACGTCAGCCATTCCCGGGTCTGTCATAATGGTCGCCGGGTTTGAATTTACCAGTACAATTTCATAGCCCAGACTTCGGAGCGCCTTGCAAGCTTGAGTTCCCGAGTAGTCGAACTCGCAGGCCTGTCCGATTACAATGGGTCCCGAACCGATGATCATTACTTTCTTAATATCAGTACGTCTGGGCAAATAAAACCTCCATCTTATTCATTCCGATTTATAGACAATCTGTCCGGCGGCGATTGTCAGTCGCACTTTGCTTTTAAACTGGCAGCCATTAAAGGGTGTGTTCTTGCCCTTGGAAGCGAATTGTCTCACGTCGACTGTCCACTCTTTCTGCGGGTCAAAAATTGTGACGTCGGCCCGGCCGCCCGTCTTCAATGTTCCAAGTTCCCCATATACAGAGCCGATAATTCTGGCCGGCTCTATTGTCAGTTTGGATATGAGTGTCTCAAGAGTTATTCGGTTTTTATGTACCAGGCTCATGAGACAGGCCAAAGCCGTTTCCAGCCCGCTAATGCCGAAAGCTGCCAGGCCGAATTCGCAGATTTTGTCAGCCAGTGTGTGCGGTGCGTGATCAGTGGCTATGGCATCTATGGTGCCGTCTTGCAGCCCTTGAATGAGAGATGAAATGTCTTCTTCGGTCCGCAACGGCGGATTAACCTTGGCATTGGTGTCATATACCATACGTTCGCTCTTCCCCAGGTCAATTCCCATTATTCGTTCTTCGGTCAGTGTAAGGTGATGGGGCGTAACTTCCGCGGTGAGGGCAATGCCTCGCTGTTTAGCCCTCCGAATAAGCTCCACCGAGCCAGCCGTGCTGACATGTGCAATATGAAGTCTGGCACCGGTCATTTCCGCCAGCGATATGTCACGGGAAACGATGATTTCTTCAGCGGCTCCAGGCATACCTTTCAATCCCAGACGTGCAGATACCCAGCCATCGTTCATCAGTCCGCCGTCGGACAGCTCCTTGTCTTCACAGTGGTCAATGATCGGCAAACCGAGATTACGGCCGTAGTCCATGGCCAGGGACATTATGCGAGAGCTGGCGACAGGGTCGCCGTCGTCGCTGAAACCTACAACTCCAGCCTCAGCCAGTTCATTCATATCCGTGAGCGCCTTACCCTGCCTGCCTTTAGTTATACAGCCGATGGGTAATACCTGAACGGAGCCGACTGCTTCGGCTGCCTTCTTTACATAATCTATAGAAGCCTGGCTATCAAGCGGCGGATTTGTGTTAGGCATGCAGCAAACGGTAGTGAATCCGCCCCTGGCTGCGGCTTTAGTGCCTGTGGCGATAGTTTCCTTATCTTCAAAGCCGGGCTCGCGAAGATGGCAGTGCAGGTCGATGAAACCAGGGCAGACAATACAACCGGAAGCATCGATGGTCTTTGAATCGGAGTGACTCGTAGCCGTTCCTTTATCTCCCAGCCAGGCTATTTTGCCCTTGGAGACGAGCAAATCGGCAACTTTGTCTATACCCTGACCGGGATCCAGGATGCGGCCGCCGCTAATTAGTAGGGCACTAGCCATTATTTGTTCTTACCTCCAGCGATTAGGTAGAGCAGAGCCATTCTTATGGCTACGCCATTGGCTACCTGTTCTTCGATTACGGATTGCGCTCCGTGAGCAATATCGGGGCTGACCTCGATGCCTTCGTTTATCGGGCCGGGGTGCATGACCAGGGCATGAGCTTTGGCCAGAGACAGCCGCTCTGCTGTCAATTGATATTGTTCGATATATTCTCTCAGGCTGGGCAGCAGGCCGCTCTGCTGTCTTTCCAGCTGCAGCCTGAGGAGCATAACGACGTCGGCATTTTCTAACGCCGTTTCGATTCTGTTCTCCACGATGATATTCGGGAGCTGGCAGCATTCTATAAATGCGTCCAGCCCTCTCGGCAGCAGGGTTGTAGGGCCGCATAATGCCAATTTTGCCCCCATCTTGGTCATACCCCACATATTTGACCGGGCGACCCGGCTATGCATAATATCGCCAATTATGGCTATCTTGAGATTTTCCAGCTTGCCCAGGTGACTTCGGATAGTATAAATGTCCAGAAGAGCTTGAGATGGATGGGCATGCCAGCCATCGCCGGCATTTATGATGCTGGAATTTACCTCCTTAACGGCAAGGTAAGGTGCGCCTGACTGCGAATGACGCATAACTATGATGTCGGCGCCCAGTGCCTGAATAGTGCGCAAACTGTCGGTTAAAGACTCCCCTTTGACGACGCTGCTCTTGGAAGCATCGATACTGACGGTGTCGGCGCTTAGATTCTTGGCTGCCAGCTCGAAGGAGGCCCGTGTTCGGGTACTGGGTTCGTAAAACAGGGTAACAACCGTCTTGCCCCTTAAAGTGGGCACCTTTTTCACTTCTCTGGTTAGCACTTCAGCCATGGCATCAGCCGTCTCCAGTACAAGTTCTATCTCTTCCCGGGTGAAGTCATCCAGATCAAGTACGTGATTATGCTGCCATACAGCCGTTGATGCCAATGGCAACGTATCCGGAGTCGCCGTACCCGCACTGGTTTCAATCGTTTTCATTACTCACCCCCTTATCAGGCGTGACTATAACGACTTTGTCCTCGCCATCCACCTCTTTGATTTCGACTTTTATTTCCTCGTTTTTGGCCGTCGGGATGTTCTTGCCGACGTAGTCAGCACGGATTGGTAGTTCGCGATGCCCACGGTCAACGAGAACGGCCAGTTGTATTGATTGCGGCCGACCTAAATCTATCAGCGCATCCATGGCGGCACGGATGCTGCGTCCCGTGTAGAATACATCGTCAACCAGGACTATTTGTTTATCGGTGACATCTACAGGAATGTCCGTCCGATGGACTGCGGGTTTTAATGACAGTGAGGAGAGGTCGTCACGATAGAGACTGATATCGAGTGAACCGACGGGTACGCTTATGTTTTCCAGGCTCTGGATAGTGGCAGCCAGTCTCTTAGCGATGGGAACTCCACGGGTCTGCATGCCTACTAAAATGAGGTCCCGGGCACCCTTGTTTCTTTCCACGATTTCGTGGGCAACACGAACCAGAGCCCGCTGCATGTCCTCGGCGGACACTAGGGTTCTTTCAGACATAAAAAAAACCTCCTGCCTGGAACTGGCAAGAGGTCTGGAAAAAAGCAACCTCAACCGGAAGCTTTGTGGAGCTACAATAATCCTTCATTTTTCCCTTGCCAGCCTCTCTGGACTGACTTAAAGGTCTCACCGAATTAGAAGTATATCACACCAGGGCAATTAAATGCAACAATGTCTACTAGAAAAATTGAACGATAGCTTTGCCGAATACTGGACTAACGAAGTTCCGCATAAAGGGTATAAATCCCGGTCCATATTTGGTAGTAAGTTGCTTTGAAAAGTCTTTGATATAGTCGGCAAAGCTTCGATGCTGGAACTTAAGCAGCTTCTGTGCCTTGGCCGTATCGTACCAGTCCAGGTAATAGGGATTTTTGGTAAATTTATGAGCTGGAGGCACCGGCAAGCCCATGACACCGAGTATTCGGCCTAACATATCTTTATACAGCATCCTTTGTTCAGGGCCACCACTTATAACCAGAGTATTGCCTTTCACCAGATCGAAGTATTTAACTGCATTCAATATTGCCGTAGCAGTATCATCCGGATGGCAATATTCCACTCTATTATTCAACGGCACCGTAAACATACGTTTGATATCGCTAAACGAAAAACTAAGGTACATAGTTGCCGTGAGGCGCAATATCACATAGCTTATACCAGATTCTTTTATGATGTTTTCAGCCTGAAGCTTGGTCTCACCGTAGGCGCCTCGAGGATTAGGCTTATGTTCGTCTGGACATAGAGGCTCTGTGGCATGAGGTGTAGGGCCGAAAGCAGCCACTGAAGAGGTAAATACAAATGGAATCTGCCTTCCTGCTTCTTTCAAAGCGTCAACAATTATTCTGGTGCCGCCTACATTGACTCTCTCCGCCAGTTCTGGCTTTTCATAGGCTACGGGCGGCAGTATTCCGGCCATGTGGACAACAGCATCAATTCCTTCCAGTGCCTTATGCACCGAATCCGGTTGTGTGATATCGCCCCAGTAGACCTCGGCCTTGCCGCCAAGCCTTTTTATGCTTTTCCTGTTCAGAGGCGTGTTCAGGTCAAAAACGCGTACATTGAATCCATTTTTTATAAAAGCTCTATCGATATTTATACCCAGCCGTCCGGCTCCGCCTGTAATTAATACTCGCATGTTGTTCTCCTTAAAGTTGTTAGATAGCATCGCTTAGATTCTTTACCATCCAGCTTGTCCACTGTGAACGGAGGTTTCCTGGCAGCAGAGGGGTGGTATGAAAACCGCCTTTGGCCAGAATCAGTTCCTTGGGTTGACAAGCTGCCTGGAAAACGGGAGTATATTTCTTATAAGGAGTTACCTTATCTCCTTCACAAAAAACAAAGAGCTTTAAGCAGTCTTCTAGATTTCCCAGGACCCTGGACATCTGCATTTGTGGAAAAGCGTCCATGAATTTCTGCCAGTCCACTCTTACTTTGAAACAGCCCAGGTACATCCATACTCTGCATATAAGCGCAGCCAGGCCTTTTAACCATGGGAAAGCGCCTTGCTTAGGATATTCCACAACGGCTTTGAATTCGCGTCCCCATCGGCCAAAATTTTTTGACTCTTTTACGGGTACCGGGCTTTCCATTTCAGGAGGGCAGGCCAGTGCTACCAGGACTCGGGGATTGTCGATCCTGTCCACTGCCATAACCGCCGACATGGCTCCCAGGCTGTGTCCTGCAATACCAATGCGCCGGCTGTCTACTTCGGGTAGTTGACATAATGTATTCCAGGCGTCGACAACATCATCCGACATCTTACCGTCTACCGCGCCTTCACTGCCTCCGTGACCGCGAAAATCAAAAACTATGCTAGCCACGCCTTGAGCAGCCATTATTCGAGCAACTGGTTCCATAACACGGTGGGCGGAGCCAAAGCCATGGCATAGCACAGCTCCGGGGACCGGTTCATCAGGACTGGCTTCAGCGGGAAGCAGAATTTTACCTTTTAACTGAAGTCCGTGGCTTCCAAAAATGACTGGAAATTCTTTGATTTCCGGCGTAGCTGTTTCTTTCATAACTAATCCGTCCGAAAAGACCACGGTCAAATTGTAGAGTAATACAGCACTTTAGTAATCGAGATTATGGTTGGTTTTATCGGGAAAAAGGGGGTGAAATATAACTCAGACTTCGTGCCGATATGGGCTCATACTTTAGTATGAGTGGAAGATATTGATAGTTTAAGACGGGAACAGCAGGTTAACTATATTGCCGCCCCAGAACAGAGTGACCATGGCAGCGGCGGACAGGAAAGGGCCGAAGGGTATAGCGTCTTTGCGACCTTTTATTTTAAGTAGCAACAAAATTGCGGCGACTATGCCTCCGAGAATCACGGCCAGAAAAATGGCCAGAATAACCAGTGGAAATCCTGTGACAAAGCCGATGAGGGCTGCCAGTTTAACGTCTCCCCATCCCATGCCCCCGCGGTATAGCAGCGCAGGGAGAAGCAGTAGCACCAAACCGATAACACCACCTATAGCGGCGTCAACAATCCACAGCCTGAAACCTCTACCAACGATATCGATGGGCTCGAAGTTGAAAATCGAACCCAGGCCTGCGATAACCAGCGCCACAACCATCGCCGGGTATATTATCTTATTGGGTAGTATGCCGTGCTCCAGGTCGATTAGCAGCAGCGATATGAATAAACAGCAGTAAAGAGCAATCAGGGGCAGTTCCCAGGTCAGGCCGTAATGCCAGACAAGGAAGGCGAACAGTATAGCGGTTCCCAATTCCACCCAGAATAAGCGCTGAGGTAGGGTGGCATGGCAGTAGTGGCAGCGACCCCTTAACCATAGATAGCTTATTATAGGTATATTATCCCTGGCTGAAATCTGGTGCTGGCACTCGGAGCAATGGGACGGCGGCCTTATAATCGATTCTCCTCGCGGTAACCGGTCAGCAACCACATTGATAAAGCTGCCGATACAGGCACCAGCCCCAAAAAACAAAACCATCCACAAAATGGTCATTCGTTCTAAACCCGACCGTTATCCGGTAAACTCAATTCTTTCTGCAGTCCCCTCCATCATGTCCAGCACCAGAAGCGAGTTTCTGAGTGGTTTGCCGATACCGGTAATAATCTTGACTATTTCCTGAACCTGCCAGGCGGCCACTACGGCCGGTGTCGCCGATGGATTACCTACTTTTACCTCTACGCCCTGTTCTGAGAATATTTCTTTGGAACCGTAAATGCAAGATAGACCTGCATCCTCCGGGAAAATTGTCATTACTTGACCGCAAAAACCGGCAATGGTCCCATGTACCAGTGGAACACCCAAGGTCCGGCAGGCTTTTTCTAGGGCAAACCGTGATGACAGATTGTCCAGCGCGTCTGCCACTACTTGAGCATCTTCGAGCAACCTGACGGCATTTTTCTCATCAAGTTTTCCCACATAGGTGGTTACGGTAACAGCTGAATTGATCTGAGACAGTCTTTTTACTGCAGCCGAGACTTTATATTTACCGATATTCTTCTCTGTGGACATCAACTGGCGGTTCAAATTTTGTTCGGCGAACCGGTCATTGTCGATAATTATAAGATGGCCGATTCCTTGCCTGGCCAGTAGTTCTATAATAGTGCCTCCCAGCCCCCCGACGCCCACGACCGCCACGCAGGACTCCAATAGCTTTATTTGCCCGTCCAGCCCAATAGTACCTGTGTTTCGAAGGTAGCGCCAGGGGATTACACCATTTTTTAATGCAGTTATCTCGGCATCCCTGAGCGAAATTTGATGTTTCTGGGCTATGGCTGTCAGGGCTCTAAGGCCGATTACCTGGCATTTGGTGCCATCCGGACCCGTGTAGGACTGGGCAGATTCGACGATATCTCTTGCAGTATCTTTGGCCACCGTTGTCGCCTTTTCCAAAAACGCTAAAAAACAGCCACTATAATAGCAAAATAT
>CAYPRI010000014.1:0-30757 GCA_964413085.1 uncultured Dehalococcoidales bacterium
CCTACTGGCTATTCAAGTACCGTGTAAAGAGGAGCGATAAGTCGCGCTTAGCCAGCGACACCAAAAAAGCGCTAATGAAAATGCAGCGCAGCCTGGCCGCAAAGAGACCACCAATTTAAATACCACTGTTACACCCAAATCCCAAATTCGAAGCATCAAATATCAAATAATATCAAAATCCCAATTAGCCGGATTCAAAACTATTGGCTTTTTGTTATGATGGAGCTGAGTATTTTAGTTAATTCCATAGATTCCCCAAGAAGTATATCTTTCTCTTGCAGTAGACTGGGGTGATTGACTTCAAGAAGCTTTAACCAGTATCCGCTTTCTTTGGATTCTTTTCGACATATCTTAATCCTCATTAAGAAATCTTTTTTACTTAATGCCTCGTTTGCTTCTATGTAGTTTGCACCGACGGAAGTTGCAGCTCTGACAAGTTGCTTGACTATTTCTCCCGCAATAACCGACTTCGGCAATTTCTTACAAAAGATAAGAACATTTTTTGCAAATTCTAGAGTTCTAGGTTCTAAATCATACTGCTTTGACTTTTGATTTTTGGTCATTAGAATTTGTTTGGTACCTGGAATTTGGTGTTTGGGATTTACTGCAGTTGTTTTAGTTCCTGCTTCAGCCTAATCAACTTATCATTGAAGCTCTGAAGCTTGTCCCGCTCTTTATCCACCACCACGGCCGGCGCTTTAGACAGGAAAGAGGTGTCTTTCAGCCGACTATCCAGCCTTTCAATCTCTCTGCTCAATGTGTTAATTTCGTTATCCAAACGTTTCTTTTCGGCTTCTATATCAACCATACCAGCCAGAGGCAGAACAACTTCTGACTCCTTTAGAACGAGGACTATAGCCTTTTCTTCTTTCTTCGACCGCTCTTTGCGGTTCAATATGCTCAGCGGCCTCGCCTTGGCCAGCGTTTCTATAGTATCAACTTTGGAGGCAATAGATGTCTTAAGCTCGTCCGCGTAAACTCGAGCTTCGATCCATTTGCCTGCCTCTACTTTATGTTCTGCACGAACGTTGCGCATCGATCGTATGATTTCGATGACTGACTCCATTATTCTTTCAGATTCGCTATCAATAAGCTTTCTATTGCCGATCGGGTATCTGGCAATGATGACAGAATCCGCATCAAAGCTGCCCTCGGGTAAACGCTGTTTCAAACCTTGCCATAGCTCCTCGGTTATAAACGGCATGAACGGATGAAGAAGACGTAGCGTTGAATCCAATGCCGAAGCCAGAACGGGCAACGGTGAAAAATCGGACCGGGACATCCTGATTTTGGCAATCTCAATATACCAATCGCAAAACTCCCCCCAGAAAAAGTCGTGAATCTGCCTTTCAGCCTCGCCAAATTGAAAATCAGACATCGCCTCGTCCACACCTAAAATAAGCCGATTGAGACGGCTCAAAATCCAGCGGTCCTCTACTGGCTTTGAACGCTTCGCGGATGGATTCGTTAAAGAACCGCTCTGAAGCGGATTCGATTCCAGGCTTTGAAATACAAACCTGGCAGCGTTCCACAACTTGTTGGCAAAGTTGCGCCCGGCTTCCAGCCGGTGAGGGCCCAGGTTGATATCATTTCCCGGCGATGTACCAGTAGTCACTGCGAACCTGAGTGCATCGGTGCCGTATTCATCTATAGCGTCATTTGGATTCAGTACGTTCCCTTTCATCTTGCTCATCTTCTCGCCCTTTTCATCCCTAATCAACCCGTGCAGATAAACGGTATGGAAAGGGATATCTCCCGTATCCTCCAGCCCCATCATTATCATCCGTGCCACCCAGAAAAATAGTATGTCATAGCCGGTTTCCATGACCGAGGTCGGGTAGAAATACTTCAAGTCCTCAGTATCATCCGGCCAGCCTAAGGTCGAATGTGGCCACAGTGCCGAGCTAAACCATGTATCCAGCACATCAGGGTCCTGCACGATACCTGCGGCATCACAATGGCTGCATCTGGTAGGTTTGTCAATGGACACAGTCATTTCGTTACATTTGGAGCAATACCATACCGGAATGCGATGCCCCCACCAGAGCTGCCGGCTGATGCACCAGTCGCGTATGTTCTCCATCCAGTTTAGATAGACTTTGGTGAAGCGCTCGGGGATAATCGTTATCTTACCTTCAGTCACAGCATTAATCGCGGCAGTGGCCAACGGCGCCACTTTGACGAACCACTGTTTACTGACCTGTGGTTCTACCATCGTCTGACACCGGCCACAGTGGCCCACCGAATGATGATGTGTCTCAATTTTCTTCAGCAATCCGGCTTTTTCAAAATCAGCCAGTACCTTTTGCCGGCAGACGAAGCGGTCAAGGCCGGCGTAGGGACCCGCCTGTTCGTTCATCGTCCCATCGGGATTCAATATATTTATTATCTGTAAATGATGCCGCTCCGATATTTCGAAGTCCACCGGGTCATGTCCCGGCGTAATCTTAACAGCACCCGTGCCGAACGACGGGTCAACGGCGCTGTCAGCGATAATAAAAATCACCCTGCCGATAACGGGCAGAATAACCTTCTTACCGACCAGCCCTTTGAAACGCCCGTCGTCAGGGTTAACAGCCACGGCGGTATCGCCCAGATAGGTCTCAGGTCGCGTAGTGGCCACGGTGACATAGCCCTCGCCATCAGCCATCGGATAGCGAAGATAATATAGATTGCCGGTTACGTCTTTGTGCTGTACCTCCAGGTCGGAAAGAGCCGTTTGGCACCTGGGACACCAGTTTATAATCCGCTCGCCCTGATAAATCAGGCCTTTGTTATACAGGCGGACGAAGGCTGTCCTCACCGCCCGGCTCGGCCCTTCGTCAAGCGTAAACCTTTCTCTGGTCCAGTCACAGGAAGCTCCCAGCCTCTGGTGCTGACGGGTAATTGAGCCCCGTGACTTCTTTACCCATTCCCAGACACGCTCGACAAACTTCTCCCTGCCGAGCTTGTGACGGTCCAATCCTTCCTCAGCCAGCTTCTGCTCCACAACTACCTGAGTGGCAATACCGGCATGGTCAACGCCGGGCAGCCAGAGAGCCGGCTCGCCTTTCATCCGGTGCCACCGGATCATTATGTCCTCAAGCGCTGCAGTTAGAGCATGTCCCAAGTGGAGTTCGCCGGTGACATTTGGCGGCGGCATAATAATCACAAAGGGCTTCTTTTTGCGGTCAATCTTGGGAGTAAAATAGCCATGTTCCATCCAGAAGCTGTACCACTTCTGTTCGACTTCTGCCGGCTCGTACGCTTTCGGAATTTCAATCATATCAAACCTTACGTATAAAGAATGCGACCCCTCGGGGTCGCCCACCGTATAAACTGCGTGTCCCTGCGGAATATACTACTTGCTGTCTAGAAACTGGACTACTCTGTCCAGAATCCGTTCTGCGACTTCCCGCTTGGGCATAAGAGGTAGTTTCTCAACTTTACCCTTGCGGTCGATTATGACAACCTGGTTGGTATCGGCACCGATGCCGCTGCCTTTAACAGTAATGTCATTGGCTACTATCAGGTCAAGCCGCTTCTTCTCGAGCTTCTCTTTAGCATTAGCTAACAGGTTTTCGCTCTCGGCAGCAAAGCCGACGCGGAGGAACTTTCCTTTTACCGTAGTCAGAATATCCGATGTCCTCTCCAGCTCAAGTGTTAAACTCGAAGCATTCTCCCTCTTAATTTTGCTCTTTGAGACTTGCTTAGGCCTGTAGTCAGCCACCGCCGCCGCCATTATCAGGGCGTCAGCTTTAACAACGGCCTTTTTAACGGCTTCATACATATCCTGAGCCGTGCGCACATTCACCGTATCAATGCCAACCGGTTTCATAAGAGCAGTGGGAGCACTTACCAGGACTACCTTAGCACCCCGGTCCCTGGCGGCTTCAGCCAGTGCGTAACCCATCTTACCCGAAGAACGATTGGTAAGGGAGCGCACAGGGTCGAGCGGCTCCTGCGTACCACCGGCAGTGACCACAATCCGTCTGCCCGCCAAATCGCTACTTCCCACTAAAACCTGACCAATAATTCCCAAAATTTCATTTACGTCGACGAGGCGTCCCAGGCCAACTCCCCGCGATGCCAGTCGGCCGTAATCGGGCCCGACGATGACAAAGCCACGGGCTTTGAGTTTAGCCAGGTTTGCCTGCGTAACCGAATTCTCATACATACCTGAATGCATTGCCGGCGCTATAATTATTGGCGCCTTAGTGGCCAGGACTGTGCAGCTGACCATATCATCCGCCATACCGGCGGCCATTTTGGCGATGATGTCGGCTGTTGCCGGCGCTACGACTACCACGTCGGCGGCTTCGGCCAGAGCCACGTGTTCTATGCTATACTCGGAACTCAATTCGAACATGTCGGTGACCACCGGCCCGCCGGTAATACTACGAAACGTTAGAGGTGCAATAAACTTACCAGCCGCCTCGGTCATAATAACTTCGACCCTGGCTCCGGCTTGAGTTAGCTGGCTGGCCAATTCAACAGCTTTATAAGCAGCAATGCTGCCAGTCACGCCCAGCACTACAGTCTTATCTTTTAGCCCCATTTCTTAGTCCTTGGTCTTATTCATCTCATAAATCAAACGCAAACCTATAAGCGTTATATCAGGATTTACCTCTTCTATTACCCTTGTCTCTTGTGCCAAAAGTTCGGCATAGCCACCGGTAGCCACCACCTTAGCTTTAACGCCTAGCTCTTTTTGAATGCGGGTAACTATGCCCTCGATAAGGCCGGCATACCCGAAAACTATGCCCGATTGCATAGCAGCCACCGTGTTCCGGCCGATAGCCTTCTTGGGATGGGTCAACTCCACCCGCGGCAGTACTGCGGTTCGAGCAAACAAAGCTTCCGTCGCGATGGCAATCCCCGGAGCAATGGCCCCGCCAAGGTAATCACCTTCTTTAGAAACGGCATCGAAAGTAGTTGCCGTGCCTAAGTCGATAACAATTACCGGACCACCGTATAGCTGATGGGCTGCTACCGCGTTGACGATGCGGTCAGCGCCAACCTCCCTCGGATTATCCATAGCTATTCGAACGCCCGTTTTTACTCCGGCTTCCACCAGCAATGGAGTAATTTTCAAATAGTGCTGGCACATCTCTTCAAAAACGCCGGCCAGTGGAGGAACCACGCTGCATAATATGGCGTCTGTGACTTGCGGTACAGCAATCCCTTCATGCTCAAAAAGATGAAGTATTAAGCTGGCATACTCGTCCGGCATACGGTGAACACCGGTAGCCATTCTCCAGGTAGCTTTTAATTTATCGCCGTCAAAGACGCCAACATTTATGTTCGTATTGCCGATATCAACGGTTAACAGCATGGTATTCATCTAACCTATGATGTTTCATTTTGTTTAAGTGCCTTTATTACCTTTGGCAGAGCCGGCAAAAGGTCACCAGCCAGCATGCCTGCCTCACCGAGTTCCCGTCTAACCATTTCTCCAGCCTGTGCGTGAAGATAGACCGCGCAAGCAGCGGCATCGAAAAGAGGCAATCCCTGAGCCACCAATCCGGCGATTGCGCCGCTCAGAACGTCACCCGTGCCGGCTGAAGCCAGACCGGGATTAGCCGACTGATTGATTCGAGCCCGGCCATCAGGTGCAGCCACGATTGTATATGCGCCCTTCAGCACAACCACCTTCTGCCATTCTGTAGCAAATTTCCGGGCAATTTCCAGTCGCCGGTGCTGTACTTCGTCAACGGTAATTCCAGCCAATCTGGCCATTTCACCCGGATGTGGAGTTAGTATAACATCCTCACTTAGCTTCTGCCACCAATTCGGCAGCCTGGCTAAAGTATTTAAAGCGTCCGCATCGAGCACCACTGCTGGAAACCAACCTTTAGACCTGCTGAACAATACAGACTTAACCAATCCGGTAATAGCGGCGCTTTGCCCCAGGCCGCAACCCATAAGCAGTACTTTATAGTCGGGCAATAGCTTTTTTAGAACAGAGGCCGCCGTAGCGGCGATGACACCCGGTTTGGATTCAGGTAGCGGAGTATATGTTACCTCGGTCATTTTTGCTGCCAGGATTCGCTGTATGCTCGAAGCCGCTGACAGAGTCACCAGACCGGCTCCGACCCTGGCGGCGCCCATACAGGCGAGATAAGCAGCTCCTATATAGTTGATTGAACCCGCCACAACCAGGACCTTACCAAAGTTGCCCTTGTTGGCATCCTCTGGGCGTTCAGGCAATACGGATTTAATCCAGGCCTCGGTAATCAGTTCGGTTGGAATATTTTCGCTCATACTGGGCGGTAGACCGATGTCAGCGATAATAACTTTGCCGGCTTTTGCTGCACCAGGGAAATTGAACAGCCCCGGTTTCGGATAGCCGAGAGTAATAGTCGCATCAGCATGCGGACAGCTCGGGTCGACCGCTCCGGTATCGCAATCAAGCCCGGAAGGTATATCTACGGCAACTATCTCTACTCCGGAGTTCCTATTTTTCGCTTCTATGACCCTGGCCATTACTTCTTTAAAAACACCGTCGAGCGCCCGGCTCTTGCCGGTGCCGAATACCGCGTCTACTACGATTTCCGACTTTGATAACAATTCAACCAGCCTGGCAAAATCACCGTCCTGGTCAGCCCGAAAGACGACAATTCCCCGCTGCTGAACTAGAGCCAGATTATTATCGCCCTCTGGACGACTGGAGCATAGATAAAGATTAACTTCGGCGCCCCAATCCGCGAGGTGCCTAGCAGCCACCAGTCCATCACCCCCGTTATTTCCCGGCCCGACTATTACTAAAATGCGCTTGCCGGCGATAGTGTCAGCAAGCTTTTTAATTTGCTCAGCTATAGCCCGTCCTGCATTCTCCATTAATATCTCCGTGGTCAAACCGGCGCTGGCAGCGCGGCGGTCGATCTGGCGCATCTGTTCCGCAGTAACAACCTTCATATTTAACAGACTTTCACAATCATTTTGCCCTGGCCAGCTCATCAAGCTCACGGCTCATTGCCTGCCAGTGTGTACCTCGCCAGTATAGCCGATGACAGTATGGACATTCCATATATTGTTCCTGTGTCTTGAAAACGTAAGGTGGCACTAGCTCCCGGACCGCTTCTTTATTCTTTTCTACCAACTTTTGATTGCATTCCAAACAGACGGAAAACGGATTAGAGTGATAGTCCAGATTCAATGCGGTCACAACCTGCCGCAACTGAGCCCGGATATCGTCATCTTTGATAAGAACCGCCTTCAGCCTGCCGCTCGTTACCAACCTGCGCTTCATTATCTGGCTATCCTTGGTTAATATCACTCTATCTTCGGCCAGAGCTGTTTTTATCATTTTACCATCATCTACTTCAGAGAAAAGCACCGCGTCGTAGCCCATTATTCTTAACCACTTCGCCAGTTTGCCAACATTGTTATCGACGATGAACTTTATTTCCACAGCCTATCCAGGTTCTCATCTATCAGATGACCCTCAACGGATTGAAATCCACTCCGTAGTCATATACGTCAATACCTTCTTTGCGCTTTAAATAGGCTACCACCACGTATGTCAACGGGGTAGCCAGTGCTTCATACATGCATTTGACAAGCCAGTGGAAGAATATCATCAAGCCCAGTACCGATAACGGAAGCACACCTAAAAACGCTATCGACAGGACAACCACGGTATCTACCGCTTGCCCAGCCAACGTGGAGCCTATGGTCCTCGTCCAAAGCCACCTGCCCTTTGTTTTTATCTTCATTTTGGCCAGTACGAACGAATTAGCAAACTCACCTGCCAGATAGGCAGCAAACGAGGCTAACAAGAACCGAGGAGTACTGCCCAGAATACGCTCATAGGCGCTCTGTCCATCGAAAACCGGCGCTGGAGGCAGAATCTTGCCCAGCCAGATAGCCACCACGGCGATTAAATTACATAAAAAACCAAGCCAGATTACACGACGTGCCTGTTGATAGCCATAGACCTCTGTAAGAACGTCGCCGATAATATAGCTCAGAGGAAAAATCACTATGGCAGCCGGCAGGATTATGCCACCGATGCTTATCTGCTTGGCGATAATGATATTAGCGGTTATGAGACAGGTGACAAAAAGTGCTGACACCACCAGAAATCGGTACGAAACCGTCATCTTGAAACTCTCCACGTTCGATTAGCTCTAAATCCAATGCCTGCGATGAAAGAACCATAGCATGAATCCGGTAATAATAAGCATGATGCAAATTATTACTATTAGTGGTACATAAGTCTCGATTCTGCCACCGGGTAAATGGATATTCATGCCGTAAATGCTAGCTAGCAGAGTCGCCGGTGCCATAATAGTCAAGACGATAGTCAGTACCCGCATTATCTCCTGAATTCGATGCGAGGTCAGCCAGTTGCTGGTATCCGCCAGCCCATCCACCACCTCTTTACAGTCTTCCAGGCCATCCCAGATTTTACGTATGTGGTCAGCAATGTCCCCGAAGTAAACTTCCTGGTCTTCTTTCAAAAAGGGATATTGTACTCGCTCGAGCGCCTCGACAACAGCCACTTGAGGATGAATAACACGTCTAAAAGATATAAGGTCCCGACGGATAAGCGATATTTCACGAACCGTCTCTGGAATCGCCCTGGCAAAAATGAGGTCCTCTATCTTTTCGGTGTTGTTGACGACCTTGTCCAGAATAGGGAAACAATAATTGACCAGTCTATCTAGTATATGATAAAGGAGAAAGCCAGAACTACGGCTCATATATAGACTGCATATGCCCTCATCAATATGACATTCGTTAAAAAACTTGGCTAAAGGTTTCAGATCACCTGATTTATGAACTGTAACTAAATAACTCTCGCCTATAAATATATCCACCTCACTGGGCGTAGTAACACGGTTTTCCTTGTTATAAACAGGGAAATGGAGCACTATAAAAAGGTGGTCCGGGTACTCATCGATTTTCGGACGCTGCACGCGACTCAAAACATCATCGAGGTTAAGTTGATTAAAGTTGAAATGCTCGGCCAGATATTCCACATCCGGTGCATCCGGATTCTCTACATAAAGCCAGGTCAATTTGCCGCAAGAAAGCGATTGCATATTTGATCTACTTTGTGTGTTCATTAGAGGCATAGACATGTTCCTATCCCCAACCTGTAGAAGATGCATCTATTCTACCACAATTCGAAGCTAATACAGGTTGATTGCGTGCAAAGGCATGCTACAGGGGCGTACGGAAGCGAACAGAAATAGACAGCACTTTGAAGCTTTTATGCTGTCTGAGTCAAACGTGTAACCGAGACTGGCTAATATACGCGCTCATCAACTATTAACTTGTGCCATTCCGGAATTACACCTTTATCCACGAACTCCACGCGATCAACCTTAATTCTAAGTGCCTCGCTCACTACCTGGTTCAAATCGGCGGATAGTTTATCTTTTTGGATTCCTTCTGCAGTTTTGAGTTCTACTTTGAGAGTAAGCTCATCCCTATGACCCGGTCTGGTCACAACTGCCTGATACTGGGCGACCTGTGGAAACTTGGCCACAGCCGGCTCGAGCTGGCGAGGATGGATAAACATACCTCTGGTTCGTACAGCATCACCCACTCTGCCTAAAAGTCTCGATATACGAGGAGAGGTACGACCACACTTACAGGGCTCGTCTGTCAATTCAGCCAGATCCCCCGTTCCGAATCTTATTAATGGATAAGTTTCGTCAATCGGGGTCACCACTATTTCGCCCACCTCCCCCGGCTGAATCTGCTTTCCGGTTTCATAGCTAATCATTTCCAGTATTACGCCCTCGGCGATATGCATACCATTTTTCGCACTGCATTCATAAGCTATCATACCAACGTCAGCAGTACCATACATATCTCCCGTGGCTATGCCGTATTTCTCTTCAACCAGCTTTCTAATCGGACCACCACCCATTTCCCCTCCTATGATCGCCAGCCTCAGATTAAAATCCTTACGTATGTCAAAACCCATTTCCTCAGCCTTGGTGATAATATTCATAAAAAAGCTCGTGGTGCCCATAAATCCCGTGACTTTAAGCTGATGCATCACCTGCACCTGAAGCTCGGTATTTCCTACACCCATTGGAATAACCGTGACTCCAGCCCGCCTTAATGTCTCATCGATCATCAATCCGGCGGGAACAAGGTTATACATCCAGCTGTTTACCACAATATCACCGGGGTGAAATCCTACAGAACTACCAATATACACGTGTCTTTGCCAAAAGGTTTCACTCGAATGATGTGGGTCATAAATCGGTCCAGGCGAAACGTAGACCCTTTCAAGCTTGGTGATTGGTACCGTAACCAGTCCACCAAGTGGAGGATTGTTCTTATACAAATCCACCAGATGGTCCTTCCTTAGAAGTGGCAAATTTTCAAGGTCTTTAATGCCGGACACCTTGGATGGAACAATGCCTGCCGCATCCAATCGCGCCCTGGTTGAGGGAGCCTTTTCATAAGCGTACGCAACCAACCACCTCAGCTGTTCATCCAAAACCTTCTTCCTCTCTACGGGAGACATTTTTTCCATTTTTTGGAACGGCGGTAACGGTTTCTTGTCTTTCATTACGTATCTCTCCTGATTTATTAAATTAGATTAACTAACCTGAATCTGGTTAATAGACCCTTTCATCCACAATGCTTTTGGCGCTTTCAGGAATGCTTCCGGATGCGACGACATCCATTCGGTCAAACCTGACCTTACACGTGTCCCGAAAACTTTTATCAAGATTAGTCTTCAGCTTCTCCTTATCGATAGAGTCGCTCGCCAGCTCGACTTTGAGTACCATCTCATCCCTATCACGAGGACGTGTCACAACCAATTGATATCGGCGAATCTCGGAAAATTTAGCAATAGTTTCATCTGTTTGTTTGGGATGAACGAACATACCTCGCACTCTGACAGCTTCGCCTGATCTGCCCATAATCTTCGGTAATCGCGGAGTAGTTCGCCCACATCCGCAAGGTTCATCTACTATCATCGATAGGTCGCCAGTGCCAAACCGTATCAATGGGTAAACTTCGTCAAAAGGTGTGACAACTATCTCTCCAACCTCGCCTGACTCAAGTTGCTGGCCCGTGGCCGGGTCAACTATTTCAACTATGGCGTCGGCGGTTATATGCATTCCTGACTGTTTTTCACATCCCGTGGCTATCGTCCCCACATCTGCCGTAGCATACGTATCACCGCCCATACACAGAATGCCGTATTTCTCCTGAAAAAGTCCCCGAAGAGATTCCCCACCCATCTCGCCGCCAACCATGGCCCATTTCAAGCTGAAATCCTTCTTGAAATTATAGCCCATCTGCTCAGCTTTATCTATGATTATTTTCAGAAAGCTAGGTGTACCTACGAAACCACGCACTTTGAGATCGTGCATAACCTGAACCTGTATCTCTGTGTTTCCGGTGCCCATAGGGACTACTGTGAAACCCATACCTCTGAGCAATTGGTCGACACCCAGACCGGCTGGAGTCACGTGATACGACCACGTATTCATTACTATCTGTCCCTTGCCGAAGTCCGATCCCATACCGCCGCCAGCTCCAAATCCTCTCTTCCGCTGGGGATCGTAGATAGGGCCCGGCGACTGGTATATCCTTTCCAGGCTATCCATGGGAACTGCAAGATAACCGCCAAAAGGAGGGTTGTCTTTTTGTAAGGCAATCAGGTCATCCTTCCTGACCATCGGTATCTTTTCCAAATCCTTAGCCGTGCGAATATCTGCAGGTTTAACTCCAGCTTTATCGAATCGCTCTTTCACAGCCGGCGCCTTCTCATAGGCATATTCAATTATTCCACGCATCCGCTCTTCTAAGTGCTTTTGCCTCTCCTTCGCATCCATCCTTTCTAACTCATGCGGTAGCGATCTTTTTTCTTTATTCTCCATTTTTACCCTACTCCTCGGTAATGAAACACAATATTCTATTTAATTGAGCAGCCTAATTGATTTGTCCTCTGGTACTCCGATATAAACATGGTCAATACTTCTGAGCAGAACATACCAAATCGGGTGGCAAGTTAGCACGTCAGAAATTATAGTCCACAATCGATAGAGTTGGCTATTTGTTTCCAACCGGGTCGATTTAATATTTCCTCTTGTCTACCATGTGTTTGGCATCCTCCGGGATGGAACCAGATTCGACAAATTCCAATCGATCAAATCTGACTTTACATACGTCCCGGAATGCCTTATCTAGTTCTTTCTCTAATTTCTCCCTTTCAACCGGTAAGCTTATCTCAGCCCTTTCTGTACCTAACCTGAAGGACTCCTTGCGTTTTTCGCTAAGCTCAATCCTGAGGACCATCTCGTCCCTATTCTGAGGGCGAGTGACCACCAGTTGATAACGTTTAATGTCCGGGAATTTGGCCATGACCTCATCGGTCTGCTTGGGGTGAACAAACATACCACGCACCCTGACTGCCTCTCCAGTCCTGCCCAGGATTTTAGTCAACCGGGGAGTTGTACGACCACATCCACAGGTTTCTTCAACCATCATCGATAAGTCTCCGGTACCGAATCTAATAAGTGGATAAACTTCATCGAACGGAGTAACCACCACCTCACCTTCTTCGCCCGGACCAAGTTGTTTCCCCGTTACCGGATCAACTATTTCCACCACCGCATCCATAGTTATATGCATACCGGACTGCTTATCGCATCCCGTCGCCACAGTGCCCACATCGGCCGTGGCATAAGCATCGCCACCCATACAAAAAATACCATATTTATCTTGGAATAATTTTCTCAATGGTTCACCGCCCATCTCCCCGCTGACCATTGCCCACTTCAAATTAAAGTCTTTCTTAAAGTTATAGCCCATCTGCTCGGCTTTATCTATGATTATTTTCAGAAAGCTAGGTGTACCCACGAAACCATGCACTTTAAGGTCGTGCATGACCTGAATTTGCAGTTCCGTGTTGCCTGTGCCCATGGGGACGACGGTAAATCCCATATTCCTGAGCAGTTGGTCGACTCCGAGCCCGGCAGGAGTTATATGGTATGACCACGTATTCATGACTATCTGTCCCTTACCAAAGTCAGGTCCCATACCACCACCGGCTCCGAAGCCTCTCTTCCTTTGCGGGTCATAGATAGGACCCGGCGATTGATATATCCTCTCAAGGCTATCCATGGGCACTGCAAGATAACCGCCGAAAGGAGGGTCAGCTTTTTGTAGAGCAATAAGGTCGTCCTTCCTCAAAACTGGTATCTTTTCAAGGTCCTTGACGGCACGAATATCAACCGCTTTCACTCCGGCCTTATCAAATCGTTCCTTGATGGCCGGTGCTCTATTATAGGCATAAATAATTATTTCCCGCATCCTGTCTTCCAGGTGCTTTTGTCTTTCTTTGGAAGGCATCCTCTCCAATTCATGAGGCAATGGTCTGGACTCTTTCTTTTCCATGTTTCCTTCTCCCAGAGGCAATACGGCCGTAATTATGCCCGATTCATAGGCGGTACGCAAGACTGGTGTTATCCGAACTTCGTACATCCCGAAATAATCTCCTATAACACTTGATATGAATAAAGTAAACAGGTATATTCATATTATCATAGGTAACTAACTTGTTCGGAGATGTAATGGCTAAAATAAATATTGGCAAGATCAGAGGTTTGCAGGAAATTGCTACACCAGGTGGAGTCTTTATAATGTGCGCTATGGACCACCGGGGCTCTCTCAAGGCTATGATTGAAAAGGAGCAACCTGAGGACGAAGCGGACTATCAAGAACTTGTTGACTATAAACTTGAACTTTGCCAGGCCTTGGCCCCATACAGCAGTGCTGTACTGCTGGATCCCAATTACGGCGCCGCCCAATGCATTTCCAGCGGCGTACTTCCGGGTGGTACTGGCCTACTTGTCAGTATTGAAGCCACCGGCTACAAAAATACGCGAAAAGGAAGAATAACTTCCTTACTAAAAAACTGGACCGTGGGAAAAATCAGGCGGATGGGCGCTTCAGCCGTAAAGCTCCTGGTGTATTTTCGCCCGGACCTATCTGAAGTGGCTAATAGACAATTGAAGACAATCCGAAATGTTGCCGAAGAATGTTTGAAATATGACATTCCCCTGCTGGTTGAGACACAGACTTACCCAACTCAGAACGAGGATAGCAAAACATCCAAGTTCTCGGCGTTGAAACCGCAGTTGGTGATTGAAACAGCTCGCCAGATTACTTCCTTGCCGATTGATATACTTAAATCAGAATTTCCGGCTGACCTAAAATATGAATCGGATGGCACCAAGCTTCTCCAGTATTGTAAGCAGTTGGACGAGGCTTCTAAAGTACCGTGGGTCATTTTGAGCGCCGGTGTGGAGTATGAAGAGTTTCGAAAAGAGGTAGAAATTGCATGCAGCGCCGGCGCTTCGGGATTTCTGGGAGGGCGGGCCATATGGCAGGAAGCACTGCATTTTACCGATAAGAAGGACCGAAGAAAATTCTTATCAACAACCGTAGTCGACAGACTAAAAGAACTGGCAGAAATAGCTACAAAATATGCTGTGCCATGGTACCGTAAAAGGGGCCTCCAGGCTAATGAATTAGCTGTGGTTCGAGATAACTGGTACGTAAATTACTAGGTAGCACAAATGGGCTTCAACATCGCGGGAACCCCGTATCGCAGGACGAAAATAGTCTGTACTATAGGCCCCAGTACCGGTTCGGCCTCAGTAATTGCCGAGCTACTTAAAACTGGAATAGACGTAGCCAGGATCAATTTTTCCCATGGAACGAATGATGAGCACATTAGCTATATTCAGACACTGCGTCAGGCGGCAAGAAAAGCCGGGCTGCCACTAGCCATCATGCAAGACCTGCCGGGACCGAAAAATAGAACGGGAAAACTGAAAAAGGGCGTAGCTGAACTCAAAACAGGCGCAAATTTCATTCTAACAACTAGAGAGATCCTGGGTGATGAGCACAAAGTATCAGTAGCCTTACCGGAGTTGCCCAGTCTGGTTAAACCAGGTGATAACATATTCCTGGATGACGGGGCCATAGAACTAAAAGTAAAATCCATCAGAAATGTCGAGGTCGATTGTAAGGTAATAGCCGGCGGCAGTCTGTCCGAGGATAAAGGGGTCAACATTCCTGGAGTAACCCTGGACATATCAACAATCACACAGGCCGACTGGAAGCACCTGCTTTTTGGATTAAAACATGATGTCGACTTCGTAGCCCTGTCTTTTATCAGGGAAGCTAAGGACGTGGTTAAGGTTCGGAATTTCATCCGTAAAACAAAGAAGTCTCCGGCACTCATCGCTAAAATTGAGAGGCGTGAAGCTCTGGATAATCTCGATGAAATACTTGAGGCAGCCGATGGTGTTATGGTCGCTCGCGGCGACCTGGGCATAGAGATTCCTATACAACGTGTGCCAATAGTCCAGAAGGAAATCATTCAGAAGTGCAACCGGTTGGGGAAGCCGGTAATTGTAGCTACTCAAATGCTGGAGTCCATGGTCCATTCCATGCGGCCTACGCGGGCTGAAGTCACCGATGTAGCCAACGCCATTTTCGATGGTGCTGACGCGTTAATGCTGTCCGAGGAAACCGCTATAGGTAACTACCCTATAGAGACTGTGTCCATGATGGCTCAGATCGCTCTGGAAGCCGAGGCGGCTCTGCCCTACGAAAACCTTCTATCCAATAAAGGCGAAGACCTTGAGCCTCAAACGGACGACGCTATCAGTTATGCTGCCTGCCTTGCTGCCCATCAACTTGGTGCCGCCGCCATCATTGCGTTTACCTCGTCAGGAAGCACTGCCCGACGTGTCTCCAAATACCGACCTGGAGTTCCAATTCTGGCCATTACGCCAAGTAATCAAACACGGAGACAATTGTGCATGTCCTGGGGCGTGCACGCCTTTCGAATCCCCGAGCCATCAAAAATAACTGCATTATTTACCAGGGGAGCCAGGGTGGCTAAAAAAACCGGATTGGCTCAAAATGGAGACCTCGTAATAATCACCGGAGGCGTACCGATTGGAGTTTCCGGTAGCACCAATCTACTCAAAGTAGAGCAGGTTCAATGATTGCCACACTAACCTTAAATCCCAGCCTGGATAGAACCGTTACCGTCGAAGAGCTTGTGCTGGATGAGGCTAATCGATGGACCACTTTACGTCGAGACCCGGGTGGCAAAGGAATTAATGTTGCCAGGGTGATACATGAGCTAGGAGGTAAAACTGTCGCTTATGGTTTCATAGGTGGCATCGACGGCGAAACATTAAAGCATCTTCTAAAGCAACAGGGCGTCCCGTTCGATTTCACTGCAATAAAGGGTGAGGTAAGAAGTAATTTCATAATCGCGGATTTGGAAACTTGCCGCCAGACAAGAATAGACGCTCCAGGACCTCAAATAATGAGGCACGAGCTACAAAAATTAATGCAGAAAATAAGACATATCAGCCCGAAACCCGACTTCCTGGTCTTTGCCGGCAGTGTGCCACCTGCCGTACCGGACGATATCTATCGTCAACTCATAGAATCGGCTAAAAACAATGGCATAAAAACGGCGCTCGATTCAGATAATAAATGGTTGAAAGAAGGAATCAAGGCCAAACCAAATGTTATCAAACCAAATGTGCATGAAGCTGAAGAACTATTGGAAACACATTTAAGAAGTGAAACGGCGATTGTCAAGGCATTAAAACTACTTGTCGATAAGGGCATCGAAGTTGCAGTTATTTCGCGGGGCAAACAGGGCTTGATAGCCTGCAATGGTGATAAGATTGTGAATGCGGTACCTCCAGAAGTAGAAGTCCGGAGCACTGTTGGTGCCGGCGATTCAACTATAGCCGCTCTAGTATTAAAACTAAACCAGGGGCTCGGTCTGGACGATGCGTGCCGGTGGGCTGTAGCTGCCGGGACAGCAGCCACACTGACACCAGGCACAGAGCTATGCCGACGAGAAGATGTTGAAATGCTCCTGCCGCAGGTAAAAATCAAAAGCCTGTAAAGCTCAGCCCTTTAAATAGACCTTCAGTTCCAGCAGATTCGACAGTGAGCCCTGGTTATTCGTCTGGTGTTTCCTATCAAGATGAAAGGCACGAATACCTGCTTCACAGGGTGCTGAAAAATCGAACTGCCGGTTATCACCCACATGAACTACTTGCTCAGGCTTTGCCTGCATTTCCCGGCACATTTTCACGTAAAACTCGGCTGTCTTCAATTGCTTATAATCCGAAATGGATGAATAGACACCGGAAAAAAGAGGCCTGACGTCTTTAAGAAGATAATACAGAAAATCGCGGGATGAACCTGAAGCCACGACAAGTTTATACTTTGCGCCTAGATGAAGAAGAACGTCTTTTACTTCAGGATAGTAACGTACTCGTTTCTCACACTTCTGCATCACCGGCTCGGGAGATCCCAGACCAAGCTCCTTGAACCAGTATTGTATATCATACCATTCCAGTCTTTGGTCACCTACCCTACGATATTCCTCTTCTACCGCTTTCCTAGCTTGCTCGAGGCTTAAGCCGTTCTTCTCAGCATACCTTTGTGGAATTGCTTCAAACCACACGGCATAGCTAAAATCGGGCGTCACTAGCGTACCTTCGGCATCGAAAGAGACCACCCTTACAGAATCAGCGTTGAACATTTTTACTCACCCAAGTGCTGGAATGTTACCATTTAGCAGAGGGCAAGTCCATTATTGCAAACTGTACATAATAACGTTTAAAATTAAAACCAAATAAGCAATGAACATAGATTATCGAGTTGACACAAAGAGATTAGCGGATTATTCGTTTGAACTCGGCCCAATAAGGCCGCCGAGTGAGGCTTATTCTCTGCTCATCAGGGCCACCAGGAACTGTCCCTGGAACCGATGCCAGTTCTGCCCTGTTTACAAGGGACAGAAATTCGAATTGAGGTCGGCTGATGAAGTTATACGGGATATAGAAACTGCCAGGTCAATCGCGGAGGGAATAAAAGAACTTGCCTGGAAAATGGGCTGCGGCGACCAGATCAGAAGTGTTGCCGGAACAATTTATAACAACTATCAATATAACTCAAGCGTCTGCAATGTTGCCCTGTGGTTATGGGCAGGCGGCACCTCCGCTTTTTTGCAGGATGCAAATAGTCTCATTATGAGAACTCCAGATCTGGTTCGCATACTTTCCGCACTCAAACAAAATTTTCCAGAGCTGAACCGTATAACCTCCTATGCTCGCTCTAAAACCGCTTCAAGAAAAACAGCAGGCGAACTGAAAGAGATTAAAGAAGCCGGCCTTTCCAGGCTACATATAGGAATGGAGAGCGGTTCTAACCTCGTTCTCAGCTACGTAGAAAAGGGAGTCACCGCCAAGGAGCACACCGCAGGAGGCAAAAAAGTAAAAGAGGCTGGCATTTCACTTTGCGAATACGTCATGCCTGGTCTCGGCGGCAGGAAAATGTCATCTGACCACATTGCCGGCACCGCCCAAGTCCTCAACGAAATTGACCCCGACCATATTCGACTGCGCAGTCTTCATATTCGCCAGGACATACCTTTGTGGTCGAAAGTCCAATCGGGCGACTTTGAAATACAAACAGAAGACGAGGTCGTTGGAGAAATTGGAAAACTTATTGAAGAACTTGAAGTTACCAGTGAACTGAAGAGCGACCATATATTGAACCTTCTTCCCGAAGTCGAAGGTAAATTCCCTGAGGCAAAACGGGCTTGCCTTGATACAATCAACAGATATCTGACTTTACCTGATAAACAGAGATTAAATTTCAGGTTGGGCCGAAGGGCCGGCTATTATGAGAGACTTGACGACCTGCGGGACGAATACAAATTTCGGAAAGTTGACGAAGTTATAGACAGGCTCAAATCGGAAGCTCCGAACGGCATTGACGACGTAATTCTGCAGCTTAAGGCGAGCTTTATTTAGGTTAATACTTTTATGTCGAACAAAGGATTCCTAAATCTTAATCGCTTTAAGTCTGGCAGGATTATAAAACAGCAGACCAAACACAGAACCTATGGTCTTGAAAATAAACCACATAAATCAGGAAAGGTAAGTAAATGAGAAAATTCGGTACGTTTTTAGCCTTAACACTGGTATTGATTACGTTGATTTCAGGCTGCGCCAAGGGAGCGATTGAAGAACAAGGTAGCGCCACGATAAAAGGTAACTTTATAGATGGTGAATCAGGCGGTGATGCTGAGACGTTGAACTGGATTCTGGCGGCAGACGCGAGTTCTTTCGGCTATGCTGGTCACACGGTAGACTCACTGGCTACTTACGATAACCAGTTTAACATCCAGTTCCGCTGTTTAGCTAAAGACATCGAAGTATCCCCTGACGGCCTGGTTTACACGATCACCATCAGAGATGACTTGAAATGGAGTGACGGCTCTCAGGTCACCGCTGAGGATTACATATATACCATGAAAAATCTCATGTTCTCTGACTGGCTCAATTATCCTTACAAAAGTCTATGGCAGGAGGAAGTGGACGGCAAAACTGTGTTCGTTGTGCCACAAGTGATAAACGCTACCACCTTTACGGTAACTCGCCAGACAGTTGACCCTGAATTCATTTACACCATCTATGACTTAACGCCCTACCCAAAGTATATAGCCACTCAATATGAAGGAAATGCCGAGGCGTTCACGCAGGCGCCCGAATTCAATAACCTGACCTATACAGGAAATCTGGGACCCTACAAATTCAAGGAGTGGATCCGGAATGACAGGTTTGTTGTGGAGAGGAATCCAGACTACTATCTAGGCAAAGAAAACGGCGCCCCTTATTTTGAACAATATATTACAAAGCTGTTCAGTTCTTCAGCCACGAGACAAGCTGCTCTGGAAGCAGGCGACATAACCTCCACCGGTATCGACCCTTCCGACGTGAATAGATTCAGGTCTATGCCAAACGTTAAGGTATATACCAATCCCACACGTGGGTACTGGCTGCTGGCCTATAACCAGCGCGCCAACGGCTGGGAGGGTCTAAAAAATAAGACGGTCAGACAAGCACTGTCGACGGCAATAAGTAAGCAGACCATCAGTCAGGCGATTCTACTCGGCTTTGCCGAACCGGCTTACAGCTTTATCCCGGCCACTTCTCCCTGGTATACCGATGAGGGCATTGTTAAATATGGAGTTGGTCCTCTATTTGATAAACTGAAGGCTGCCGAACTTCTCTATCAGGCCGGATACGGTAAAAAAGAAAGCGACGGTACCATAAAAGTCACTAATAAGGACGGCACTCAACTTCACTTAGTTCTAGCAACCAGTACCGGTAGCAAAGTCGCCGAGGATACTGCCTTTTCTGTACGCAAGGACCTGTTACAGCTTGGGATAGAGACTGAAATCAAACTGGTGCCATGGGCAACTCTTATAAGGCAGTACATGATGAACACCGTGCCGGGCTCAAAGCAAGAACCAACAGACAACAACGGACCCAATGCTGTCAGCCAGGAGCCCTGGGATTTGATGTTATTAGGATTTAACACTGATTTGCTGGCGCCGTCCGGAAGTCGTGTATTTTTTACGACGAACGGTGGACTCAATTTCGCAGGCTATTCGAATCCCGAGGTAGATGGGCTGTTCAATCGTGCCCGCTCAAAGGAGGCTCTGGACAAAACTGCCAGAAAACAAATCTATGCCGAACTGTCCAGATTATTGTCTGAAGAACAACCTGTAGATTTCCTGGTTTTCAACAGGGCTAACGTCGGCTTCCAGAAAAATGTCGAGGGTATAGAGCCAGGCATAAATATGGGTTATAACTACTATATGTGGTATTTCGGTCCCGCAGAATGAGTCCGCCGTTAAAGGTATTTAAGGTTCCTGTTGGCAGTGTCCAGTCGCTATTTTAAATCATGGGCAAAAGCTGGCTCAGAGACTACGTTATCAAGAGGCTCATATACTCCATAATTATAGCCTGGGGTATACTGACCATTACTTTTATTCTGGTAAGGATCGGGCCCAGCTCGCCAGCGGATAAGTATCTGGCGAACATAGCCGCGAGAGGCGCAGACCCGGTACAGGCTACGGCCGCGATTGAAGCGCGGTACGGACTTGATAAACCCATTTATGTGCAATATTTTAACTACATGGGCAACCTGTTCCGGGGAAATTGGGGCTGGTCTTTCAGCACCTCAATGCCAGTCATCGAGCTGATTAAAACCCACTGGATTTACTCTTTTCAACTCATCCTGCTCAGCAGTCTATTTGCCGCCATACTGGGCATGCTTATCGGTATCTACTCGGCGGTTAGACAGTACTCCAGGATGGATTATACTTTCACTTTTCTCTCATTCATCGGCATATCGATACCGAACTTCTGGCTCGGCATCATGCTGATACTGTTTTTTTCAGTTAACCTGGGATTGTTCAAGACTTATTATGACACCACGCTGCCGCTATTTTCTCTCGATAATTTGAAAGCGCTGATCCTGCCTGTCATAACACTGGGCACAGGCATGCTGGCCGGCTATGTTAGATATACCAGGTCAGCCATGCTGGATAATCTCAAGAAACCATTTGTCACTACAGCACGCTCTAAAGGGCTGCCCGAACGGACCGTTATTGGCAAACATGTCTTCAGGAACGCGCTATTACCTCTGGTCACCATAATTATGTTCGATTTGGGCAGTATTGTCTTCGGAGGCGCTTATTTAACCGAAATCGTCTTTGGTATACCTGGATTGGGGCAAATATCCTTCAACGCCATCTTTGCCAACGACTATCCCGTTGTAGTAGCCGTCACTCTTATAGGTACTTTTATTGTGCTCCTGGTAAACCTGGCTACCGATATCAGTTATACATATCTCGATCCAAGGATAAGATATGGCTAATAAACTACTGGATGCTCTTAGCTCAGTCGGCCATCGTATGTCCAGCAGCATGCGGCTCATCAACTATTACTGGCAGAGGACAAAGCGCAATAAGCTGGCTGTCTTCGGTCTGGCCTTCATAGTTTTTCTGGTTGCGCTGGCTATCGTCGGCCCCTTTTTCACAGCAGACCCGACCGCAGTTAATTTCGATGAAAAAGAAATCCCGCCCATTGGCTTTACTACACAGCAGTCGATGTACGACATAGCAAGCAATACATTCACAACAAAAGAAGTTAACGGAACCTGGAAACATCCTCTGGGCACTGACAGTAAAGGCAGCGACATGATGGCTATGATAGTCTCTGGAGCCAGGGTGTCTCTACTGGTGGGACTGATTGCCACCGGCATAGCTATTATTCTGGGCACCATTATCGGGGTACTTTCTGCCTATATGGGTGGCTGGGTGGATAACGCCTTGATGAGATTCACCGATATCGTAATGACATTCCCATTCTTTCTATTGCTGGTATTGGTGGTTTTTATCTTCGGACCAAGTCTGGCTTTTATCGTTCTGGCGATAGGCCTGACAGGCTGGACCGGCACCGCCAGGTTACTTAGAAGCGAATCCCTATCTATTAGGACCCGGGAATTTGTCACTGCCGCCAAAGCCTTGGGCGCAACCGATGGTAGAGTCGTCTTCCGCCACCTTATACCCAACGCAATCAGTCTGATTATTATCATAGCCACCCTGTCGATCCCCGGGGTAATCCTGGCAGAAGCTGCATTAAGCTTTATCGGCCTGGGAGATCCTACAGTGCCAAGTTGGGGTGTAATCCTCGAATCCGGGCAACACACGCTGGACACGGCCTGGTGGATAGCAGTGGAACCGGGAATAATGCTCTTCTTAACGGTACTGGCTTTTAATTTTCTAGGCGATGGATTGAGAGATGCTTTCGACCCCAAAAGCAATGTGTAGGCATGCCCATGAAGAATGATATAGTGCTCAAGGTCAGCGACCTGAAAACCTATTTCTTCACCCGCCGCGGCACGGTTAAGGCTGTGAATGGAGTCGATTTTGAACTCGAACGAGGAGAATGCCTCTGCCTTGTCGGTGAATCAGGCTGCGGTAAGACAGTGACGGCACTCTCCATTTTGCGTCTGTTCGATAGCCCGCCGGGCAAAATAGTCGACGGCCAAATAAGCTTCGACAGTCTTGACCTGGCTAAATGTTCTTCTGCAGAAATGAGACGAATCAGGGGAAAGGATATAGCCATCGTTTTCCAGGAAGCGCAATCAGCTTTGAACCCGGTTCTAACCATAGGCAACCAGATAACAGAGCAGATAAAGCTTCACTTGCCGCTGGACCATACCCGCACTGTTGAGAGGGCTATAATGATGCTCGGCGATGTGGGCATACCTTCTCCCGCGAGCGTAATGAGCTACTACCCGCACCAACTATCAGGAGGCATGAAACAGAGAGTTCTGATAGCCATGAGCCTGTCCTGTGACCCAAAAATTCTAATAGCCGATGAACCAACCACCGCCGTAGACGTAACCATAAAAGCACAAATACTGGACATCTTTCGTGAGTTAAAGGTAAAAAGGCAGATGTCCGCTATCTTTATCACCCACGATTTGGCAGTGGTCGCTGAAATTGGAGACCGGGCTGTGGTTATGTACGGGGGTAAGGACGTGGAGACAGCTCCGGTCTCTGAGATAATCAGCAGGCCGAAGCATCCCTATACGCAAGGATTGATTGACTGTCTACCGGATAGCTCCAGATCTAAAAACAGGCTGATGTCCATACCAGGAACCACACCCAACCCTATGGATATGCCCCCGGGCTGTGCCTTCCACCCCCGATGTCCCAGGGCAATGAAAATTTGTCGACAACAAGAGCCTACTAAAACCTCCATATCAGACGGTCATTCTGTAAGCTGTCATTTATATACATGAAAAATAAAACAAATCATAAGTTGCTCCAAATAAAAGACCTAAAAAAATATTATCCGGTTACGGCTGGCATATTTTCCCGCCATGTAGGAGATATTAAGGCAGTCGACGGGGTAACTTTCGATATACACCAGGGGGAAATACTGGGTCTGGTGGGCGAATCCGGATGCGGCAAGTCAACTTTAGGCAAGACAATCCCCAAGCTTGAAGAACCGACCGGCGGCAAAATCCTGTACCGCGGTAATGATATCACCAGCCTAAATAAAAAGGGGCTTAAGGAATTAAGAAGGCAAATCCAGCTGATATTTCAGGACCCTGATGCCTCTCTCGACCCGAGAATGACAGTGGGCGACTCCATATGCGAACCACTTGTTATCCATAATTTCGGCAACGAGAAGGAACGGGCGCAAAGAGTGGCCGAGCTAATGGAGCAAGTCGGTTTGGAAGCCGGACAGGCTGGTATGTATCCGCATGAGCTAAGCGGCGGCCAGAAACAGCGCATCGGAATAGCTCGAGCCCTGGCTATGAATCCGAAACTAATTATTGCCGATGAACCGGTCAGCGCACTGGACGTATCGATACAGGCGCAAATTCTGAATCTGATGATGGACATTCAGGGAAAATTCGGATTGGCCTACCTGTTCATCGCCCACGATTTGTCAGTTATACGACATATGGCACATAGAGTAGCCATAATGTATCTGGGCAAAATCGTCGAGCTGGCCGACAAGAATGAGCTTTTCCGGAATCCCATGCACCCCTATACTGAAGCTTTACTTTCGGCTGCACCCAGCTTCAAGCTAAAAGGCAAGGGCAGAATACTACTGCAGGGTGACGTACCTTCCCCATTAAATCCGCCACCGGGTTGCCACTTCCATCCCAGATGCCACCGGGTACTATCAATCTGCAGTCAGGTGGAACCGCAGCTAATCGAACAGTCAGAAGGTCACTTCGTTTCTTGCCATCTCTATAAACAGTAAAACCTATAATTCCTTAGTCATGTAGGCGCCTTCCAGTTCATAGCCGCATTCTGAGCGGAAATACTCTCTGGCACCCACGCCGCTAATTATAGCTATTTTAGAAGCCTGAAATTCTTCACGCGCGATTCTTTCAGCTTCCTTAAGTAACTCCAGTCCCATTCCCTTATGTTGAGCACCTTCGGCATATTTCTCCCCCAATGGAACCTCCGAGCCAAAAACGTGAAGCTCGCGGACCATTGCCGGTTTCCCGTTACCCACAGCTAGAGTACCAATCCTCATCCTGAGCAAGCCGAATACGGTTGCGCTGTCATCCTCGAATGAAAGAAACACCTCTCTGCCTCCCGATGCCTGGTAATCCATTCTCTTGAGTCGTGGTTCTCCCATCTTGTAGCCGTCGCGAAGCCGGTGTCCGTATTCCCGGCAGCGAATACATTTGCACGCAACACCCATATCTTGCATACGCCCTTTTATAGCGCTTCTTAAAGCTAGATCCTTACAGCCGGCGACAATAAATTTACCGGGCATATCACGCATGACCCTCGGGATTCTGACGTAATGAGGAATGTTTGTCTTAATGCCTATCATCAAAGTTACCAGCTCGTCAACGGGATAAGGCTGATAACGAGCATCTTCATACCATCTTTCCAGTTCGGTCCCTGCTATAACCAACGTGGGATAAAGCTTAAGACCGTCCGGCTTGAAATTGTCGTCATTGAAAAGCTGCTTAGACTGCTCCAGGTCATGCGCTGGATCTGAGCCGGGCAGTCCGGGCATCCAGTGGTAATAAACCTTAAATCCATGGTCTTTGAGTAATTTGGTCGCCCGAATAACTTCTCCTACATTATGCCCTCGCTTCACCAGCCTATAGATGTCATCATCCAGTGTCTGTACACCCAACTCTACGCGTGTGGCGCCGAACTCGAGCATTCTGCTGACTTCTTCCTCCCGGCACCAATCAGGCCTGGTTTCAATGCACAGTCCCACACAACGATGTTCAGCAGTCTCGTTGGTCTTTTTAGCTTCCTCAAGTGTCGATGATTGACAGCCGTTCAATGCATCATAGCAATCCTGAATAAACTTATATTGATATTCCCTGGGATAAGCCAAAAAGGTCCCTCCCATGACAATGAGTTCCACTTTGTCGGCCGGGTGCCCCATATCCATGAGGATCCTTAATCTTTCTTCGACCTGACTTCTGGGGTCATAATCGAAGAGCTTGGCCCGGAGCACGGCAGGTGATTCCGGTGTATAACTCTTGGGAGCATCAGGGAAACTGGGGCAATATATACATTCACCTGGGCATCCAATCGGCTTGCCCATCACTGCCACCGGCGTCACACCGGATATAGTTCTTGATATTTTCTTCATTATGTGGTTTCCTAATGTCCAGTAACGAATATAATTGACTACCCAAATCAGAGTTTACCAAATCGCTGCCATGTCAACAAACAGACAGGTTTTCGATGAAATAGCTGAAAGCTGGTACCGTTTTAGACATTGGTCTCGATTCACCAGCGAGCTGCAAGAACTGGCAAACAGATGGGAGACAGGAAAGCTATTGAATATCGGCTGTGCTCACGGCGCCGATTTCTTGCCGTTCAAGGACAATTTCGAGCTATACGGTGCTGATTTTTCATTTCAAATGCTGGGCCTGGCGCGTAAATATGCAGCTAAATTCAAATTCGAAGCAGAACTGGTGTTAGCTGATGCCACCTATCTGCCGTATTCGGATGACACCTTTGATTGTGCCATAGCAGTTGCCGTTTATCATAATATCCGCGGCGGCAAACAAAGAAGAATGACAATTTCGGAACTCAAGCGAGTACTGAAACCGGGTGGTGAGGCTTTTATCACCGTTTGGAACAAATGGCAGCCCAAGTTTTGGCTAACCGGCAAACAGATTGAGGTGCCCTGGAAATCTAAGGCGGTACCTTATTATCGCTATTATTATCTATTTTCTTATCCGGAACTCAGCAGCTTAATAAAACAGGCAGGATTCGAAATAATTAGCCTATTCCCGGAAAGATCCTATAAACTTCCGATAAAATTGTTCTCCCGAAATATCTGTGCACTGGTGAAAAAGTGAGGGGGTGAGGCACTGATGACATCCAGAGCTTCTATTTATCCTTTACTTTGAGTCTAGCCTCGGCTCTTGTATCCGCCAGGATTTTTGCGGCAATGCATGTCCGGTTACCTCCGGTCTGCTTGGCGTGGTAAAGCGCCATGTCAGCAGTGTTTACGAGTTCGCCCGATGTATATGCGTCACCAGGCCAACAGGCCAATCCCAGGCTAGCGCTTAGCTTGATGTTCTTTTTGCCCATCTCGCCAGCGATCCCGCGACGGACCCTCTCGGCGACAACAAAAGCATCATGGGTTTCTGACTGAGGCAATATGATAGCAAATTCGTCACCACCGTAACGAAAGGCCAGGTCAGTATTTCTTATCTCGGCATTAACCAAACGCCCTATTATCTCCAGTATCTTATCGCCGGCCATATGCCCGTGCACGTCGTTATATGCTTTGAAATCATCCAGGTCTAGAAGAATTAGAGAAAGCACGCCACTATAGCGAGAGTGACGGTCTATTTCTTGTTTTATACATTCATTAAAATGACGTCGATTGAACAAGCCTGTAATTTCATCAATCCGGGCTTTATGCTCTGCTTTGGCGAATAAGCGGCTGTTCTCAATTGGCATGGCTATTTGAAAAGCCAGACGTTCTAGAAGTCGAACTTGTATTGGGGAATAAGCATCCGGCTTTCGACTGGCAATAATAAGGCTGCCAATTGCTTTGTTTTTAACAAGCAGCGGCAGATAAACAATGGACCTTATGCCGCGCTTTAAATGCCCCTCACCGGTTTTAAATTTCCGATTTTTTATAAGGTCAGGCTCCAGCAACGCCTCCTTGTGATTGGCAACCCACTCCGTGCCTGTGCCTTTTAATGGCATCTTTTCCCCTTCCTGCCAGGTCGAGCCTACTTCCGTGGATATAACCTCTAACCGGATTTGGTCGCCCTCTATCAGGGCAATCGTCGCCCAGTCAATACTAACTACGCCTTTAAGTTCATCTATAAATGCATCATATACTTCCCTTACGTTTAAGCTGGAAGTAATAACTGCCGCCAGCCGATTAATCAAAGCCAGTTCCTGCTCTCTGCTTCTTAATTCCTTCTGAAGATGTTCTTTCTCTCGCTTTCTAAACTGCTCTTGAAGATATTCTCTTTCAAGGCTGGCCACCACCTGAGTTATAACAGTTTCCACTAAATTTACATCCCCAAGCGAATATTTACCCGATTCCTTTTTCCCCAGTGCCAGGATGGCAACTAAATCGCCTCGATTTACCAGAGGAAATAGTAATTCAATATCCAGAACTTCTAGTTCATCCCTTTCTTGCCCCCATCTCCCGTAAAGCTCCGGGAAGATATCCAAATTTTCTCTCAGCATATATCGCTTCTCTCGCCGTAGCCATTCGGTAACAGGATTGTCCCGGCTCAACCTCGCTTCAAAATCTCGCCCGCGCGGCTGGGAAAATTGAATGGCAAAATCAGCTCCCCCGGATTCCGGCATTAACAAGAATATTTGTTTACAATGCAGCGTAACCGCCAGCAGCGGCAGTAATCCTTCGCTTAGCTCTCTTAAACTAAGAACGCGGTTCAGTCTGTATCTTAGAAAAGTACGTAGTTTTTCCAGGTAGGCGTAACGCGCCCTGTAGAACAGCCTATCTGTACGCCTGGAAAGCACCCCGTGTAGTAAATAAACACTCCCTCCAATAGACATCGCGGCCATTGTAGCTAAGGCTAAAGTGCTTCCATCTATCTGGATACTGCTGAATGAGTAAATAAACAGAAATGAAATGAGATACAGAACAATGCCGATACCAATTAGTCCAATCCAGACCAGAATTTGGCGTGTAATTAACTTTATATCTAATAAACGATTTTTTAAGAAGATATAGCTCAGTATCGAAGCTAGGGCAATATTACCTACATGCGCCAGTGGGAACTTACTAGCTCCGGGAACAAAAGAGGCCATACCAAAGCCCGCCATTAATGCAACCCCAACAAGCAAATAGGAGATCTGATTCTTTTCTTCCAGATTTTTACTATTAATTGCTTCGCGGGAAAGTGAATAAAGATCTGCACTGACGATGATAAGCAGCAAAATAACGAACACGAAGCAAAGCGCGCCATATTGGACCTGCAGTCCACTGGCAGAGATAACAACACTTTTCGGAATATAGTCAAGCACCTCCAGAACCGCAAATATCACGAGTAAAAGATAAGCAAAATAAAGTGAAAAAAATTGACGCCTGGCGAAAAAGCGTAGAATGAAGATAAATTGGATTCCCATCCACAATGAAAACCACAGAACTGCCTTACATAATACTAACCGGTATGCCGGGGAAAAATCAGCTCGGAAAAAGAAATCAATAAGGCTCCATAACATTGCAGGTATTAAGAATAAAAATAGAAGCCAGCGTTGTCTGTTCCAGGGACGATTTGCTAATAGGATACCGAGTAAGGGGATGTAGGCTATTACAGCCAGCAATGGAGGGATAGCATATACGTTCATCGGTACTGCCACCGCGGAACTTGACTAATTATGTGCCCAGCCTCGGACCTTGTCAAGGGGTTTAAGACATCTTATATTCGATTCCAAGTGCGGCAGCTGGTTAAGCGACGCTTGATTCCTCTGGGGCTGCCGATAAAGCGATAGGCAAAAAGGCGTCAACCAGCTTCGGGTCAAACTGGGTTCCGGAGCATCGTTTCAACTCTTGCAGTACCTTCTTGTACGATAGTTTGCCACGGTAGGGTCGAGATGATGTCATGGCATCAAAAGCATCCGCGATGGCCAGGACGCGTGCTTCAACCGGGATCTCATCGCCTTTGAGCCCGGATGGGTAACCAGCGCCATCCCAGCGCTCATGATGATGAAGTATGGCCGGTAAACACGAAACTAAACTAACTACATGTCCAACTATGGTTGTTGATAGTTTTGGATGAGCGCGTATCAACTCCCAGGCGTCAGGCTCAAGCTTATCAACCTTATTGAGTACTTCATCCGGAATGCCTATCTTACCGATGTCGTGTAGTAAAGCCGCGGTGCTGACCACAGCGACTTTTTCAGAGGGCAATCCTATAGCTTCGGCCAGTGATACTGCGTAGCTGCTCACCTTGCGTGAATGGCCGTAAGTATAGGGATCTCTAGCTTCAATGGTTGCTGCCAGAGTATGAATTATACTTAAAACCTCTTTTTCAGTCGTGGTTCTGGTTGTAGCCGAAGCAGTGAGAGAAGGTAGCATCTTAGAAGCAACGGCAGTTCGGTTTCCTCCCGTCTCTTTGGCATAGTAGAGGGCTCTATCGGCTGCGTTCACCAGCTCGTCGGATGTCACTCCATCGCTTGGCCACGAAGCTAAGCCCAGGCTGGCGCTTATCTTGATATCTCTCTTGGTCATCTCGGCCGCAATCCTACCGCGGACTCTTTCAGCCACGATGAATGCATCCTCGGTTGCTGACTGCGGCAATATGATGGCGAACTCGTCTCCACCGTAGCGAAAAGCAAAATCAGTATTTCTCAGCGCAGCGTTTATCAGCCGTCCTATCAATTCCAGGACCCTATCACCCGCCGTATGCCCTTGCTGGTCGTTGTATGCTTTGAAGAAATCGAGGTCGAGGAAAAGCAAAGACATCATGCTCCTATAGCGAGCGTGACGGTCTATTTCCGTCTTCACGCTCTCATCGAAGTGCCGGCGGTTAAACAGTCCCGTGAGTTCGTCGACTCTGGCTCGCTGCTCAGCTTTGGCATATAAACGGCTGTTCTCAACTGGAACCGAAATCTGCGAAGCAAGGCGTTCCAGAAGCCGAACCTGGCCGTGGGTATAAGCATTTGGCTTACGACTGGCAACAATGAGACTGCCTATGGCCTCGTTCTTCACCACGAGCGGTAAATAAACTATAGACCGGAGGCCCCATCTCAGGTGCTCTTCACCGGTATGAAATTTATTGTTTTTTGAAAGGTCAGGTTCAAAAAGAGCCTTTCTTTTCGTTGCCACCCATTGTGTTCCCGTACCTTCAAGAGGTATCTTCTCACCGG
>CAYPRI010000015.1:0-30550 GCA_964413085.1 uncultured Dehalococcoidales bacterium
TCGGCACAACCACAACCGAAGTCGATGACCCGGTTTCCTTTTTTCAATTTGAGTAATTTGCCAAGTTTGATGATTTTTTCAGGCGTGGAAGGGTTTAGTATATCCATATAGCGGTGTGAGATACTCATAAGGTCAAAAAACTCCATAATTCAAGACTCCTTCTGGAAATGGTAACTTATTAATAAAGGTGTTGCGAGACCTGATGCTAATCTCGTTGACAATGTGGTGATGACAGCCTCAAATTGTTTCCCCAATTATTAACATCTTAGACTTCTGCTTGAAAAGAAGCAAGTAGTTCTAGGCCATAATACTAACATTGCATATACATTGGCACGACCACGTACACTTAAAAGTAATGAGGCCTTCCTTTTCTCATTCGAAATCAATAGCACAAGTTGAGTATTTGTGTCTTGTGTCGCATGATTTAATGTAATAAAATCACCATTCTTACAAGTAAAAATTCCGAAATTTAACCTTCTTAACGAAGGTCGAAGCTAACTGGTGGTGAAGATATTACCTTGATGGTCAGCCAATTTCTATATTACCGAAGATTGCAGCTTAAGATAAAAATTACCTGTTTTCGCTTGACAAAGAATTAGATGCCTGTTATATTAAAAAACAACCGAATAACGTAAAGGCTGTGAGCGAGACTAGTAGGCCTCCAGCGAGGCTCAGAGAGCCGGGTAAGGTGTGAGCCGGTGCCAGCGCAGAGAGTTGAATGGACTCGGGAGCCGCGAACCGAAAGGGAACTTCCTGATTAGGCGTTGACGGAGTGGGCACCGTTATCAGAGCTCGGAGTATCGCTTCAGAAATGGAGCCGTACCTGATTGAGATGATTGTCCAGCCGACAATCAACTAGGGTGGTACCGCGAAGATAAACCTCTCGCCCCTATGGCGAGAGGTTTTTTATTGGAGTCAAATTAGATATGTATTATCCGACACTGGGAGAAGTTAAAAAGCGCCGCCAGGAAGGCACGTTGATACCTGTCTATCGCGAAATCGTTGCTGACCTGGAAACGCCTGTCTCTGCGTTTCTAAAGATAAACCGAGGCGGCAATTCTTTCCTGCTGGAAAGCGTCGAGGGCGGCGAGAGGTTAGCACGTTACAGCTTCATAGGCACCGAGCCATACCGCACACTGGCTACCAGTTCCCAGGACGCGGCTAATCCACTACTATTAATTGCTGCTGAACTGAATAAATATAAAATGGTGCCGGTCGCTGACCTGCCCCGGTTCTGCGGCGGCGCTGTCGGCTATCTGGGCTACGAAGTCGCCAGCCGCTTTGAGGAACTGCTCTCACCTTCACCGGATCCGCTGGCACTGCCCGAATCACTATTTATGTTCGTTGATACCATGCTCGTCTTCGACCACGTCACCCACAAGATTAAAGTTCTTAGCCACGTCCATCTCGATGGCAATATCGAGGATGAATATCAAAAAGCCATAGACAGAATCGAAGACCTTGCCGACAGGCTGAACCAGCCGCTTAAACCTAAGCATTATGTAAAGTTAGTGGCGCCTCATAAAAACAATGCGCTCAGCTCCAATTTTACCAAAGCGGAGTTCGAAAAGGCTGTAGACAGGATAAAGCGTTATATCACGGCCGGCGAAGCTATACAGATAGTTCTATCCCAGCGCCTGGCACAACCTGTGGAAGTTGCCCCCTTCGAGATTTACCGGTCGCTCCGCTCTCTCAATCCTTCACCATACATGTTCTTCCTCGATTTCAAGGATTTCCACATCATCGGCGCCTCGCCTGAGATACTGGTCAGGGTCGAGGACGGTATGGTGATGACCCGGCCACTGGCTGGCACCAGGCCGAGAGGTAACAACCAGGCCGAGGACGAGGCACTGGAACAGGAACTGCGCAGCGACGAGAAAGAGCGCGCTGAGCATATCATGCTGGTCGACCTGGGACGTAATGATATCGGCCGGGTCAGTGAACCTGGAACGGTAGGGGTCAGCGACCTGATGGAGGTGGAACGCTACTCGCATGTGATGCACCTGGTGACTCACGTCCAGGGAAAATTAAGGCCTGACCTTAACGTCTTCGATGCCCTGCAGGCCTGCTTTCCTGCCGGCACTGTATCCGGAGCGCCCAAGATTCGCGCCATGGAAATTATCGCCGAACTTGAGCCTGAAAAACGCGGCCCTTATGCCGGGGCTGCCGGCTATTTCTCCTTCTCAGGAAACATGGACATGGCTATCGCCATCAGGACAATGGTGGTTAATCGCGGCGTTGCTTACGTACAGGCAGGCAGCGGCATCGTCTACGACAGCATACCGGAGCACGAATACCAGGAGACCATGAACAAGGCGCAGGCATTATTAAAAGCCATCCATCAGGCTGAGGGCACCGGCGCTTCCAGCGGGAGGAACCATGCTCCTGCTGATTGATAACTACGACAGCTTCACCTATAACCTGTTTCAATATCTGAGTGAGCTGGGCCAGACCGTAACCGTGGTACGCAATGATAAGACCACTATCGATGATATCGAAAGGATGAAACCGAGCTACATAGTCATCTCACCGGGCCCGTCAACACCGCTGCAGGCCGGCATATCTAATGATGTCATCCGCCATTTCGGACCCAGGCTGCCCATACTCGGCGTCTGCCTGGGACACCAGTGCGTCGGCTACAGCTATGGGGCGTACGTAGGTCAAGCCAAGGAGATAATGCACGGCAAGTCCTCGCTGATACATCATAACGGCCTGGGAGTTATGGCGAATTTACCCAACCCGTTCTCGGCCATCCGCTACCACTCCCTATCAGTCTACCGCGAGGGGCTGCCCGATTGCCTTGAGGTAACCGCCTGGACGGACGACGACACCATTATGGCCTTAAGGCACAGGCAGTATCCGGTGCATGGAGTTCAGTTCCATCCCGAATCATTTATGACACAAGGGGGAAAAGATATATTGAAGAATTTTCTTAAGGGGGCAGATAATGATTAAAGAAGCTATCGCAACTCTGGTAGCCGGTAATTCACTGGCTGCCGACGAGGCAGCACTGGTGATGGAGGAGATAATGCAGGGCGAGGCCACGCCGGCCCAGTTTGGAGCTTTTGTCACCGCACTCAGACTAAAAGGCGAGACGGTGGATGAAATCGTGGGCCTGGCCAGGACAATGCGAGCCAGAGCCGTTCCGGTGATTGCGGACGGACTGGTTGTGGATACTTGCGGCACCGGGGGTGATGGTTCTCAGACGTTCAATATATCTACCACTGCAGCCTTCGTGGCCGCCGGAGCCGGACTGAGTGTGGCCAAGCACGGCAATCGTGCCATGAGCAGCCGTTGCGGCAGCGCCGATGTGCTAGAAGCGCTGGGCATAAAAATCGAGCTATCCGCAGACCAGGTACAGAGATGTTTACAAGAAATAGGCATCGGATTTATGTTCGCGCCGGCTTTCCATCCCGCCATGAAATATGCAGCAGTACCGCGTCGAGAAATCGGAATTCGCACCGTCTTTAATATACTCGGCGCTCTGACCAATCCCGCCGGAGCCAAAGCCCAGGTGCTCGGCGTAGCCGATGATTCTCTGGTAGAGAAAATGGCGCTGGCGCTTCAAAACCTGGGCTGCAACCACGCGCTGGTCGTCCATGGCGAGGACGGTTTGGACGAAATCACCGTCTCCGGCAAAACACACATCTGCGAGCTCAAAAGCGACAACATCGTAAATTACATTATCAGCCCGGAAAAAATCGGCTTAAAACAAGCCAGCTCTGAAAGCTTAAAAGGCGGCAATGCCAAGGAGAATGCCCAGCTGTTACGCAATATATTATCCGGTACCCCGGGCCCACAACGCGATGCCGTACTGATGAACGCGGCTGCAGTTCTCCTGGCCGGCGATAAGGTACAAACGCTTCAAAAAGGCGTGGAACTGGCTCAAAAGACAATTGACAGCGGACTGGCACTTGATAAACTGGAAAAGCTGATCGAGTTCAGCCGGAGTCTAAATTAAATACCATGATTCTAGATCGCATAGTCTCGCACAATCGACAGGAACTGGAGCGTAAAAAAAGGCGATTGCCTCTACCGGTGATGGGGAGCATGGCTGCGCAGCAGCCCCCGACCCTTGACCTGGCCACAGCTTTAACGGTAGATGGCATAAAGCTCATAGCCGAAGTCAAGAAAGCCTCCCCTTCGCGCGGAGTAATCAGACCCGACTTCGACCCCACCAGGATTGCTCAAATCTATGCCGACAACGGAGCCGCGGCCGTATCCGTATTAACCGAGGCCCGGTACTTCATGGGCAGCCTCGACCATCTGGCTGATATCAGAAAGGCGCTGCAGAAGCTACCACTTCTGAGAAAAGATTTCATCGTCGACCCGTACCAGGTTTACGAGTCAAGGGCCTACGGCGCCGATGCCCTGTTGCTTATCGCGGCCATATTGACACCGGATACACTGAAAGAACTACTAGATCTAAGCCACCAGCTAAGCATGGGCTGCCTTGTTGAAGTTCACAACGAGGTAGAGATCGAAATTGCTCTGAACAGCGGGGCAAAGATGCTCGGCATCAATAACCGCGATTTGAAGACATTTAAGGTCGACCTAACTACCACTGAGCGGCTGCGTCCTCGTATCCCCTTGGACAAAATAGTGGTCAGTGAAAGCGGTATTAAAGAACGCAGCGATATAGACAGGTTGAGAGCCTCGGGCATCAATGCTGTTCTGGTGGGTGAGGCCTTGATGTCGGCGCCTAACATTGCCGCCAGGATGAGAGACTTATTATGACCAACGTTAAAATCTGCGGGCTATCGGAGACACAGCATGTCCTGGCGGCTGCCAGGGCCGGGGCGGATTTTATAGGTCTGGTCTTCGCCCCCAGCCCGAGGCAGGTGACAACCAGGCAAGCGCTGCAGCTGATTGAGGCTGTTTGCTACATGAAGACCCGGCCAGCCGTGGTTGGTGTCTTTGTCAATTCATCGGTGGAAGAGGTGAACCGTATCGCCGATTACTGCCAACTCGACCGCATCCAGTTGAGCGGTGATGAGACCTGGGCTTACTGTCATGAGATCAAACGGCCGATTATCAAAGTACTACATATCACAGAGACCAGTACTGCGGATAAAATCATATCGGAAATAACAAAGGGCTACCGGGTGTTGCCGCAACACAACCTCATTTGCCTGCTTGATTCCAAAAAGGAAAATATTTACGGAGGCACAGGTAGAGCTTTCGATTGGAAACTGGCAAAAAAGGTATCGGCCAGGTTTCCTGTAATCATCGCCGGCGGGCTAACCACAAAGAACGTGGGCGAGCTGGTCGGGAAAACCCAGCCCTGGGGAGTTGATGTCTCCAGCGGCGTGGAGACCGCAGGGCACAAAGACACCGCCAAAATCAAAGCCTTTATCAAAGCCGTAAGGAGAGCCAAGCCGGTCGCTCGAAAATCCCGATAGATCTGAAAGATGAGGAGGTCGTTCATTGTTACCTGACAACAGGGGATACTTCGGAAATTACGGAGGGCGGTTCGTACCGGAAACGCTGGTGCCTGCTCTGGACGAGCTGACAGCAGCCTACGAAGTAGCCAGAACCGACTCAGACTTCTGGGACCAGTTTGACTCTTTGTCTCGCGATTACTCGGGCAGGCCGACACCCCTCTATATGGCCGAACGGCTGACCAGTCACTGTAACGGAGCCCGCATTTATCTGAAGAGGGAAGACCTGGCTCACACCGGTGCCCATAAAATAAACAACGCACTGGGACAGGGACTTCTGGCCTGCAGAATGGGGAAACACCGAATCATCGCTGAGACCGGTGCCGGGCAGCACGGCGTGGCAGCTGCTGCCGTGTGCGCGCTCCTGGGCCTTGAATGCATCGTGTACATGGGCGAGGAGGATGTCCGCCGCCAGTCGCTCAACGTCATCCGCATGAAACTGATGGGCGCCGAAGTGAAACCAGTGTCTGCCGGCAGCCGTACGCTAAAAGACGCCATCAACGAAGCCATGAGAGATTGGGTGACCAATGTCAGAAACAGCTACTATCTCCTGGGCTCCGTGGTAGGACCTCATCCCTACCCTGCGATGGTCCGCGACTTTCAATCGGTAATCGGCAAGGAGGCCAGGGAGCAGATACTGGCTAAATGCAACCGGCTGCCCGACTACATAATTGCCTGCGTCGGCGGCGGCAGCAACGCCATCGGCATTTTTTATCCGTTCCTTGACGACAAAGAAGTCAAGCTCGTTGGAGTCGAAGCCGCCGGAAAAGGGCTGAAGACCGGCAAACACGCGGCATCGCTGGCAGCGGGAAGCATCGGCGTATTACATGGCGCCAGGTCTTATGTGCTTCAGGACGACGATGGGCAGATAAGAGAAACACACAGCATTTCGGCGGGGCTTGACTACCCTGGTGTCGGCCCCGAGCACAGCTATCTCAAGGACAGCGGACGGGCCAGCTATGTGGCGGTAAGCGACAAGGAGGCGCTGGAGGCTTTTCAGCTTCTGTGCCGCATCGAGGGCATTCCGCCAGCAATGGAACCGGCCCACGCTATATCCTATGCTGTTAAGCTGGCCGGCTCTTTAAGCAAAGAACAAATCATCATCGTTAACCTGTCGGGTCGTGGCGATAAGGACCTGGACATTGTCATCGAAGCTTTGGGGTTAACGCCATGAGCCGCGTATCTTCAGTATTCGGTCGACGCGGGCACAAGGCGCTTATAGCCTATATCACGGTAGGTTACCCCACCGTTGAACATACACTCAAAGCTGTACCCATGCTGGCTGCCAGCGGCTGCGATATGGTGGAACTGGGCATACCGTTCTCCGATCCGCTGGCTGACGGAGCCACCATACAAAAGGCGAGTTACTATTCCTTAAAGAACGGGGTTACACCAAAACTATGTCTTGAGGTGGCATCAAGGCTAAGCGGGAAAGTGGATATACCGCTGTTATTTATGACCTACTTCAATCCGGTGCTCAGCTACAGTCTGGAAAGATTCTGTGCAGCCTGCGCTAGATCCGGAGTCGACGGCCTGATAATACCAGACCTTCAGCCAGACGAAGGTGCCGAGTTAGAGCTTATCACCGAAAAGCATAACCTGGACCTGATTTATTTATTAGCTCCAACCAGTTCAGATAACCGCATTAAGCTGGTAGCTGAAAGAGCCCGCGGATTCATATATCTGGTCTCAGTGACCGGAGTCACCGGAGCCAGAGCCGGCCTGCCACAAGAATTGCAGTCTTTTGTCAGACGGGTCAGGAAAGCAGCCAAACAGCCGCTTTGTGTTGGCTTCGGTATATCAACGCCAGAGCAGGCTAAACGGGTAGCCGAACTAGCCGATGGCGTCATCGTAGGGAGCAAAATAATTGAGTTATTGGAAACAGGGGGTATGACGGCGGTTTCTGATTTCGTCAAGCAATTGAGACATGCGCTTGACCAGATCAGCAAGTAGCTAATACGCGAGGCTATGCCACTGAACCGTTGTCCCGCGCCAGCATCAACAGGTATTTCTCCACTACCTTGCGGAAGTGGAATCCATAAATGGCCAGGACAATGGAAATAGAAAAAGACCTGGGCCGCCTGGCTATAGTCCAGGCCAGCAATCGCCAATAGTATTGTCGTCCTTTGCCGATTATACCGAGGAACCACATAGACTTAAAGAACGCCTTGACGTGTTCGAATTGAAGGCCGACCAGTCTTTCCCCAACCGGCCGGTATTCCTTTAAGAAAGTGGTTATCCGCTCGTAATACTGTTTGGGCGCGTAAATAGTATCAATGACTTTCCTATAGCCGATGATGAGTTTTTTATAGTCCATTTTAGGAATAAAGTTCATGGTGCAATCCGTGTTATCACCGGTGAAGTCGGATAATAAACGCCTTTCGTGCTTGAGACGTTTATAGAGTCTTGTGCCACGGGGAGCATTCAGCAAGCCCACCATCGCCGTGACAATTCCACTTTTTTGAATAAAATTAATCATATTTTCGAAAATGGCCGGCGGGTCGTTATCGAAACCCAGGATAAATCCACCCTGCACCTGTAGTCCCCGGTTCTGCAATTTTTTGACTGCTGCTACCATGTCCCGGTTTCGATTCTGCATCTTACTGCACTCAGCCAGACTATCTTCATTGGTCGTTTCAATGCCGATAAATACCATATTGAAATTCGCCCTGACCATCAACTTCATAAGTTCTTCATCGTCGGCCAGGTTGATGGACGCCTCAGTGAATAGTGAAAACGGCTTTTTCTTCTTATGCATCCAGTCGATGATAGCTGGCAGGATTTCCATCTTTAGTTTCTTTTTATTGCCAATGAAATTATCATCGACGATGAAGACGCTATGGCGCCATCCCCGATTGCTGAACTCTTCAAGCTCGGCCAGGAGCTGAGCCACACCCTTGGTCCGGGGCATGTGCCCATTGAGAACCACGATGTCGCAGAACTCGCAGTCGAAAGGGCAGCCTCTGGAATACTGGACGGCCATTGAGGAGTACTTATTGAGGTCGATAAGTTCCCAGGCCGGTATGGACGTTTTGGTGACATCAGCCCATTTGTCAGACGTATATACATGCTTTGCCTGGCCATTTCTTAAATCTTGCAGAAACAGAGGGAGTGTAATTTCAGCCTCGTTGAGCACGAAATGGTCCACCTCATCGAATTCCTGGTGCCCGGTAGTGAAAAGGGGGCCGCCGGCAACGATTTTTGTGCTCAATCGCCGGCACCTTTTTATGACGTGCCTTACCGATTCCTTTTGTACTGCCATGGCGCTGATAAATACATAATCAGCCCATTCGATATCCTTATCGCTTAGATTGGTGACATTCAAATCAACGAGTTTTTTGTCCCACTCGTTAGGCAGCATGGCGGCAACGGTCAGCAGGCCAAGTGGCGGAAAAGCTGCCTTCTTGGAAACAAATTTTAGCGCGTGCTTAAAACTCCAGAATGTATCGGGATACTGCGGGTAGACTAAAAGTATTTTCACTTTTTTACGTTTAACGGGACATTGCTACTGTAAGGCGGCATAATACTACTATCGTCTGAATCGTGTCAAATGACAGCATTTACCAGACGACAGACAGCCATGTCAAGAAAAAATAAAAAGCTAAAACCGGCGGGATATCTGGAGTTACTTCTTGCCAGTCGGTTGCATGTATTTCTCTGCGAGGTTTCCTGCCCAGGGCAGTTTAAACATTTGCCCCTGCCAGGCTCTAACCATGCATATTATCCACACCACAATGCAGAGAATCCAGAAGGCTGCACCTATAATCCAACCAATAAAAGGTATCCAGGTTATCCAACCGACGACAATGCCCGCCAGTGTTAGCGCACCGAATGCAATGATGGATTGTAGTGCATGGAAACGCACGAACTTATTATCTGGTTCCAGCAGGAAAAACACGAGGCCGCTGATCCACCAGGCAACATAACACAACAGACCGGCGACATTCTCTTGTAGCCCGGTTGCAGTTTTTGCCATGAGCACGCCCTCCTTTTCTATGAATTCAGATAAAGAATACGATAGGGTGGATGCTCTGTCAATAGGCTTGAGTATTGTTTTGCAGATTAATCAGTATGGCTTTTGGCGATTTAATCACCGGAGGATAAGGGGACGGGTTCTTTGGTTTTCGACAAAGGTTTCGTGTCGGCTTCCGTCAAAGGCTCGGTGAATGCGGCATCCAGTTCGGTGCCTTCAAGTGTTTCTTTGACCAGCAGTTTTTCTGCCAGGTGGACCAGACGCGGTCTGTTTTCCTCGAGAATGGCCCTGGCTCTTTTGTGCGCCTCTTCCATTATGTCTCGGATCTCCTGGTCGATTAACCTGGCAGTCTCGTCGCTGTAGTCTTTTATTTCAGGAGGTCCGAAGCCGAGATAACCTGGTAATGTAGCCTGACCGAACGTCCTTAGACCCAATTTCTTGCTCATGCCATAGTCGGTTATCATCTTCTGTGCTATTTCCGTGGCCTGCTTTAAGTCGCTGTGCGGCCCGGTGGATACTTCGTTGAATATCAATTCTTCGGCTGCGTGCCCGGCTACTAATGTAGCCAGTGTATCCTTGAACTGAGACTCGGTCATAAAGTAGCGGTCCTCCTCCAGAAGTCTGGTGAAACCACCCACCGCGCCGCGGGCAACGATCGATATCTTATGTACCGGGTCCACGCTGGGCAGCATGCGAGCTACCAGTGCGTGGCCTGACTCATTATATGCGGTCAATTCCTTATCGCTGGGTCTGAATTTAACACTTTTTCTCTCCGGACCAGCGATGACCCTATCTATGGAGTCCTCCAGCTCATCCATCCCGACCGTTTTCTTCCCTCTCCTGACCGCCAGAATGGCAGCCTCGTTAATAAGTTCAGCCAGGTCAGCGCCGCTGAAGCCATGAGTTTGCTTGGCAATGGTCTCGAAGTTAACGTTCGGGTCCATCGTCTTATCTTTGGCATGAAGCTTTAGTATCGCCGTGCGACCACTGGTATCCGGCCGGTCAAGCGTCACACGCCTATCGAAACGTCCCGGACGCAACAATGCCGAGTCGAGCACATCAACACGGTTAGTCGCAGCCAGCACGATGACACCAATGTTAGGGTCGAAGCCGTCCATTTCAACCAGGATCTGGTTTAAAGTCTGCTCTCTTTCTTCATGGCTGCCTGGTATATTCCCGGCACGCTGGCGCCCAACAGCATCGATTTCGTCGATGAAAATTATACACGGCGCACTGCGTTTGGCCAGGATAAATAGGTCTCGTACCCGGGCAGCACCTACCCCGACGAACATTTCCACAAATTCACTGCCGCTGATAGAGAAAAACGGCACGTTCGCTTCACCGGCCAATGCCCGTGCCAATAGCGTTTTCCCCGTTCCCGGCGGCCCGATGAGAAGTATGCCTTTAGGTATGGTAGCTCCGATTGACTGGAACTTCCAGCGGTCTTTTAAAAACTCAACCACTTCCTGAAGGTCTTCCTTCGCATCCTCGGCGCCGGCAACATCGGCAAATGTGACACGGGGCCGGTCCGGCGAAACAAGCCGCGCCGTGCTTCGCCCGAAGTTTAACGCCTGTGTTTGAGCACCCCGGCCGGCACGAAAAAGAAAGTAAAACAAAGCAATCAGCAGTAGAAAAGGTAAGACCGCAATAAATATATTACCCAGGCTGCTACTGGCGGGATTTATGGAATAATCGGCCGGTAGAACGAATCCCAATTCCTGCAAATTGGCCACTGTCAATGAGCCAATGTTGACCACCAGTTGTGTACCACTGGTAACATTAACCGTATTTCCATTTACATCGGTAACCTTGAGGGGCTGACCGGATACCATAGCAGTCATTGTCATGGTGCTGGTGCTTGTATCTACAATTATCTTGCTGATATTGTGCGACCTGGATAGAGCTATGGCATCGCTCAGGCTAATGGAAGCGCTGCCTGGACTCGTGATCGCAGGTAGGCAACCAGACACAAATAATAACAAGCAAACTAATAATAGGCTGAAAGTCGGCCGCAACAAAGTTGACCTTAACGAGGTTTTCTGGCCAAGGTATGTTGTATTTTGCTTCATTTTGATGCTTGATTCCAGAATGTCCGATTAGGATTCCTTATTTATTTCGTCCAGCAGGGCTAAAATATCGTCGTCCGTTGGTATATCGCTCATTGAGTCTCCGTAATGGGCAAAGCGTATCTTCCCTTTCTTATTCTTATCTATTACCACGAGCGCGGGCATTCGTCCGAACTTAAGTGGATTCACCTTCTGGCCGTAGAGGCCAGCTATAGCGTGTTCGGGATCAGGTATGCCAGTAAAGGGCATCTTTTTATTATGCCAGTAGTCGGTGAATGTTTTGGCGTCTTCAGGGCCCACGGCTATCACCATGGCTTGCCTGTCGATAAACTTATCGTAATCTTGACGCAACTGCGCCATATGTTTCCGGCAATAAGGTCAGGTGAAACCACGATTAAACACAAGGACAACATTTTTCTTGCCTCTGTAATCGGATAATCGGACCATCCTGCCTTCCGAATCCGTTGCAGAAAAATCACTTACCATACTTAAACCTCCTGCTTGTACATATCAATCGTATCAGTTCGCCAATTAAAAAGTCATAAAATCTATAATGAGAACGTGACAAAATCGTTAAATTCCTTCGATTATCAAATTATCCACCGCAGAGAAATCCTGCATTCAAGCACTTTGACAATGACATTAGCCACAGTTAAAATGAATGTGAATCAGCGGGAGTAACTCAGTGGTAGAGTTCCTGCCTTCCAAGCAGGCTGTCGCGGGTTCGAGTCCCGTCTCCCGCTCCAGCTAACTCCGTACCGCAGGAGGCTAAGATGAATCCGTATTTCAGCAACTGGAAGGACGCGCGCTTCGGCATATTTGTGCACTGGTCGCACATATCGCAGCAGGGCATTGAGATATCCTGGCCCCTGACTGGCAAAGTACCGATGTTTCCTCTAGCTCAGGATGTTCCAGTGGAACAATACCAGTCAAGCGCAGCCACCTTCAATCCTAAGAAATGGGATGCACGCACATTGGCTCGGCGTCTCCGTGAAGCCGGAGCACAGTACGCTGTTATCACCGCAAAGCACCACGACGGTTATGCCATGTATGACACGAAACTATCTGATTTCTCCATTATGCACTCCCCTTACGGGAAAGATATCGTCGGCGAGTTCACCGATGCCGTGCGTGCCGAAGGAATGGGTGTGGGGCTGTATTTCTCACTGCTCGACTGGCACCATCCCGATTATCCGCCATTCAGCGATGCTGATAAGCCATACCACTATTTCAGCGGCGCGCCCGAGCCGGACCCGCAAAAATGGCAGCGTTATCTTGACTTCATGTTCGGCCAGTTCAAGGAGATACTTAGCAACTACGGCAAGATCGCTTTAATCTGGTTCGACGGCCACTGGGAACACACACCGGAACAATGGAAAGCGGCGGAGCTTGCCGCAATGATACGCTCGCTGCAGCTCGGTATTGCTATCAATGACCGGCTGCCGCTCAATGGTGACTTCGATACACCGGAACAATTTATACCTCCCAAACCGCCCGACCGGCCCTGGGAGACCTGCATGTGCATGAACACCAGCTGGGGCTATAACAAGGATGATAAACAATACAAGTCAGCTACACAGCTGATACACACACTGTGCGAGGTGGTGGGACGCGGCGGCCACTTTCTGTTAAACGTGAGCCCGACGGGAGATGGCACTCTGCCGCCGGAGCAATTGGAACGGCTGTCCGCTATAGGCGATTGGATGTCGCGCAACGGTGAAGCCATTAAAGGCACCAGCGCCGGATTGGAGCCATGGCAGTTCTATGGCCCCACCACACAAAAAGGAAACAAACTTTACCTGCACTTGCTGATGAAGCCGTATGAGAACGTCACCCTTCGGAATGTGCACGTCAATAAAGTTGGCTCCGTGAGTGTCCTGGGAAGCAGCGCTAACCTGAATTACTCAAAACGTATCTCCGTAAGCGACCAGATTATGGAAGCTATTGGGTTCAAAGACCCGCTCGGCGACCTAATAATCGAGACACCAGCCTCAATCTTAGATAATTACGCCACCGTCATTGAAGTCAGTTTTGAACCGTGAAACACCAAACAATCAAACATGACCTTTTACCTATTGACAATAATAGCTAATATTCTCTATCATTAACATTGCCATCGACCTTTATGGCGGTGAGCAGTATATACACGAATAAAATAAAGGACCGCTTGGATCAGCGATGACCGAGATGGGATATACGGGTCAGTTGTTTAAGCCTTCTCGGCGTTGCTGAGAAGGCTTTCGTTTTTGGAGGCTATGTATAGCGCAATAACCGATGTTAAAGGAATAAAGGTCGGACACTATACCGACAAAGAAGCAGCCACCGGCTGCACGGTGATTCTTTGCCCGACTGGCGCTGTTGCCGGAGCCGATGTCAGAGGCTCCGCGCCCGGAACCAGGGAAACAGACCTGCTCCGTCCCATGAACCTGGTGGAGAAAGTCCATGCGGTTATGCTCAGCGGCGGCAGTGCTTTCGGCCTGGATGCAGCCAGCGGCGTAATGCGATTTCTTGAAGAACGTGGCTTCGGCCATGAAACGATGGTAGCTAGGGTGCCCATCGTTCCAGCAGCCATTCTTTTCGACTTGAATGTCGGCAACCCCAAGATAAGGCCGGGCGCGGAGGATGGCTACAAGGCCTGCTTAAAGGCAACAGATAAAAAGGTCGCTGAAGGCTGTGTCGGTGCCGGCACCGGCGCCACAGTGGGGAAAATATTGGGCATTGAACGGGCAGTCAAGAGCGGCATCGGAACGGCCAGTTGCAAAATAGGCGACGACATAATCGTGGCGGCACTGGTGGCAGTCAATGCCGTCGGCGACATAATTGACCACAAAACGGGGAAAATCTTGGCAGGTCCTCGCAACGAGCAAAATAACGGCTTCACGAGCACTGTCGAGCTATTGACCGGCGGGGCATTTACCTATAAAAGAGATCTATTGGCCAGTAATACTACGCTGGGAGTCGTGGCCACCAACGCCGCATTAACCAAGGAGCAGGTTAACAAACTGGCCCAGATGGCACAGGACGGGATAGCCCGTTCTATAAGTCCGTGCCATACCATGTTCGACGGCGACGCCATATTTGCGCTGTCTATGGGCGATAAGACCGGCGATATTACGGCACTGGGCACAGCGGCTGCTGAGACCGTAGCCAGCGCCATAGTCAGGGCGGTCCAGCAGGCAGAAACGTTGGCCGGCGTCCCCGCGATAAAGGATATCAAATGATGAATAGGGATATGCCAACCATTGGTTTCATAGGTGCCGGAACAACGGGCACGGCGCTGTCAGTAAGGCTGGCGCAGCACGGATATCCGGTGGTCGGCGTATCCAGCCGGAGTTTAACTTCTGCAGAAAAGCTGGCGGCAAGAATAGCAGGCTGCAAGGTATACAGTGACGCACAGCAGTTAGCTGATGCGATCGAACTTATCTTTATTACTACTCCTGATGACACCATTTCCAAAGTAGCTGCCGAAGTTCGGTGGCACAAAGGACAAAGCATCGTCCACTGCAGCGGCGCCCACTCCATCGATATTCTGGAGCCGGCAAAGACACACGACGCGAATACGGGATGCTTCCACCCGCTGCAAACTTTTGCCAGCGTCGACCAGGCAATTGACAATATTCCAGGTTCTATGTTCGCTATCGAAGCCGCAGAGCCGCTGGCATCATTATTGAAGACAATGGCCAAGGATTTGGAAGGCGACTGGGTGATACTTAAGGCCGGCGACAAGGTGCTGTACCATGCTGCGGCAGTGATGGCCTGCAACTATCTGGTGACTCTGGTCAAGCTGGCTACCGACCTGTGGCAGACATTCGATGTACCAACGGCACAAGCTACCAAAGCACTGATGCCCTTACTGCGAGGCACGCTGAGCAACATCGAGAATGTCGGCCTGCCGAACTGCTTGACCGGACCCATAGCCAGGGGCGACCTAGGAACTATTCAGCGGCATCTGGAATCTCTTTCAAAACAGGTCCCGTCCCTGCTTGGCATTTATAAAGAACTGGGACGTCAAACGGTGCCGATTGCACTGGCCAAAGGCAAAATAGATTCGCGAAGAGCCGAAGAGCTTAATGCTTTACTTACATAAAACATAACGAGGTGACAACATGAGAACAATGCTAAAAAGCAAAATCCACAGAGCCAGGGTAACCCAGTGCAACGTAGACTACGAAGGGAGCATAACTATCGATAAGAGCTTGATGGAAGCCGCCGACATACTCCAGTTTGAAAAAGTGGAGGTGCTTAACATCAACAACAGCGCCAGGTTCCACACCTACGCTATCGAAGGTGAAAGAGGTTCGGGTGAAATATGTCTGAATGGCGCTGCTGCCAGACTCGTGGCGAAGGGAGACGTCGTAATTATCCTGTCTTATTGCCTGGTTGCTGATGATGAAGCTGCTTCCTGGAGTCCCCGACTGGTATATGTAGATGCGCAAAACCATATAGTTGACACCAAAGGCACAAGGGACTGGACTCAGGATTTGCTATCCACTCATTAGAAAAGAAGAGGACAAAGAGGAGGTGTTGAAATGAGAGTGAGCATAAATGCCATAAAAGAGATGAAAGGTAAAAAAGAAAAAATCGTCATGCTGACCTCCTATGATTATTCCACAGCCAAGCTGGTGGATGAGGCCGGAATACCGTTGATTCTAGTCGGCGATAGCCTCGGTATGGTGATTCTGGGCTATGATTCTACGATCCCGGTGACCATGGATGTCATGATTCATCATACCAAGGCCGTGGTCAGGGGCACCAAACAGGCCATGGTAATAGGCGATATGCCATTTATGACCTATCAGATTAGCACAGAAGAAACCTTGCGAAATGCAGCCCGGTTCATGCAGGAAGGTGGAGCCCAGGCAGTCAAGCTGGAGGGCGGTGTTACGGTTGCTGACACGGTAAAGAGAATCGTCGATTGCGGCATACCGGTAATGGGACACATCGGGCTGACTCCGCAGTCCGTACATCAATTCGGCGGCCATAAAGTGCAGGGCAAGACACCGGAAGCTGCCGAGCGGTTGCTTCAGGACGCTCGAGCCTTGGAGCAAGCCGGTGCCTTCGCTGTTGTTCTAGAACTGGTTCCAGCACCTTTATCGAAGCTAATTACACAAAAGATAGGTATACCTACCATCGGCATCGGCGCCGGACCTGACTGTGATGGCCAGGTACAGGTAATCAGCGACCTTCTCGGACTTTTTTCGGACTTCGTGCCCAAGCATGCCAAACAGTATGCCAAGCTAGCGGGTTCAATTAAGACAGCCCTGGCCAGCTATATTGAGGAAGTTAAAGCCGGCAAGTTCCCGACAGCCGAAAACAGCTCCACCATGGATGAGAACTTGCTTGAAGAGCTGGCTCGCGCCTGATAAGACATGAAAATAGCCAACACCTTTGCCCAAATGAAGGCCGCGCGGGCTAAGAGTCCTGGGCTCGTTGGCTTTGTCGCCACGATGGGCTACCTTCATGAAGGGCATCTGTCTCTGGTGAAATTAGCTCGAGCCGAAAATTCACTCGTTGTAGTCAGCATCTTCGTCAATCCCACCCAGTTCGGTCCCAGTGAGGACTTCAAGTCCTACCCACGTGACACAGAGCGAGACCTGGCAATGTTAAAAAAAGAAAAGACAGACGTCGTCTTTATGCCGTCCGTCGAAGAAATGTACCCGCCGCGCTCTAATAGCTGGGTCGTCGTGGAAAAGGTCACCGACCGCCTCGAAGGCAGTTTTCGCCCGGGGCATTTTAAAGGCGTGGCCACTGTGGTGGCTAAACTATTTAATATCGTCGAACCGACCAACGCATATTTCGGACAGAAAGACGCCCAGCAAGTGCTGGTCATTAAGAAAATGGTTGCTGATCTGAATATGAATCTCAAAGTAATAGCAGCGCCCACCGTACGGGAGAGCGATGGACTGGCCATGAGCAGTCGCAATGTCTATCTTAATCCTCAGGAGCGCAGAGCAGCTACTGTCCTGTTTAAGGCCTTGAAATTGGCTAAAACTCTGCGGGGAAAAGGCGAGAGCAGTGCCGAGATGTTACGCCAGAAAATGACGTCTCTAATAAGCGGGGAACCGCTGGCGAAAATCGAATACGTCAGCATTGCTGATCCTGAGACACTCGAAGAAATAACCACAATAGACAGACCGGCACTGGCTTCGATGGCCGTCAGAATCGGTAAAACGAGACTGATAGACAACATACTGCTGGAATAATTCTCCTACGGTACGAATAGTAGTCCCTGATTTCTATTCGACTATTAAATGTTCCGTGCTATCTGCATAGCGATTGACCGAAGCCGTTTTTTTTGCTAAACTTCCCCTTTGGTTACCTACCTCTTGGGGGCGTTTATTTGTCTGACGATCTAGCTAATATATTGTCTGAATTTAAAGGGGAGAGGGGGGCATTAATATCAGTTCTTCAAAAAGTACAGGAAAAATTCGGTTATCTCCCCGAAGCAGCAATTTCAGAGATAGCTAAGTTCTCTCGAATGTCAGAAAGTGAAGTCTTTGGAGTTGCTTCTTTTTATGCCCAATTTTACTTCACGCGCCGTGGTAAGCATACCGTTAAAGTCTGCCTGGGTACGGCCTGCCATGTCCGGGGCGGTGAACGTATCCTTGACGAGGTTAAAAAAGACTTGGGCTTAGAACCTGGAGGTACCACCGAGGACTATAAATTCAGTCTGGCAAGAGTGGCCTGCTTCGGTTCCTGCGCCTTAGCCCCAGTGCTTGTTGTCAATAAAGACGTGTACGGGCGCATGACACCAGCCAAGGCAAAAGAAACGCTGACACAGTATGAATAGGGTCAATTCAGCAAGTTTCGAAAGGATTCAGGAACAGGCAGCTTCCGAATGGGAAGCACTGCAATCAAGCTCAAAGCCGGTACTACTGGTGGGTACGGGCACGTGCGGCGCTGCTGCTGGAGCCATGAAAGTGCTAAAAGCCCTCCAAGAGGAAATGTCCAGGCAAAACGTAGAAGCCATAATTATGCAGGTCGGATGTATGGGGCTATGTTTCGCCGAACCGATGATCGGTATTGTAAAGCCAGGACGCCCGCAAATTATCTACGGCAATTTAAATCCGGACCTCGCAGTACGGATCGTAAATGATTACCTGGTCAACAACAATCCTCGTTCAGACCTGGCTATGGGCTATGTCGGCGAGAAACCAATAGACAGCATTCCTTATCTGTACGACCTGCCCGTGCTTAAACCCCAGGTACGCCTGATATTAAGCAATTGCGGCTTCATCGATCCTGAAAACATAAACCATTACATTGCTAACGGCGGCTACAGTGGCCTGGTTAAGGCATTAACCATGTCACCGGAGGCCATAATCGAAGAGATTAAGAAGGCGGGCTTGCGCGGCAGAGGGGGTGCCGGTTTTCCAACAGGTCAAAAATGGGATTTTTGCCGTAAAGCTCCGGGTAACGATAAATATATTATTTGTAACGCTGATGAGGGTGACCCGGGCGCTTTCATGAATCGTTCTCTACTGGAGGGTGACCCGCATTCGGTACTGGAAGGTATGGCTATCGGCGCCTACACCATCGGCGCCAACCATGGTTATATCTACTGTCGTGCCGAATATCCGCTAGCGCTGGAAAGACTGAGGCTGGCGCTGCGGCAGATGGAAGATTATGGATTTATCGGAAACAACATACTGGGTTCGGGTTTTGATTTTCATATAAAGATTAAAGAGGGGGCAGGAGCTTTTGTTTGCGGTGAAGAAACAGCCTTGATGGCCTCGATAGAAGGCAAGCGCGGAATGCCACGAGCCAGGCCCCCATTCCCTGCCATTTCAGGCTTATGGGGGAAACCGACAAACATCAACAACGTGGAAACATGGGCAAATGCGGCACGCATATTACAAAAGGGCAGCCAATGGTATGCCGGTTACGGAGCTGAAAAAAGCAAAGGGACGAAGACATTTGCTCTTGTAGGCAAGGTGGAACGAACCGGTCTGATTGAGGTTCCCTTCGGCATTAAGCTGCGCCAGATAATATATGACATAGGTGGAGGCATTCTCAAAGGTAGAGATTTTAAGGCAGTCCAGACGGGTGGACCTTCGGGAGGCTGCCTGCCACCATCGATGCTGGACTCGCCAGTTGATTATGAATCTCTGGCTGCTGCGGGCTCAATCATTGGCTCTGGTGGGATGATTGTAGCCGACGAGAATACCTGCATGGTAGACCTGACCAGATATTTCCTGACCTTTACGCAGGCCGAGTCCTGCGGTAAATGCACACCCTGCCGGGTAGGTACGCGACAAATGCTCGCCATTTTAGAGCGTATTACTCGAGGCGAAGGCCGGCCGGGGGATATAGAGCAACTCGAGCGAATAGCTACAACTGTTAAGCAGGGAGCGCTTTGTGGTTTAGGTCAAACTGCACCTAATCCGGTGTTGACTACCCTCCGTTATTTTCGTCATGAGTACGAGGAGCATATCAAAAAACATCATTGTCGAGCTGCCACATGCAAGGGAATAGTAAAATCACCATGCAGTCACACGTGTCCGGCGGGAATAGATATTCCCAGATATGTCCGCTTTACTCAACAGGGCAAATTTGGCGAAGCCTGCGCCGTTATCAGGGAAAAGGTCCCCTTCCCGGGTGTTCTTGGTCGGGTCTGTTTCCATCCCTGCGAGTCAAAGTGTCGTCGTGGTGAGTTAGACGAAGCAATTGCCATAAAGACACTCAAGCGGATAGCTGCCGACCATGACACTGGACTCTGGAAACAAAGAACGACGATATCACCGGCAACGGGGAAACGAGTGGCCATAGTCGGCTCCGGTCCCGCCGGTCTGACTACTGCATACTACCTGGCTAAGCTCGGGCATGCAGTGACAATATTCGAGGCCCTGCCCAATCCCGGTGGAATGATGCGAGTGGGCATCCCTGAATACCGCCTGCCTCGACATGTCCTTGACGCTGAGATTGATGAGATAAGAAAAGTAGGAGTCGACATAAAGACCAACAGCAAAATCGAATCGACATCAGCGCTTTTTGACCAGGGATTCAATGCTGTTTTTCTGGCCATCGGTGCTCATAAGGGCATCAAGATGGGAGTTATGGGTGAAGACAAGGTGGAAGTTCTGGAATGCGTAGATTTCCTGAGAAGGGTAAATCTAGGTGAAAAAGTTAATATTGGTAAACACGTGGCAGTAATTGGCGGAGGTAACGCTGCCATCGACGGGGCCAGAACTGCACTACGCCTTGGTGCTAAAGAAGTTACGATTATCTACCGTCGCACTCAAGCGGAGATGCCGGCTAACCCAGAGGAAGTACATGAGGCGATTAAGGAAGGAGTAAATTTGGTTTTCTTAGCTGCGCCGAACCGAATAGTCCGTGACAACGGCAATCTCAGTATGGAATGCATCAAGATGGCACTGGGAAAAGTTGATGCCAGCGGAAGACGTAGTCCGGAACCCATAGAAGGCAGCGAATTTAATTTGAATTTTGATACAGTTATAGCTGCTATCGGGCAGACATCCGATGTACCATCTCAATTCGGTGTGGAAACTAAACGTGGTACGCTTCAGATCGACCCCGATACCTTAGCTACCAGTTGCCAGGGTATCTTCGCCGGTGGCGATTGCACCACTGGGCCGGCTTCGGTAATCGAGGCCATAGCAGCTGGAAGGCAGGCAGCCATTTCTATAGACACTTATCTCGGAGGAGACGGAAACATAGAAGAAGTACTTGTTTCCAAAGAAGAGTCGGCCCTTCCTCCTGTAGAGCAAGTTGAGAAATATCGCCCTTCAATATGTTATCTGCCCTTAAGTGATAGATTAACTGGCTTCGGTGAGGTGGAACTTGCTTTTGATATAGCGTCAGCTACGGAAGAATCAAAACGATGTCTGAGATGTGATTTGGACGCCAGATAAAGTGGACTGCAAGAAATTGAATGGATTAGTGCATGATTGTAGGTGAAGAAACAAAGGTCATTAACCTGACCATAGACGGGAAGACAGTAAGGGCCAAGGAAGGAGCTACGGTACTGGAGGCTGCTCGACAGGCGGGTATATACATTCCAACACTGTGCTACCATCCCAGTCTTACTCCATATGGGGCTTGCCGATTATGTATCGTGGAGATCGAGAATTTAAGAGGCTTCCCCACTGCATGTACTACGCCGGTTGCCAGAGATATGATAGTAAGGACCAACACACCTCAGCTCCAAGAACTGAGACGCAATATCTTTGAACTTATCCTAGCCGAACACCCCCAGCAATGCCTTACCTGCCCCAAAAATCTACGTTGTGAATTACAGGAGCTTGCATCCCGCATAGGAGTAAGCGAACTTACACTGCCACCCATACACAAGGACTTACCAGTTTACCAGGACAGTCCGTTTTTCGAGAGGAACTATAACCTTTGCGTACTCTGTGGCCGCTGTGTCAGGGTTTGCCAGGAGGTAAGAGGGGTCGGAGCTATTGCTTTTACCTATCGTGGCAGCCAGGCCCTGGTAGGCACTGCATTTAATAAAACATTACTGGATTCCGGATGTCAATTCTGTGGAGCCTGTGTCGATGCCTGCCCGACGGGCGCTTTAATCGACCGTTCAAGCAAATGGATGGGTGTTCCAGAGCGCTCAGTAACCACAACATGCCCGTACTGCGGAGTCGGTTGTCAACTCAGCCTTGAAGTACATGGAGGCAAGGTCTCGCGTTCGGTACCCATCTTAGAGAATTCCGTCAACCAGGGTCAAGCCTGTGTTAAAGGCAGATTCGGCATAGCAGAATTCGTGCACCATATTGACCGCTTGACTACGCCTTTAGTACGTAGAAATGGTCAACTTGTTGAGGTAAACTGGGACGATGCGTTAAAAACAGTTGCCGATAAACTTGATAAATATAGGGGAGACCAATTTGCTTTTGTCTCTTCGGCAAAATGTACTAACGAAGAAAATTACCTGGCACAAAAATTTACCCGAATGCTTATGCAAACGAACAATATAGACCATTGTGCCCGTCTCTGACATGCACCGACGGTGGCCGGTCTGGCCGCCAGTTTCGGTAGTGGTGCTATGACTAATTCTATAAATGAAATTAGAGATGCTGCCTGCATACTGGTTGTCGGCAGCAATACAACTTCCGGGCATCCGGTAATTGGTCTGGAGATAAAAAAGGCGGTACGCGATGGCGGCAGGCTTATCGTTATTAATCCCAGGGAAATCGAACTCTGCCGTCACGCTGATGATTGGTTGAGGCATAACCCGGGCAGCGATGTGGCTCTGCTTATGGGTATGATGAAAGTTATAGTCGACGAAGGACTGGCCGACTTGAGCTTCATCAATGAATACTGCGATAACTTCAATGCCTTTAAGGAATCGCTGAATAGTTTTGAACTTGATTTCGTGGAAAATGTTACAGGCGTGCCACGAGATGCTCTGATTGAGGCAGCCAGATTGTACGCCACATGTAAACCGGCAAGTATAATTTATGCCATGGGAATTACCCAGCATAGTCACGGCACTGACAATGTATTAGCCGTGGCCAACCTGGCCATGCTAACCGGCAACGTAGGTAGACCTTCAGCCGGCGTAAATCCGCTACGAGGGCAGAATAATGTGCAAGGCGCCTGTGACATGGGTGCCTTGCCCAACGTTTACACCGGTTATCAAAGGGTGGACAATCCCGATATACAAAAGAAATTTGAAATTGCCTGGAGAACCGATTTAAATCCAGACCCCGGACTAACTCTAACAGAGATGTTAGACGCTGCGTATGATGGGAAAATCAAGGCGCTCTATATAATGGGCGAAAATCCCATACTGAGCGATGCGGATGCAAATCACACCGAGAAAGAGCTTAAAAATCTCGAATTTCTGGTTGTCCAGGATATGTTTTTGACCGAAACCGCCCAGCTGGCTGACGTTGTTCTGCCAGCTGTTAGCTTCGCCGAAAAGGATGGCACCTTTACTAACACCGAGCGTCGTATACAACGGGTGAGAAGAGCGATAGAACCGCTTCCCAATGCAATGCCCGATTGGTGGATTTTGTGTCGGCTGGCCAAAGAAATGTCCTGCAAAGATTTCGACTATGAGAGTCCGTCTGAGGTAATGGAGGAAATCGCCAGATTGACGCCCAGCTATGGAGGTATCACTTACGAGCGTCTGGAAGAAGGCGGCCTGCAGTGGCCCTGCCCGACCGAAGACCACCCGGGTACTCCGATTCTACACATAGACAGATTTGTCCGCGGTCTGGGAAAATTCGCACCATTGCAGTACAAACCGCCTGCAGAACTACCTGACAAGGAATATCCGATGGTGCTGACCACAGGGCGAAACCTGTACCATTACCATACTGGCACCATGACACGCAAAGTTGCCGGTCTGAACAACCTTGAGCCCGAAGGATTCGTTGAAATCAATCCAACCGACGCATCCAGGCTGAAAATAAAGGACGGTGACAAAGTCAAGGTAATCTCTCGCCGTGGCGAGGTAACGGCCAAGGCAAAAATAAGTGAGAAATCTCCACCGAAAGTCGCCTATATGGCCTTTCATTTTGCTGAGAGTGCAGCCAATATATTAACTAATACGGCGGTCGACCCGGTTGCCAAAATACCGGAGTTTAAGGTTTCAGCCGTAAGAATCGAACGAGTGCGAAGAAACAAAAAGGCTCGCCGTTGACGTTCGGAGGTCATTATTGATGTCAACTGATACGAGGGAACAAATAAGGGAAATACTTGCCCCCTTCAAAGGGCGGCAGGTGGTTCTGATACCGGCCCTTCAGGCAATACAGGGGAAATTTGGTTACCTACCTCAGGAGGCCATGGAAGAAATCGGACGAGTAGCCGGGGTATCTCAAAATGTTGTTTATGGGGTGGCCAGCTTCTATTCTCAATTTCGTTTTATTAAACCCGGAGAGCATATGATAAAGGTATGCCTTGGCACCGCCTGCCATGTCCGCGGTGCCGACAGCCTGGTAGAATCATTGGAACGCGAGCTTCATATTGCACCCGGCAAAACAACAACCGACGGCAAGTTCAGCCTGGAAGAGGTACGCTGCTTCGGCTCCTGTGCTCTGGCACCAGTTATCGTAGTGGATGAACAGGTTTACGGAAACGTAACCACGGCCAAAACCAAAGATATACTGGACAAATTTAACTAGTAGTAACTTAAGGGGCTAGCATGAATTTTGAGGAATTACGGAATAAAGCAGTTAAAGAATGGCGGGGCTTGTGGGAAAGCGATAAGCCTCTAATTCTCGTAGGATTGGCTACCTGCGGCATAGCCGCCGGCGCTAACTCGGTTTTAAAGGCCATCGAGAATGAACTGAAAAGGCGCGGTATACAAGCTAATATTATACCTGTAGGTTGTATTGGCCTATGCTATCTGGAACCAATAGTCGACATCGTCAGGCCGGGTCACCCCAGAATCTCGTACTGCCAGGTTACGCCGGAAAAAGCAATCCAATTAATAGAAGATTACCTGGTAAATGATAATCCACGCCCTGACCTGGCACTTGGTAATTTCGGCGAAGGCAGCTTTGCCGGAATACCTAATTTTTACGAACATCCGATGCTTAAACCACAGGTGAGGATAGCAACTCGCAACTGCGGCCACATAAATCCAGAGGATATCAACCACTACATTGCTAAAGACGGTTATGACGGATTGCACCGAGCGCTGGCTATGCAACCCGAGGACGTCATCAAAGTCGTAGAAAAATCCGGTTTGCGCGGTCGAGGTGGAGCCGGATTTCCTACTTCGAAAAAATGGGAGGAAGCTCGACATAGCAAAGCAACGCCCAAGTTTGTGGTCTGCAACGCAGACGAAGGAGATCCGGGAGCCTTCATGGACCGCTCCGTGCTCGAGGGTGATCCCCACTCCGTTCTTGAGGGCATGTCAATTGCTGGTTATGCCGTGGGCACGCCCAATGGATACATATATGTCCGCGCCGAGTACCCGCTGGCGGTGAAAAGACTCCAGATAGCCATAGGGCAGGCTAAAGAAGTGGGTCTTTTGGGGGAAAATATCCTTGGAACAGATTTCAGTTTTAACGTAAATATCATGCAAGGCGCCGGCGCCTTTGTTTGTGGCGAAGGCAGCGCCTTGATGTATTCAATAGAGGGCAAGCGAGGAATGCCCAGAGTTAGACCGCCCAGGTCCGTAGCATCAGGATTGTGGGGACTACCCACATCTTTGAACAATGTGGAGACCTTCGCCAATGTCCCAACTATTATTACCAGAGGCGGCGACTGGTATGCGGGCTACGGTACCGAGACAAGTAAAGGAACAAAAACGTTCGCTTTGACAGGTAAGATTGAGCGTCCTGGATTAATTGAAGTCCCAATGGGAATTAATTTGCGGCAGATAATCTATGAAATTGGCGGTGGCATACCCAAGGAGAAACCTTTCAAGGCAATTCAAACCGGTGGCCCGTCCGGAGGTTGCCTGCCTTATACCTTGCTAGATACCTCTGTAGATTTTGAGACACTGACTAAGGCGGGCTCTATTATGGGCTCTGGCGGAATGGTAGTGATGGATGAAGATACATGCATGGTGGACGTCGCCAGATATTTCGTCGAGTTCTGTCGTGACGAGTCCTGTGGCAAATGTGTGCCCTGCCGCGAAGGATTACCTCTTATGAGTGATATCCTGGAGAGGATAACACGAGGTGAAGGCGAGGCCGATGACATACAAAAGCTACTGGACATTGGCGAAACGATTAAGAACGGGTCACTTTGCGGTCTTGGAACGTCTGCTCCTAATCCGGTTCTATCCAGCATTAAATACTTCCGTCCGGAGTGGGAGGCTCACATTATCGAAAAGAAGTGCCCGGCACTGGTATGCAAGGCTCTTATTACTTTCTATATATTACCGGATAAATGCGCAGGCTGTGGCATTTGCGCCCGGTCCTGTCCTGTTGAGGTAATCAGCGGCGGTAAAAGATTAATTCACGTCATAGACCAAGAGAAATGTATTAAATGCGCTACTTGCCTTGAGAAATGTCCGGAGCGCTTCAGTGCAGTGGTAAAAGTGACAGGCGAGCATATCAACGTACCTAAAGAACCGATACCCGTTGGCACAACCTAAGTGGAAACGAAAATGGAAACGATTAATTTAACAATAGATGGCATAAAGGTCAAAACAACCAAGGGCAAAAGAATCCTGGAGGCGGCACTCGATGCCGGTATTTATATACCGAATTTGTGCGCACTCCGAGATATAAAGCTTCCCTGGGGCGCCTGCAGGTTATGCCAGGTTCAAATAGAAGGCAGACGTGGCACAGTCACAGCATGCAGCGAGCCAGCAGCCGAAGGTATGATAGTCCGAAGTGATACGCCAGAAGTTAATTGCCTGCGCCGGGAAATTCTTGAAATAATGTTGGCCAGGCATCCTCACGAATGTCTTACCTGTTGGCGAAAAGAGCGTTGTCAACCTTTCGATATATGTCTGCGAAATGTCGCAGTGACAGAGCGCTGCGTTACCTGCCCTAAGAATAGACATTGCGAACTCCAAAAAGTGGCCGATTTCATTGGTCTTGACACAATGGCCTATCCTTATACTCCGAAGGGATTGCCCGTAGAAATGGAGAATCCGTTCATAGTACGCAACAACAATCTGTGCATTCTCTGCGGCCGATGTATTAGAGTCTGCCAGGAAGTGTTAGGCTTCGAAGCCATTGCCTTTAATCTCCGTGGAGCTAACACATATATTGGTGGTGCCTTCGGAAAGCCGCTTATTAAATCGGGATGTACATTCTGTAGCTCATGTGTGGAGGTATGCCCTACGGGTGCCCTTATGGATCGTGGCGAGGAATGGACACGTGGGACAGAGCGTGAAGTCCTTTCAATTCGCTGTAAATATCATTGTCCCGCTAGGGTCGACGTGCCGCGATTTATCCGATTTATCAGAGAAAAGAAATATAATGAGGCCGTAGCCGTTATTCGAGAAAGCGTCCCGTTTGCCGCTGTCTGCAGCCTGATCTGCGAACACCCTTGTGGAGCGGAAGGCGCCTGCCGTCGCGGCGACCTGGACCAGCCCGTCGCCATAAGAGCCTTGGAACGCTTTGCAATTGAGCGTTCTGAAAAATATGGAAGTGCAGAGCCGCCAAAGGGTGTGGCCTCGGGCAAGAGAATAGCCGTTCTTGGCTCTGGACCCGCTGGACTGACTGCTGCTTATTATCTGGCTAAAAAGGGCGGCCATGCCGTAACCGTCTTTGAGAGTTCCAGTCAGCCTGGAGGCATGATGCGAGCTCTTCCGGATTATGTCCTGCCACTTAATGTCCTTGATGCCGAGATAGAAGGCCTGGCTAATCTGGGTATTGAAATAAAGACGCAGTCGAAAATAAAATCAGTTGACGAGTTGTTTGAAAAAGAATTCGATGTTATACTGGCAACCGATATTTTTACGGAAAACACAAAAGCAAGTTTGGGCAAGACTAGAAAAGGCGCATTCACTGTCAGCGATTCGGCGGCCGGAAAAGAGTCCTTTATTCAAGGCGTAGCTGCAGGCAGACAGGCAGCCGCATCTATTGACCGGTACCTGGGCGGGACAGGAAATACAACTGAAGTTTTAGCACCGGTATCTGATGGTGTGCCACGAGTAGGCAGAATCGATAACTTCGCGCAACGACGGCGTCAGGTGATGCCAACGGAAAAGCCCTCTAAACAGATTGGTGAATTTAACCAGGTAGAACTTGGTTTTAATGATGAACTTGGACAGGAAGAAGCCAAACGATGCATGGGTTGTGACCTGAGATTTATGGTTGCCCGAATGGTGGCCAGCCCGGAACCCAAGATTGCTACTGGTTTGGTTCGCACGTAATAAAAAGGTAATCTGTCTTACTGGGGGGCAGTTGTGTTCAAGATTATAGCTAAAGAAAAGCTATGTCCCGTGGTTGACTTCATGGAAGTCGACGCACCGGCCGTAGCCAAAAAGGCTAAAGCCGGCCAGTTCGTTGTCATTCGAGTTGACGAGGTAGGTGAACGCATTCCGCTCACTCTAGCTGATTGGAATGACAAAAAAGGTACCCTCAGCCTAGTTGCAATGAAAATTGGGACTACCACATATAAATTATCTTCCCTCAATAGCGGCGACCACATATTGGACTTGAGCGGCCCCTTGGGAATACCCTCAGAAATAGAGAAGTACGGCACTGTTGTATGTGTCGGTGGCGGGGTTGGAGTGGCCCCTGTGTATCCCATAGCCAGGGCCCTTAAACAAGCTGGCAACGAGGTTATCACCATAATGGGCGCCAGAAACAAAGACCTTCTCTTCTGGGAAGAGCGGTTACGGAGCGTGAGCGACGAACTGATAGTGACTACCGATGACGGCTCCTATGCTAGGAAGGGCATGGTTACCGAACCACTCAAGGAAGTTCTGGAGAGAGGCAATACAATAGACCGTGTTGTTGCTATAGGCCCGGCGATAATGATGAAATTCTGTTCGTTAACTACCAAACCTTTCGGAATTCCCACCATAGTTAGTCTTAATGCCGTCATGGTCGATGGCACCGGTATGTGCGGCTGCTGTCGTGTCTCCATAGATGGTGTAACCAAGTTTGTGTGCGTCAATGGACCTGAATTCGACGGGCATCATGTTGACTGGGATCTATTATTTACCCGCCAGAGAATATTTTGTGATGAAGAGAAGCGCTCGTTTGATTTATGGAAAGCGCGCCATGGCTTGACCGGAGAATAAAGTTGGAAGAAAAAACCAAACCAAAGATTGACCTGAATAGAGTACCTATGCCCCGTCAGGAGCCAAAGGTAAGGGCACGGAATTTCGATGAGGTAGCTACAGGCTATACACTGGACATGGCGCTCCAGGAAGCCGTCCGATGTATTCAATGTCCCAAACATCCGTGCATTAGCGGCTGTCCTGTAAACGTCGATATCCCCGATTTTATTAAGGCGGTACGCGAAAACAACATGCCTGAGGCTGTAAGGATATTGAAGAGCAAGAACGCGCTTCCTGGCATCTGTGGTAGGGTTTGTCCTCAGGAGTCACAATGCGAGGAGGCCTGTACGCTGGGGAAGAAGAAAGCACCGATTGCCATAGGCCGGCTTGAAAGATACGTCGCAGACTGGGAGCGCGAACACAAATCCCAGAAGGCTCCGTCTGCCAAGGATCCACCTCCGAAGGGCAAAAAGGTAGCTGTGGTTGGTTCTGGCCCGGCAGGTCTAACCTGCGCTGCAGACTTAGCCAGAATGGGCCATCAGGTAACTATGTTCGAGTCGAGCCACGTCGCCGGCGGTGTACTGGTATACGGAATACCCGAGTTCAGATTGCCCAAGGCCATTGTCGGGGAAGAAGTAGATTTCGTTAAATCTTTGGGCGTAGACATCAGGCTTAATTCAGTCATGGGTAAACTGGCGACTGTTGATGAATTGCTTAACAGCGACTATAAGGCAGTTTTTCTGGGTACAGGCGCCGGCTTACCGATGTTGCTGAACATACCCGGTGAAAACTTAAATGGGGTATTCACGGCCAACGAGTTTTTAACGCGTGTGAATCTGATGAAGGCCTATCTCTTCCCCGAGTACGATACTCCAATTAAGATAGGAAAGAAGGTGGCCGTAATCGGTGGTGGCAACGTCGCCATGGACGCGGCTCGTTGTGCTCTCAGACTTGGTGCTGACGAGGTCTATATCCTATATCGGCGCTCTAAAGTGGAGATGCCGGCGCGACGCGAGGAAGTAGAAAATGCTGAGGAAGAAGACATTATATTTAAATACCTGGTCAATCCAAAACAGTTTATAGGTAATGACAAGGGCTGGATTACAGCCGTTGAATGCTACGAGATGGAACTTGGTGAACCGGACGCCAGCGGCAGACGGCGGCCCATAATTAAAGAAGGCAGCGAATTCACCATCGAAGTCGATGTGGCCGTCGTGGCTCTGGGTACGACGCCCAATCCCTTGATTCCATCAACCACGATAGGTTTGGAGACAAGAAAAAACGGCACTGTGGTAGCCGACGAGGAGACGGGAAAAACGGTAAAAGAGAGGGTCTGGGCCGGGGGTGACGTCGTCACCGGTTCAGCTACGGTTATAAGCGCCATGGGCGCAGGTAAACGAGCTGCTGCATCAATAGATGCCTATTTAAAAGGCACTAAATCCTAGAACTAACG
>CAYPRI010000016.1:0-13564 GCA_964413085.1 uncultured Dehalococcoidales bacterium
AGGACGCCCTGGACTATGTAAGGCAACGTTATCCCGACCTTCCTCTGGAGGAGGGCATGGCGTTGATAACAGTCAACCATGAGGTGGCTACAAAGGACAGGGTATTAAAGGACGGAGATACCATATCGTTTTTGCCTCTTATCGCGGGCGGCTAAAGTACAATATCTTCGTTAAATCGTTCAGGGAGGTAAACTATCATGCTATGCGTGGCTGCGAAACTTAAAGCAGTCGAAGGCAAAGGAGATGAACTGGAAAAGGAATTTCGGAAACTAATGGACAAGGTAGTTAAGGAGCCGGGCACAGCAGTCTATACCGTCCACCGTAAAACCGATTCTCCAAACGAATTCCTGGTATATGAAAAATACGAAAGCGGCGACGCCTTCAAATCTCATATGTCGACGGAATACTTCAAGGATTTTTCTAAGTCCATCGCCTCGATGCTGGACGGTCGCGCCGAGATCGGGATCTACAACGAGATAATCTAATCAGGGCCTATTCCCAGCCATCTGCTGCCAGAGCATCGTGCAGCTCATCGGGATGATGGCGGCACCGGTACTCTATCCTGCTGGACTCTTCATGCGCCCGGCTGTAAGGCATGCCGTTTGCCATCTGGTTCCGTTCGTGAAGCTCGTGCAGCAGGACGAAGCCGCGTTCTTCTTCTTCAATGGCATCGTCAATCCACACCTCGTTCTCCGGCACGAACTCATAAACGTGGTCATGTCCGCCTTCTGTGAAATCGATATCGAAGGCGCTGCGGACCAATCGGCCGTTGACCACCCATACGGTGACGCCGTTCTCCAGCTTTTTCCACAGCCGTTCGTGAACTTCACTGGCATCGGGTAATTCTTTGCCGTGATGGGTTAACTTGGCGATATCGCCGGCGCGCCGCCGCTCCTTCCGTTCTTCTTTATCCGCCAGCACCAGCGCCTTATCGTAAGGGATACCCTTTGCCATCAGTCTGTGTTCAACTAGCAGGTGATCGATAAAAAACCGGGTCTCATCGTGGGCTGCCTCGCGGTCGATCCAGAACTCGTTCACAGGAATATACTCAAAGGCGTAGTGCTGACCAAAGTTGGTGAACTCCTCGTCAACATGGCCGCGGATGTAAGGGCCATCGACAATCCAGACGGCTATATCACCTATCTGGTCGACCTTCTTAATATATGGCGGTTTCGGTGATGGTGGTGTTGTCATAGTAATTTCAATTTATTATAGACGGCAGTTTTAGTCAAGGCAGGGAAATTCGCCCAAAAGTGCAACCTCAGATATTAAGCATCCTAATAAGCTTGCTCGCCAATTGCTGAATCTTTTTCTCAACAATTACATCTTCAGAAACCTGACCAGGCGCTTTTGCCAAAGCCGTGATATAACCACCCCAACGCATACCGCAGACAGTGCAATACGTCCTTAGATTATCGACCGCTTTACCCCATCCTTCTTCTGCCACAGCAATGCCCGCAAACAGCTTTCGTTCAAGTCGAGGCCAGACTGGGCAGGTTCTGTCTATGAAGTTTTTAAGCAATCCCGACAGCATCTCAAAGTAAACAGGCGTCCCAAAAACAAGGCAATCGGCGTCTATCAACGTAGGGTAAATGCTTTGCATATCGTCCCGAATCGTACAAACGCCTCTTCGTTCTTTTCCTCCCACCTCACAAGCCAAACAGCCATTACAACCTCTGATATCCTTCTTCCTCAGCAGGATAAGCTCATGTTCTGCTCCATTATTAGCAGCTACTTCCAGCAATCTTCTGAGTATCCATTCAGTATTACCACGCCTGGGAGACCCGCATATGCCAACCACTTTCATGATAACCTTCCTTAGCGTAAACTAGCTCCATTTTACGATGTCACTTTCTTATCATCAAGAAGTACGAAGAGGTTCGTCAGTGTAATTCTTGGAAATAAAGAAACGGGCTCCGATGTCCTCGGAGCCCGCTGTATTTGAAATAAGCTATATTCAGCTGTTGAGTATCTTTACTGCCTCTTTCTTGTAGGCATCCATGAGGTAAGGTATGCCGGTGACTTTGACGCATTCGTCGGTTAGCGACATGAGCTCGTTGCGGCTGATTGCCGGCACGCTGAAGCACCTGGCTCCGGCCATCAACTGCTGCAGGCCGACCTTGATTTTGTCGGAGTAGCTGAAGATGCCGATGGCGCCCAGCGGTATGTTCTTCATTTCGTTAGCGCCTACGATATTCTTCACCTGTTCGTAGCAGACGAAGATTTCTTCGGGTGTGGAGCCGAACTGGCTGACCGTGTTCGGCAGCTTGCCATCCTTCATCCATTCGGCGATGTTCTTCCCAACCATGCCCGGAATCATCAATGCCCGACCCATGCACACCGCCCTGGTAAAAGGCGAACCCAGAGCCAGTGCCTTGAATACGCCGTCCTCACTGCTGAAACCACCGGCAAATGCCAAATCAGGCGGCCTCTGGCCTTTATCGGCCAGCGTTTTGGCGAACTCATGCGCGGCCGAATGCAGATAGAGGCTGGGTATGCCCCATTCCTCCATCATTCGCCACGGGCTCATGCCGGTGCCACCGGAAGAACCGTCCACGGTCAGGAGGTCTATTTTTGCCTTCGAACCCCATTTTATGGCCATGGCCAGCTCGCGCAAACTGTAAGCGCCGGTCTTCAGGGTGACGCGTTTAAATCCGATGTTCCTGAGGCGTTTGACTTCGTTATAAAAGCCTTCCTCATCTATGAAGCCCATCCGGCTGTGCCTCTCAAACTCTTTAAGTGCGCCTTCTTTAAAGGCAGCCTGGTTTATTGGGTCAGACGGGTCCGGTGTAATAATATAGCCCCGCTTCTGCAGCTCCAGAGCCCGCTCCAGAGAACCAACTTTTATTTCACCGCCGATACACTTGGCGCCCTGTCCCCACTTAAGTTCGATGGTCTCAATACCGTGCTTTTTATGAATATACTCGGCAACACCCAGCCTAGTGTCTTCAACATTCATCTGCACCAGCATTTCGCCGAAGCCCTGATGATAACGCCGGTAGACCTCGATTCGACGGTCCATGTCCGGGGCAAAAGTGACTTTGCCCTTGGCATCGCGTTCCAGCCTGGGGTCGATGCCGCAGACATTTTCACCGCAAACCAGCGTCACGCCGCTGATGGCCGCGCCGACTGCAAAGTGCTCCCAGTTCTTCCGCGCGATTTCGGTTGAGCCAAGGGCACCGGTGAAAATGGGCACCTTCATCTTTACTTTTATATCCCAACCATACTCCGTCTCGGTGTTTACCAGCGGGAACAGCGCCGTATCAGGGTCGCCGACCACTCCCTTGGGTAGGCCTCTGGCACCCAGTGCATAGCCCTGGATGTTCAGATGCGAGTAATCAACGGGGTACTCCTTATCGCCGCCGGCGGTTATTTCACCGAACGGTCCCGGATAGATTAGTTCGCGTCCGCGGAAAGTAGCCTTGAAAACTTCACAGTTCCCGGTGCAGCCGTCCAGGCAGCGGGAACACAAGCCGCTTCCGGGCACCACGCTTCTGGAACGGTTGGCCGTTCTGGTGGCTTCATTGGCATTTGGTCTCTGCAGGTTCATTAATTTCTCCTTTACTGTTTGATTATAACGTTTGATTTTTAACTTTTAAGGTTTAACCTCTGACTGGTATTCCTCTTTCCTTAAGATATTTTTTAGCTTCCGGTATGGATATTTCGCCGAAGTGAAATATAGAAGCGGCTAAGACCGCCGAGGCCTTAGCTATGGCTACGGCCTGGTACAGGTGCTCCAATGTGCCGGCACCGCCTGATGCCGTAACCGGTATTCCAACGGCTTCGGCCACGGCCTTCGTCATCTCCAAATCGTATCCTTCCTTCGTGCCATCAGCGTCCTTGCTGGTAAGCAAAATCTCGCCGGCGCCCAGTTTTTCCACCCTTCTTGCCCAGTCGACTATTTCCAGTCCCGTCGTTTCCATGCCGCTTTTGACCACCACCTCGAGTCGCGGCCGCCCGCTATTGGGCGGATTTTTAATGCCATCGATGGCAACGACAAGTCTCTTCCTGCCAAACCTTTTGGAGGTTTCCTTTATCAGGTCAGGATTTCTGACAGCGGCGGTGTTAATGGAAACCTTATCAACGCCGATGTCGAATAACTCTTTCATATCACCGGTGTTCCTGATGCCCCCACCCACAGCAAACGGTATGGTAACCTTATCAGCCACTCTTTTGACCCATTCCATTCTGGTTCCCCTATCTTCGGCGCTGGCCATTATGTCGAGGAAGACCAGCTCGTCGGCGCCCTGCCGGCAGTAAGCTTCAGCCGCCTCCACGGGGTCACGGGCATCCCTGAGGTTAACGAACTTCACCCCCTTGACTACGCGGCCTTCCCTGACATCGAGACAGGGTATGACTTTTACCTCATTCAACGCATGACCTCCTCAAATTTCTTCAGTTTTTTATACTCCATAACAGTGCTCATGGCATAGTTCTCAGCCTGTATGCCGGCTTCTTCAGCCGCGACCACGGGATTGAGGCCGCCGATGAAAATCATACCAATCCTGTTTATTTCAACAGGTATTTCGCAAACCGGCTCGCTCGTCTTGCCCATTATCATCAGCCCACCCAGCCCGGCTCCTTTTAATTTTGAGACAACTTCTTCAGCAATGGGATAGCACAAAGCGGGTATTTCGCGGAAGTTCGCCAGTATCTTGCCGTTGCCCGTCTTGGCCGCGTCACTCACTGCGGTCATACCGGCTCTGATGAAGACCTCTGAGGGATCGAGTGAAGAGCCGGCGTAATGAATCAGCTCTACGAACCGAAGGGGCTGTCCGTTTCTAATCTGCAGTATGCCGCCGAACCGAGAGTCCATGGGAACGCCGGCCTTGAGCAATGTTCCGTTAATAACGATGCTGCAAACTGTGGCCAGGCCTATTTTCCCGCGAGGCACGGTCAGCTCGCCAAGAGATTCCCCTTCACGAGCCACCACCACCAGGTCGCTGACGCAAATCCCGGCAGCGAAAACCGGCTTCATCGCCAACAGCGCTTTCTCAAATTTATTCTTAGAAAATAACGATACATTAACCGGCACCGGCCCGTTGTTCTGCTCCCAGTCGAATTGGGTGCGGAAGGCCAGAAGTTCTATTCTGGCAATAGCAAAGCCCACCTTGTCTCTAACCAGAGCATTGCCCAGTTCCTCTATGCCAAGTTCGGTAATCAGCCGGCCGTCACGGCTAACGAGTCTGGTCAAACCGCGCTCGTCCATCAGCTTCAAATGATATCTGACGGCTCGCTCACCCAGGTTAATGCCATGGTCTTTTAAATGGCGTGATATGACCCTGGCACCTAACGGTTGCCGCGAATCATTAATTATCTTGAGGATAAGGTGCTCTTTCCGTTTAACTTCTTCAGTCTCGATGCCAATCATCGAACCAATTTCTAAAATTCAATTAAGGTGGTAGGAAACCGTTTTCCGTTAGAACAGTTGGGTATTATATAGCGGTTCAACATTCCTGTCAACATGTGTCCTTGACTGACGATACATCAAAAAGTAATATAGGTTAAATTCGTCAGGTCATTCATCCGGTAGAAAAATGTTAGCTCTGAAAGGAATAAGGATTCTCGACCTCGCCCATCTGCCACCCGGTGCACTTTGTACAATGATACTGGCTGATTTCGGGGCCGATGTGGTCAAGGTTGGTCCTGCGTCTAGTGAAAGCTCGCGGGGCGCCGGTGTGATGGGCAAACTTACAGCGGACGAAGAGAAAAGAGTAGCCGCTTTCGACGCTCTGAACCGGAACAAAAGGAGCATCGGGCTGAATCTAAAGTCTGACAAGGGCCGGGAGGTATTTATTAAGCTGGCGAAAACGGCTGATGTTGTCGTTGAAGGCTTTAGACCCGGTGTGATGAAGCGGTTAGGAATCGACTACGACAAGATAAAAGATGTTAATCCCAGAATCATCTATTGCTCACTCAGCGGTTACGGTCAGGACGGCCCTTACAGGGATTTTTCAGGCCACGATATCAACTATATTTCAATAGCCGGCGCGCTAAATATCATCGGCGAATCACATCGTCAGCCTTCCGTTCCGCTCAACCTGCTGGCTGATTTCGCCGGCGCCTCGCTTCATGGTGTTATCGGTATACTGGCAGCGCTCCTGGCCAGAGACAAGACGGGCAAGGGGCAGTATGTCGATATATCCTACATGGATGGAGCCATGAGCATAATGACCTGGCTTATCAGCAGCTATTTCGCCGGAGGTTGCATGTTCAATAGAGGCGAAACCTGGCTCCACGGCGCTTACCCTTACTACGGCGTCTATCGAACCAGAGACGGCTATATCAGCATAGGCTGCGTCGAACCCTGGTTTTGGGAAAACCTGTGCCGGGCACTGGGCAAAGAGGAATACATACCTTACTGCATTTCACCCGAACATTTTCTGCACAAACCCGAAGGTAAAAAATGGCAGGAAATCTCATCTTATCTTAAGCAGGTATTTCGGACCAGAACTCGTGATGAGTGGTTCGAATTCCTGACGAGCAAGGATGTGCCGGTAGGCAAGGTTTATTCCTTAGATGAAGTATTCAACGACCCACAGGTGCTGCACCGCAAAATGGTCCTGGAGATCGAACACCCCACCCTGGGAAAAGTGAAACAACCGGGCATAGCCATCAAACTTTCAAATACACCCGGCAAGGTAAGAACCCTGGCACCGATAGCCGGGGAGCATACAGAAGAAATACTCCGTGAGTTAGGCTATAATAAGTCGCAAATCACTAAGTTGCGCCAGTCCAAAGCAATAGGTTAGAATCTCATTCGAGGGGGTGATATTATGCCAGCAAAGGCCTTTGTATTGATTGAGACGGAGGTAGGCCGGACCAAGGACGTCGTAGCCACGCTCCAGACTCAAAAAGTTAAGGAAATTAAATCGGTTGACCTGGTAACGGGACCCTACGATGTCATCGCTGTCGTGGAACATGACGACTTTAATGCTATCGGCAGTCTGGTCACAGAAAAGATACACCCCATACCGGGCATTAAAAGAACAGTTACCTGCCTCTCAATTCGCGTGTCGTAGCGATGGACTGTATCTTTTGCCGTATTGTAGCCGGAGAGATACCGGCCGACATTGTTTATCAGGATAAGGAGCTTCTAGCTTTCCGCGACATAAATCCGCAGGCGCCGACGCACATTCTGATCATCCCCAGGAAACACATTCCTTCGCTCAACGACACAACCGGTAGCCACCGAGCGCTGATGGGAAGCATCGTACTGCTGGCCAGAAACCTGGCCAAAAAAGAAGGTATCTCAGAAAGGGGTTACCGGTTATCGATAAGCACCGGTCCCGAGGGTGGCCAGCTGGTGCCCCACATCCACTTTCACCTCATTGGCGGAAGAAAGCTAAGCGACCAACTTGGATAGTGGCTTATCTTTGTCGCTAAGTGACTCCAGTTTCGTAACCACTGCATCAATAGCTTCATCTGGTGTGGAAGCGCCGGCCGTGACGCCGATATTTCGTTTTCCTCTCAGCCAGCCTTTGTTTATCTCGGCAGCAGTTTCGATTAGATGAGTCTCCACCAATGGCATACATACCTCGGCCAGATGCTTGGTATTGGCGCTGTTATGGCCGCCAACCACTATCATCAGGTCGCTTTCTCCGGCCAGTTCCACAGCAGCCTGCTGCCGCTTCTGCGTTTCCTGACACAGCGTGTTGATTATTCGAATTTCCTGGACTGCTGGTAAAACGGTATTTACAACGTCCTGGCAAAACCGGGCAAAACCGGATTGGCTCTGGGTAGTCTGGACGATGATTCCCAGCCGCGGTGTCAACTCCAAATTAGCAACCTCCGAACCTTTCATGGTGGCCACTGCATTGTCTCCTGCCCAGCCCAGCAAGCCTTTTACTTCCGGGTGAGTAGCTTCTCCGAATATGATGACCCGAAATCCGGCATCAGCCAGTTTCTTGGCTGCTTTTTGAGCGCTGCGGACGATGGGACAGGTTGTGTCTATTACCTGAAGCTTCCGCGCCTCAATCTGTGTTAGTAGTTGCGGCGGGGCTCCGTGCGAGGCGATAGCGAGGACGCCGCCCTTAATCCCGGTAAGATCATTTACAACCTTTACACCCGACGCACCAAGTTTGGTTACCACCAGCCGATTGTGTACTATGGGCCCCAAGGTGGATATTTCGGGGTATTCTTTAACCGCCTTATCGATTATCCGGATAGCCCGGCGCACACCAAAGCAAGAACCGAGCTCACGCGCTTTTTTAACCTTTACTTTAGCCATGTATCAGTTCTGGAGGGATAGTTCAGCAGGGCGGGTATCTACCGCGGTATTCCGGAGGCAAAGCGCCGGCCAGTTTACTCATGATAAATTCGGTGAGCTCTTTAAGCTTCTGTTCGGTCGGCCTGCCCTGTATGGGCGGCAGAGTAAATGGTTTACCGAAGCTGATAGTAACTTTGGGACGGCTGAGCCAGCCGATCCCCTTCAATTTCTCCGTTCCTGTGATGGACACGGGTATAAGTGGGGCACCCGTCTCCACGGCAATCAGCGCGCATCCCGTGTATGCTTCCTTAAGACATCCCATTTTACTCCGTGTTCCCTCAGGATAGATGCCGAACAAAAGCCCTTTAGCCAGAACATTTTCTGCGTATTTAACTGCCTTGCGCCTTTCCTCAGCCGTTCCGCGCCGGCGCACCGGATATGCCTCAGCAACATCCATTAAGAAGCGGAACACGGGCATTGGCCAGTAAAAGAACAACTCTTCCTTGGCCATAATTATGCTATCACGAGGTAAGATGCCGATTATATGCAGAGGCGGGTCGATCAAGTTAAGGTGATTGAAGACCGCGATGATGGCCCCTTCTTTCGGTAGATTTTCCTTATCCTTTATCTGAAAATTTATTACCGCTCTCAGCGCGCCTTCGACAATGGGACGGACGATTTTAAAGGATATCTTAGTCGTCGGGCGTATTAGCCTACGCCTGATTACGCCACCTTTAATGGGAAATTCATATACTCGAGGTTGGGTTTTCTTTTGTTTAGCAGCTCCTGCATATCCACGAGATTTGGTGCGTTCCGCGAGCATGCCGACTCCTTTCTTGGACCTTTGTGGCTAATATTATAGATTATAAGCCCGCTGTCAAGCTATCAGAGAATCAGATTGAGTAATATACCGAAAACCATCGCTGTGACTATCATGATTCCTGTAGCTTTTAGCATGTCTATAATGCCGAGCTCCCGGGCCAGTACGGCAAAGGTTGCCACACAGGGGAAAGACATTGCCAGAAGGGTGGCGCTTATCACCAGCTGTTTGGCGGTTAAGCCCAGCGGAGCCAGCAAACCCATGGCTACGTCCTTGCGCAAAAAACCGACCGCCAGTGCCACTACCGTATCTTTTGGCAGCCCCAGAAGTCCGGTAATAATTGGCGCTGTTACATTAGCTATATAGTTGAAGATATTCAACATATAAAGAATATTAACCACCAGCACCGCTCCCGTCACTATCGGTAAAGCTTCCTTTATAAAACTGAACATTCTTAACCACAACTTCTCACCGATAACACGCCACGGTGGCCAGCGATAAGGCGGTATCTCCATTATCATTTCCGGGCTGAACCCTTTCATTATTCGGTTGAGTAGAAGCCCGATAACAATCCACGAGATAAACAGGCTGCCGTAAACGATGGCCACATACTGCATGCCGTATTTACCGACCAGGCCGACAATCATAGCCTGTAAGGCAGCGCAGGGAACAGCTACTGAGACAAGGGTAGCCGCTATAAAGCGTTCCCTGCGGCTTTCCAGGATTCTGGTAGCCATTATTGCCGGCACGTTGCAGCCGAAACCAAGAATAGTCGGTATTATGGCATATCCATGCAAGCCCAAACGGTGCAGCAAGGTGTCCATTAAAACAGCCAACCGGGGCAGATAGCCTATATCCTCGAGTATGCCCAGTATGAAATAAAAGGCAACGATGTACGGTATGACCACACCGAACTCTATATAAAGCGCGGTACTGAGCAATCCGAGCGATTGATAATAGTCGATTTGTCCATCAATCAGCTTACCTACTAAAATATCGTGCCAGAAACCTCCGGACCCCAAAACCACGCTCAGCTTCATAAGCACCGGCGTCCACAGGCGATTAAACAATGGGTCGGTAATATAGTTGATGGTTCCTTCACCGATAAAACGGATGACGAAGAAAGCGACAATAAGAACTACCACAGCAATGGCGGCGCCAGCTACCGGATGGCTGCTGGCATCTTCCAGAACCTCGCGCCAGGTGTGATGGCGGTGGCTCAACGCCTGAACCTGACTGACGATGTCGCCGATTTTCGCCCATCTTTCGTCATTGGTTAGGTGGGCTACCTGGGGCACAGTCGCTTCATGAAGACGGCCGATCAGTTCCCTGATTCCCTGCCCGGTCACACCCACGGTCGGTACTACGGGTGCCCCCAGAAGCTCCTGAAGATGGTCTACATCGATTTTTATCCCCTTATGGCGTGTATCGTCCCACATATTGAGGGCAACTATCACAGGCACTGGTCTTTCCAATAGCTGCAGGGTGAGGTTGAGATTTCTCTCCAAATTGGTGGCATCAACCACATTAATTATGAGGTCCCCCTCTTTCAGCATCTCAGCAGCTACTTCTTCAGCTTTACTGGTAGGTTCGAGCGTATAAGTGCCCGGGACGTCGATTATCTCAGCTTGTTCCTGCCCTAACCTCAGCGATCCTTTGGTGAATCCGACCGTGGTACCGGGATAGTTCGAGGCAATAGTACGAGTGCCGGTAAGTCGGGAAAAGATGACGCTCTTACCCACATTGGGATTGCCCATTAGTAGTATTTTCATCGGTTGCCTGTGTGGGCTTAAGTGGGCTTTTCGATCTCAACCAGGATTTTCTGGGCCATGCCAAAGCCAACTGCTATCTGTGTATGGTCCGTCCTGAGAGTAACCGGACCATTAAAAAGCATACTACTTATTTTGGTCACTTTCTTTCCCGGTCTTATACCCATGGCGTCAAGTCGCCGGTTCAATCCACGACCGCCTAGAATTTGAATAATTGTGCCCGTCTGCCCGGCACCCATTTGACCCAAGGTCAATTGTCTATCCGCCAACATAAATGTCCCCCTATCTCCTGTTCACTACTTATTTCTTTGACTCTGACGGCAGCTGGAGCACAGACCCGTTACGTGGACTTCAACACCCGTAATATCGAAGTCGTACTTACGGGCAATATCCTGTCTAAACTTTCGCCCGGCAGGATAATCGAACTCAACCACTTTGCCGCAATTGACACACAGCAGATGCTGGTGTTCCTCACCCGACTTCACCTCATAGTGATGGTGCTCCTCATCGAAGTGGCGCTCATCAACCAGCCCCATTTTCTTAAAAAGCTGCAAGTTCCGATAGACTGTCGACAGGCTAATCCGCGGGTTCTTCTTCTTGGCGCTACGATAAAGCCCGTCGGCGTCAACATGCCCGTGACTGCGGTGTAGCAGGTCCAGCAGAAGAGCTCGCTGGGTTGTTACCCGCTGTCTGGAATCGTTCAGTATTTTCCTGACTCCCGTCTCCTGCTTTGTTCTTGTTGCCATATTCGAGTCCAGCCTTAATGTCTACTTGTAAAAATACATATTTGCTAATCATTCTCATTAGCAACTAATTTTACAATATTAAATATTCGATGTCAAGCAATGAAACATTGCACCCTATTCATCCAAATCCTGGTGCTTTTCCGCTTTTGATTGAAATTATGTTATCATCAGGTAAGGAAAAATAAGCAATGGGCATTGCTGCCACGATAATACAATGAAACGTTATCAAACCTTTATTATTCTTGCTTTCAGTTTTATTGCACTGTCAGCCCTGCTTTATTTCGTTCACTATCTAATTTTCCACGACGTGCATCACATATTCATATATATGGTGGGCGACCTGGCATTTCTACCGCTTGAGGTATTCCTGGTGGTTATTGTAATTGAACGCGTGCTCGCCGCCAGAGAGAAGCAAGCTATCATGCAAAAACTAAATATGGTCGTAGGTTCTTTTTTCAGCGAAGTGGGAAATGATTTACTTCAAAAGCTACTCGTTTGCTTTGAAAAAAATGACGAAATTCGCCGGCACCTCAATGTAAAGCAGAGCTGGAAAAGCGACGATTTTAAGGAAGCGATAGCGTTCGCCAAAACCATAAAGGGTGAAGCCGATTTAAACCGCGTTGACCTTCACGATCTCAAGAAGTTTTTAGTCCAGAAACGGCAATTTCTACTGGCGCTTCTGGAAAATCCCAACCTGCTGGAGCATGAACGCTTTACCGATTTATTGTGGGCGACCTTCCATCTGACCGAGGAACTCGAAGCTCGCGAATCCTTGACCGACCTGCCAAAAGCTGATTTCAAGCATCTCGCTGGAGACACAAAGCGTGTTTATAGTCTGCTGATGGTTGAATGGCTGTTCTACGTGTCGCACCTTAAATCTAAGTATCCTTATCTCTTTTCACTTGTAGCGCGAACGCATCCGTTTCAGGAGCACCCCTCAGCCATCGTAGAAAGTGCTTAGCTCTAATAATTTTCGAACTATACGATACCGATGAACCGTTCAATATTTCTCGTTTTCGCCCATCCGGACGATGAAAGCTCTGGAGTCTCAGGTACCGTTAAAAAGTATACCGAGCAGCGCGTCCCCGTAGACCTGATAACCGCCACCCGCGGTGAGAAAGGCTCGCGACTCGAGGTTCCCGAGGGGATAGACACCGGTACCGCACGCGAGGCCGAACTGCGCGCCGCAGCCAGTATCATGGGTATAAGAAATGTCTACTTGCTCGGCTATATGGATGGAGAACTATATAAAGCTGACATTGACGAAGTCGCTGGCAAAATTGCCGATATAATGAGGCGCGTCGAATCGGAAATCGTTATCACCTTCGGGCCGGACGGCATAAGCGGTCATATGGACCATATCACAGTGGGTAAGGCTGCCACCAAAGCCTTCAAGAACCTTTCCGCAGAAGGCAAAGGGCCGCGGAAGCTGTACTACGTAACAATTGCTGCCAGCGCTCTGCCTGACGCCAATGAGTACGGCGTAGCCACCCGACCAGATGACGAGGTTACTATTGCTATAGATATTTCCAAATACTTTGATTCAAAGATCAAGGCACTCTCGGCTCACAGGTCCCAGCAGGATGCCCGTGACTTAATCGAGATGTTCCGTGAAGGCAAAGCCTCGGGTTTCAGGCAAAAAGAGTATCTGAATCTGGCCATACCACGGAGCGAGCGCAGGGAAAAAGACTTGTTTGATTGAGGTTCCACTACTTCAGTCTTTTGGTCCAGACAACTAGAGCCTCGAGCAACTGCTTTACTATTTTTCTGGTAGTTTCGTCGGTCAACCTGCCCTGCTCGTCAATTTTTTGACCGGCAAAGGTCACAATTACCTCCGGCCTATTTACAGGCTGCATATCCAGGAAAACAAACGTCTGCCTCAGGTGATATTGAGCCCTGACGCCTCCCAGCATCCCCGTCGACGCGCTCATAATGGCAACTGGTTTCCCCTCAAAAGAATTATCCCCGTATGGCCTCGAAGCCCAGTCGATGGCATTCTTAAGAACTCCCGGCACCGAAT
>CAYPRI010000016.1:13664-19264 GCA_964413085.1 uncultured Dehalococcoidales bacterium
CCGTATGGCCTCGAAGCCCAGTCGATGGCATTCTTAAGAACTCCCGGCACCGAATAGTTGTGTTCTGGAGTAGCTATTAATATGGCATCGGCAGCCCTTATTTTGGCCTTGAATTCTTTGACTATTTCCGGCATTTTCTTTTCCAGGTCTTGATTGAACGGCGGTATTTCGTCAAGTTCGAATACTTCCAATCGCGCTCCCTCCGGTAGCAGTTCCGCAGCAGCTCTCAGCATAGCCCGGTTGTATGAACCCTTTCGCAGACTGCCAGCAAATCCGAAGATAGATACTTCTTTATCCATTTCAGCCTCCTGCAGCATCTTTCCTAAGAATATCCGAATTACTCTTATTATCACTTTATGAACTGCTGGTGTGCTTGTCAAGAGTCTGACAATCGTGAGCGAAATCCCGAATCATCAATTTTATATTTATTTTATCTAATACTCCGATGATTTTATGACTTCTTAACGTTCTGGCTCATAGAATATAAACGAATGAACGTCAGGAGATGATGCTATGAAGAAATTTATTCCGTTATTACTCCTATCCTTACTTCTTGTAGTAAGTCCAAGCTGCGTCTCACTGCTGCCCAGTATTAACACCTTCGAGGCCAGTCCGACTGTCATTACCGCAGGGCAATCAACAACTCTCGTGTGGAATGTATCAGGTACCACATCCGTCTCCATCGATCAGGGTCTTGGTGCAGTACCTGCAGCTGGAAATCAGATTGTTTTTCCTACGTCCACCACGGTCTATACATTGAGTGCAAGTAACTTTGCCGGCACCGCAACTAGATCAATTGTGGTAAGCGTAAATCCCGCGCCCATCATAATAAATATCGATGTGAATCCAGCCGTTATCATATCCGGCAGCTCGGCAGCTTTAATATGGAATGTGTCAGGTGCCACCTCTGCTTCCATTGACCAAGGCATAGGCGCCGTGCCGCTGACAGGTAATCAACTGATATCGCCTACGACTACTAGTACATATACTCTGACGGCTAGCGGCCCCGCAGGCACGGTAAGCAAATCGGTGGTCCTTACAGTCAATGCACCTATAACTGCTGTGTTCACTATTGATCCGAATATTATCGGCGTAGGTGGCTTTGCCACGCTTCACTGGGATGTAACCGGAGCCACTTCGGTCAGCATAGACCAGGGCATCGGCGACGTTCCGCAGGTCGGCTCAAAAGTGGTTTATCCGTACTACACCACGACCTATACTTTAACGGCCAGCAGCAGTTGTTGCGCTGTCAGCAAGACTGCTGTATTAACCGTTGGCAACTATTATCCCTACGAACTGCCCTTCGGTTATCCCTACGGGTACCCTTACCCTTATCCTTACGAGTACGGTTATCCGTACATACACGGTCCTTTCATTGATATTTTTCACGTCACTCCCAGCACAATTTCCGCCGGGCACACCGCCACCTTAATCTGGCACGTCACAGGCGCTAATACTGTTATCATTTCGGGCATCGGTGCAGTGCCATCGAGCGGCTCAACGACGGTATCGCCAGCCACTACCACTACCTATGTTCTGACAGCAACCAACACTTACGGCACCAGTACGGGGAGCGTCACGCTTCAGGTTCATTAGATTAATGCAGTAGGTTAATAGAATAAGGATTACTCCGATCTCTCCGGGAACAAGAGACGCGAGTAATCCTTATTCTTTGATCAGACCGGGGACGGCCTGTATATATTATCGAATCTACAAATCTTTGGAACTGGTCCAACAAAGAATCTAATGCTTGTGAATGGGAAATTGAGGTAGTAGACTAGTATTATTGGTGGCCTGAAAAATTTAAGGTAACAAAATGTATCGAAAAATCTTGGTCCCTCTGGATGGGTCAAATGCTGCTGAAATTGTCATACCTTACATAGAAGAGCTGGCAGCTAAACTAGGTGCTGAGATTACTATAGTGAGCGTCTATGAGTCTCCGGATGATATGAGTCACCTGCATAAATATTATCTGGAGCGCATGGTGAACCAGATTCAAAGCGAAATCAACGCTTTCGAACCTGCAAAACCGGTTAAGATACAAAGTGAGGTGCTTCAGGGTAAACCGGCACAGCAGTTGCTTCGCTTCGCCGATACCATAAATGTTACCCTCATCGCCATGGCCAGTTACGGCTCGTCTGGCCATGAGACAAAACTCCTGGGGAACATAGCTGTTAAAGTGCTGTGGTCTACTACCAAGCCGGTCCTGCTTATCAGGAAGCCGGTTAACGATGCTGCGCTTAAACAAAAAAGGTTAATTAAGAAAATTCTGGTACCGCTGGATGGCTCAAAAACAGGAGAAACAATAATTGAATGTGCTGAAATTCTGGCTGAGGTACTGGATGCCGAGCTCGTGTTATTACAGGTTCTGGAACCTCTAAGAATCGTAGCCGGCTTTGAAAGCGTAGCCCTGTCTTCAATCCCCCAGGGCGAAGAAAATATCAAGGCCGCCGCCAGAGCGTATCTGGACAAGGTGGAAAAACCGCTTAAACAAAAAGGCATCAAGACTTCTATAGAAATAGTTTGGGGCTCGGCTGCGGAGCGAATCATAGAATACGCAGAGAGCAATAATGTCGATCTGATAACAATTTCATCTCACGGGCTATCTGGAGTAGGCAGGTGGGTTCTGGGCAGCGTTACCGAAAAGGTGCTGCAGGCGGGCGATAAACCGGTGTTGGTAGCCAGGCCGATTAAAACATGATTCATAACCCCGGCAACACCGGAAATACCACGATTCATCAATATCAAAGTTAAGGCAAATTCACGTGACCACGGATAGTCAGCAGCAAGAGGTTGTAGGTCTGCGTTCCCTGCCACGAAGGCAAGTGATGATCACGCTAGCCGGAGTGCTCATGGCAATATTTTTAAGCTCACTCGACCAGACTATCGTCAGCACTGCCATGCCTCAAATTATCGCCGACCTCGGCGGATTCACACACTACACCTGGTTGGCCACGGCTTATCTGGTAACCTCAACCGTCATTTTGCCCATAACGGGCAAGTTAACCGACATGTATGGTCGGAAGCACTTCTACACGGCGGGAACCACGATTTTTATCGTGGGTTCGCTACTTTGCGGGCTCAGCCAGACGCTAACGCAGATAATTATCTTCCGCGCGCTGCAGGGTATAGGCGCCGGAATAATGATGGCCAACGCCTTCACTGTCATAGGCGATATTTTCCCGCCGGCTGAGCGCGGTAAATACCAAGGATTTGTCAGCGCCGTGTTTGGTATCTCAGCAGTTATCGGCCCATCACTCGGTGGATTCATCACTGACGCCTTTTCCTGGCACTGGATTTTCTATATAAACATTCCCATGGGTATCGTGGTCATTATCCTTTTCGCCTTCTTTTTCCCTAATTTCCGGCTCGACAACTTAAAGCATCAAATCGATTGGGCGGGAATAACCACGCTGATAGTTATTCTGATACCTCTGCTGCTGGCTCTTTCCTGGGGTGGTACCGAGTATCCGTGGGCTTCGGTTCCGGTGATTTCTTTATTCGTCGTGTCTGTAGTGGCGGCCGTCATTTTTCCTGTGGTTGAACGCAAAGCAGAAGAGCCCATCGTGCCCCTCGAAATTTTCAGAAATCCAATCGTGGCAGTATCGATTCCTATAATCTTTCTAACCGGCTTCACCATGTTCGGCAGCATTATAATTATTCCGCTTTTCTTTCAGGGCGTACTGGGGCTTTCGGCTACACAGAGCGGCAGTTTTTTAACGCCAATGGTTCTCGGTCAGGTATTCGGCAGCTTCAGCTCCGGGCAGGTCTTGTCAAGGACAGGTGGCCATTATCGAATTCAAGGGGCCGTAGGCCTGGCTTTCATGGTCATAGGCTTGGGTCTTCTGACTCAAATAACACCGGAAACGAGCTACGCTATTGCTATGGTGGACATAGTCTTGGTGGGTTTTGGGCTGGGTATTACGCTGCCTCTCTATACCATAGCTCTGCAGAACGCTGTTCCCTACAATATACTGGGTGCCGCCACTTCCGCTGTGCCGTTTTTCCGCTCCATGGGTGGAGCTGTTGGTCTGGCCATACTTGGCTCAGTTATGACCAACCGTTTCACTTCCGATTTCATCGCCAAGCTACCTGAAACGATTAAGAATTTAATTCCGCCGCAGGTGCTTCCATTAATGGCGAAGAATCCTGAAGTACTTGTAAGTCCGCAAGCACAAACTCAACTGCAGACGCTGCTGAACCAGGCCGGTTCACAAGGTGCAGAACTCTATCAGCAAACACTCGATATTTTGCGCCAGTCGCTCAATGCCGGTCTGGTTGAAGTCTTCATTATAGCATTAGCTATAACCATTCCTGCTTTTATCATAAACTTTTTCTTAAGAGAGATCCCGCTTCGCAAGCAGCACGTACTTGCCGAGGAGCCGAACCCGACCGGTAAGGGAACAGAGGATTAGAATGGAAAGGATTGTGATTGCCTCCTCAATATTAAGCTGCAACACTATACAAAACTTTACCAATCTTTTATTATTTCACTGCAATTGTGTGACTTTTAGGTTACAATGATACAATTTCTAAAAAATAAAGGGGGGAAGATGAAAATTAGAGATATCATGACCTGGGATGTGGTTAGTGTATCCAGTGACACTCCTATAATGGAAGCCAGGAAAATCATGAACGCACATAGTGTACGAAGGTTACCTGTGGTAGATAAAGGGAAGCTCGTCGGTATGATAAGCCGCGACGGTATAACTCGTGCCAGCCCGTCACCTGCCTCCAGTCTGAGCGTTTGGGAAATCAATTATCTGCTGGCAAAAATGACAGTTAAAGATATAATGTCCAAGAATCTGGTCACTGTCAGCCCTGACATGACGGTAGAGAGCGCCGTTGCACTGGCACAGAATAAAGGGGTTGGTGCCCTGCCTGTAGTAGAGGACAGAACCCTGGTGGGTATTGTCACTACCGATGATTTCTTCTACAAAATCCTCAATCCCATGCTCGGAATCGGCAGGCCCGGTGTCAGACTATTAATCCACAACTGCGGAACGCCTAAATGCATACAGCAGATAATGGAGATTATGGATGTCATGGAGGTTGTCGGCCAAAAGAAAGTAAAGATACTCTCCGTACATACCATGCCAACCGCTGACGGTGAGCAGCCTGAATTGGTACTTCATCTTGACAATGCGGACCCCGCGAAAATCATAAAGGTGCTGGCAGACAGTGGTTTTGCGGCAGAGGTAAGAGAGCGCTAGGAGCAGTACGATAGCCAAACGACTGTCAAAAAAACCAATCGAAATGCATAAAGCGGCAATTATTTATAGCACGAGGACCGGTACTACGGAAATAATGGCGGTAGCGATCAGCTCAGGCCTAAAGGAAGCCGGAATTGACGTCAAGGTAAAAAATGTGGAAAAGATTAAGAAAGGCGACCTGCCGAAAGCAGACGCGGTAGTTCTGGGCTGCCCCACTTATTATCACGATCTACTGCCATCGATGAAGTCATTCCTTTTAGAAATTCAAAAACTGAACCTGAAAGGAAAGGTCGGAGCCGCTTTCGGGCCTTATTCATGGAGCGGCGAGTCCGTCCAGATGCTCACCGACACCATGAAGCATATCTTCGAGATGAACGTTATAGAGCC
>CAYPRI010000016.1:19364-29372 GCA_964413085.1 uncultured Dehalococcoidales bacterium
TCCAGATGCTCACCGACACCATGAAGCATATCTTCGAGATGAACGTTATAGAGCCCGGCCTGAAGTTGATGCAGAGGCCGGAACGAAGCAATGTCGAAGCGTGCGTGGAATTCGGCAGGAAAATTGCCGCGAAGATAAAAGAGGTAAAAAGCGGCCCGAAGTCAAGGGTTCACATCGATTGAGCCACTAAACTCTACATTGACCTGGTGAAACCGGTTGCCAGCAGCTCAGCAGTGTGCATTACCTTAATCTGGCTGCGCCGCTTATCCAGGCCTCCACGAATCTGTAGTACACAGGGCAGGCAGTTAGTAACCACTATTTGCACCCCAGTAGCTTCTATATTATCCAGCTTGCGTTTCAAGATGGATTGCGACAGCTCGGGATAGCTGAGCACTACATGGCCGCCAAAACCGCAGCAGGTATCGGAATCCGCCATTTCCACCAGCTCGAATCCCTCTTGCTGCAACAAGGTCCTGGGCTCAGTGAAAATACCAGTGCCTCTTTTCAGATGGCAGGGGTCGTGGTAAGTAACTTTTAGATTCCGTGTGGGCTTTGTCCGCCTGGATGAATTTAGCTCCAGAAGCAGTTGCGAGAAATCACGAATCCTGTTGGCTACACCTCTGGCTCGCTGGTTCCACCGCGGGTCGGAGGTGGTCAGGTTAAGATATTCTCGCTTCAATACGCCGGCGCAGCCGGGGCACACGGTGACAATATAGTCGGGTTTCATTTCTTCGAGCGCCGCGATATTTATTTTAGCCAGACTCAGTGCCGCCTCAAAATCTCCTGCAAAATAGGCGGGTGCGCCACAGCAGGCCTGGCCCGTGGGATAATAAGGCTCAGTCCCTGATTCGCTAAGTATCTTAACGACATGTTCGCCTACTTCCGGATAGAGGTAGGAACCAATGCATCCCGAATATAAGGCTACTTTAGGTTTACCGGTCGGCTTAGGCGAGGAATAATCCTTTAACCTGGCGGGCAAAGGCACGCGTGCCAATGGTGGAAGGCTGATGGTTTTTGTTATAGCATTCAAGAAAACCGGGATGCCGCGAATAGTAAGGTCATTATCGATAAATGGTTTTTGTAAATATGTACCGAACTTTATTAGCCCGTCCATGGTGGATGGTTTCCTTAAAATGCGACGATAGGCTATTCTTTTGAAGAAGGGTAAGCCTTTCTCCTCTGCGAGGCTGGCTTTTAATTGCGTTACCATGCGCGGTATATCGATTCGAGCCGGGCAGGCCGCCTTACACGCCATGCATCCAAGACATAAACTGGCCACGTCCTCCGCTTGGGTGACATCATGTAAAAAAGCGGTTAATATGGCGCCAATCCCCCCCTGATAAATATATCCATAGGTCTGCCCGGCAACCGAGGCAAAAACAGGGCACACATTGAGACAGGCACCGCATTTAATGCAGTACAGGGCTTCCCTGAACTCATCTGTTCCCCTCATCTGCCATCGACCGTTATCGACAAGCACTATATGGACTTCGCCGGGACCGCCGGCACCACGTAGAACCGGGCCGGGTATAGCATCGGTACGGCTTGGCCCGGTGATATGAGAGACGTACACCGGCATTTTCATGCCAGCTGTGCATCGGCTCAGCAACCTGAAAATAGCCGCGGCGTCTTTCCAAGCCGGGACAATTTTTTCGTAACCGACAACCGCCAGGTGAACCGGAGGCATGGTTGTAGACATGCAACCATTGCCTTCGTTGGTAACAATCACCAGTGTCCCGGTCTCGGCTATAGCTATATTTGCTCCTGAAATCCCCATATCGGCAGTTATGTATGCCTGTCTTAGTGCAGCGCGTACAGCATCCAGTACGGCTTGCGGCTCGGTCCCAAGTTGCTGGCCGGTCGCCTTAGATATAAGTTCAGTCACCTGTTCCATAGTTTTATGTACTGCCGGTCCAACCAGATGTGCCGGCCTTTCTCCAGCCAGCTGTACAATCCACTCACCGATGTCGGTTTCGGTTACCCTGATGCCGGCTTTTTCCAGATGCTCCCTCAATCCGATCTCCTCACCCAGCATTGACTTGGATTTGACGATATTTTTTACACCGTATTCTTTGGCCACCGTCGATATGTATTTACGGGCATCATCATCATCCTCGGCTTCATACACGATGGCGCCCGCTTTGGTCGCTTCTGACTTAAACTGTTCCACAAGTTCCGGCAGGTTGGCAATGGAATCTTCCTTTATACGCCTGATCTCGCGGCTCAAATAGTCAAAGTCCAGGTCGGCAAATGCGATCTGTCGTACGAATTTAATTAGCCCGAGCAATCTGGTTAGCGCTGTCTGAAGGTTCTCATCATCCAGCGCCCGGTGCACGCGTTTAGCCATGGCCCGGCTCATGACACATCCCCGACGGCGCTCTTATTTACAATTACGACGTGCTCTTCTGCCGGTCCCTGAGCTCTGGACAGCACTGCACCGGGTATATCAGCGGTCGTATTTCGCCCCGCTATATAGGTGACATAACTGGGCACAACCTGACCCGTTTCATTGCCGGCACGTATTTTAAATTTTATAAAAACATCTTCCATCAGCGGGACTATATCCTGCGCTTTTAACAGAGTTATATGTATGCGGGGTAACACCGCAACTAGACGACTGACGCCTTCATTTCCCAGAATAACCAGGGTCCCCGTTTCAGCTATAGCTGCTCCTGCCTCGGAGATGCCCATATCCGCGTCGATGCAGTATTGCTTTATGCTTCGATTGGCTGCACTTAGAAGAACTTGTGGGTCGGGGTCAAGGTCTTGGCCGGATGCTACGGAAATTAGCTTAGCCACCTGCTCAATACTTTCTCGTTCGGTCTTTTTATTCCCGGCCAGTTGTGCCAGCCACTGCTTAAAATCAGCCTCCTTCACTTCGACGCCAGCATTTTCGAGATGCTCTCGTAAATCGATTTCATCGGCCAGTTTTGAATTCGATTTAACCGCGCTCTTAACGCTGCGCTCCTGCGCCAGCTTTAATACACAGTCGCGGATATCTTCAACCCTTGTGACTTCGTGTAATACGGCGCCTGCCTTCGCAGCCTCGTCCTTGAACTGGACTATCAGCTCTGAAACCTGAGTCCCCATTCCAAATCTCCGCCTATAAATCGTGTATCACGAGAGGGATAGATATTGAATAGTGCCGTCAGGAACAACCGCTGCCCTGGCAGCACCCGGAAAATCTTGCTTTAGTATATCAATTGCCTCCCGCCAGGATTTTACCCAAATTGTGTCAGGTATTGCCATCCAATCGGTCATTGAACTTTCGAACTGGGGAGATAATACCACAAACCGTTTCAACCACGGCAATTTGAAATTAAGGGCACTGAACAAACGGCCTCTGGCTTCCGTACCAAAACTGCCGAGTAGATAGTGCACTACCTGTCCCGAGGGACAGTCCATTATCAATACCAGGTCTCCGCCCTTTTCCATCAGCATCTGTATGCCGATTATCAATCCGACTATTCCTTCGCTGCCCTTGCTGCATGTATTTACCACAGCTATATCAGTTCCCGATACGGGTTTCGTATCGTAATGCTTAACAGCAAACTTCACTGCCTCGAAGTATTCAGCCTCGGGTTCTCCGGCAAATATGGTGCACGGTTCCCCGTTCCCGTTGACAATCGTGTCGATTTTGAAGTTAAGGCCGATCATCCTGGCAGCCTCGTTAAAATCCTTCACCATGGGATTTTCCACATAGTTGCCTGGCCCAACCTTATCCACCAATCCACTTTCCCTGGCCTTTATTTCAAGCCGGTGAAAGGCCTCAATGGAATCAATGAAGGCTATGCCCGGTAGGACAATCTTGCCGCCGCCACCGAAGCCGCTCTGAGGATGCGGAATTACCGACCCGATGCCGATTTTTAAATCGCAGCTCATGACTTCAGAATTAACGGAAATCGGCGTCCCCTGTGAAGTCTGACCGACATAGCTGCAGTTCTCATAGATGTTATGGTTATAGACCGGGAATCCGTCCATTATTTTCTGGCCCAGCTTCTTCCGGAAGTCCTGATAGGAGTGCGCCCCGTGAGCACCGCTGGCGCAGATAAATCTTATGGCCTGCTCAGAAATGCCGGCATGCTCCAGTTCCTTCAAAACATAGGGTATCAAATCGGCGACCCTGGTAGGGCGGGATATGTCATCGAAGATAACCGCCACTTTGTTTTTTCCTCTGGCCAGTTCACCAAGCCTCGGACTGCCAACAGGATTCTCGAACGCAGCGCTTATCTGGTTGGTAGTTATGCGCGGGGCTTTATGCCCTTTCATCAGACAGGTTACGACTTCCCATGATTCAGGAAATGTCAGGCGCAACTCTTTTTCGTCGAACCACATATGTCTCTGGACTACAACCGTCTTGGTATTCATTTCTTGGTTCTTGTTATTCGATTTACGGGGCCTCAATGGTTAGCCAGCTCAACAATAGTCACGCCGGTGCCTCCCTCACCCCAGTCGCCTAAACGGAACGACTTGACCAGTGGATGTCCCGTAAGGGTCTCATGTACTGTCTGCCTCAACACCCCCGTTCCTTTGCCGTGAACGATGCGTACCCATGGCAGCCCTGCCATGAAGGCGGCATTAAGATAATAGTCGAGCTTGGGCAGGGCCTCATCTATCCTCATCCGCCGTATTCGCAACTCGGAATCAACGGCCATTAAATCAACCTTTCGAATTGCAGACGCAGTATGTTCTTCGTCTTACCGGTAACCTTAACCCGGTCGTCGATTCTCCAGCCGACGACCCACAAAATCTGTTTGTCCGAGCATACCAGAGGCACGCGGTCTCTCCATGACTGCGGAATTCTGGAATCGACCATAAAATCCTGTAGTTTCTTAATTTGATTCATACCCAACGGCTGAAAACGGTCGCCCGGCCGGCGCCGCCTGACTGTCATTTTCCTGCCGACCTTATCCATATCAAGGTGGGCAGTCAGGCCATTGTCACCACCATCTGACTCGCGAACCAACTCGGCTCTAACTCGCCACCCGGATAGATCGGTACATCCAGGTATGTGAACGCTTGCTGTACGCTGAATATCAGGCAACGGGCAGACAGGAGTTCGGGTGGGCGTAAGAACCAGATTTTTATATTCGGTATGCAGCGTTAAGCCATCAGGCAAATATATTTTCTTTCCGGCCGGTTTTGATAGTGCCTGCAGCATGGTTTCAATGTGATCGGCCTCAATGTCTTTAAGGTCGCCCCTTAATTGCTTTATAGCTCTTCTAAAGAGCTGCCTTTGTATAGCTGCAGGACGAGTACGTAACTTATCCGTGTCCAGATGAAGTGCACCATCTTGCTCGCTGACCACCTCCGGCCACAGCAGAGAAACCTGTTGCTCTAAAAAAGAAACATCGTCTGCGGCTATCTCGGCCAGCCTGACCAGCGCCCCATCAATATCTGGATTATAGCTCCTGAGCACTGGTAGTAACTCCATACGGATGCGGTTTCGTAAAAAAGAAGGGGATTCATTGGAAGAATCGCTTCGAGGAGCCAGTCGGTATCGACCGCAGTAGCTCACCGTTTCCTGCCGCGTCACTTCCATCAACGGCCTTATCACTTCAATCTGCCGGCCATCTGCGCTTCGTAGTATCGAGCGAGGCCTCAGTCCCACCAGCCCTGCTGTACCAGACCCCCTCAGCAAATGCAGCAGAACGGTCTCTACATGGTCATCACAGGTATGCCCCACCACCACCCTGTTGGTATCACACTTTGCCGCTACTTCAGACAAAAAGCCGTAGCGGACTTCTCTAGCGGCTTCCTCCAAGGATCCGCCCTCCCCATCGCGGTACGCCGCCACATCCCGGCTTTCTACGGTAGCCTGCAGACCCAGCTTAACTGCCAATCTGGAAACATACTCGGCGTCAGCATCGGACTCACGCCCTCGAAGCTGGTGATTTAGATGAGCTACGTGCAACTCAGCGCCCCAATTTTTTTTATGTCTTGCCAGGATATGAAGCAAGCAGACGGAGTCAGCGCCGCCTGAAACGGCAACTACCACTCTGTCGCCGCCAGAAATAAGGTTCTGCTCGCGGATAAAGTCGATGACTCTTTGCTCCAGACTCTTGTTTTTCGTGGCCAATTATTCCCCCATAAGATGGCATGTATCGCCCAGCGCCACCAGGCATGGCCGCCCGTCGGCAAATTCGATAGTACTGATACTTCCCGTCTGTACTCTAATCCGTTCAACCGTGGTTATCGGCCAGCCAAGCGCTCTGCAGATAGTTGCCACGCAGGTAAAAAAGTGACTGACCACGACTATATTTCCATCGTCATGCTTGCTCTTTATCGACTGAATTATAGCCCAGACCCTGTCAGCCAGCTCAGCCATACTCTCGCCGCCGGGCAGCTTTTCCGTGCCCATGCCCTGCCGCCAGTTGAGTAAAAACTGGCTGAAAGTTGTCCCGAGTTCGGCGATAGATACACCTTCTAAATCGCCGACCTCCATCTCCCTCAAATCAGGTTCCACCTGCACTTTAAGGTTATGGTGGTCTGCTATAGCCTGCGCTGTTTCCAAAGCGCGTTTAAGCGGACTGGAATAGATGGCATCTATTTCCGTGTTCTTTAATGCCAGCCCTACTCTGGCTGCCTGCTCCTTCCCCACCTCGCTCAACTCGACATCGCTGCTGCCACCCTGGATTCGCCGTTCCTGGTTCCACGGCGTCTCTCCGTGTCTCACTAGTATAAGTTTAATCTCTGACCTCCCTGACTAAATTAAGACCATAACGTTTGGCCAAATTTACCCGCTTAGTATAAGGCGGATGGTCATAAAATAACAGTTCCACCCAACGGCCGGGGTCGGCCACGCTTAGATTCTGGTTAGTGAGCCTGGTCATCGCTGCGATAAAAGCTTCCGGATTAGACGTTAATTCGAGTGCTGTTTCATCAGCCGATACCTCCACTCGTCGGCTAAAGGCATTGATCAGTGGCGTGACTATCACCATCAAAACGGCCATGAACAAAAACAGCAGAGGCAGGGCTGCCGCATCAGCAATCCCCTGAAAACCAAACGGTACAAGGCTGGCCCTCAGTACCAGATTCGACAGGTACAGGCCCACTAAAATCATTCCAGCCTGCAATACAATAATTTTGAAAATGTCTTTATGCAGATGATGTCCTAGCTCGTGCGCCAGCACCACCTCTATCTCGTCAGGTGTATATTTCTGGAGCAGCGTATCGGTCAGGATAATTCTCCTGGTTCCGCCCCATCCGGCCAGCATAGCATTCGCGGTGGTGCTCTTGCTGCTTAGATTAATGGTAAACACCCCAAGAATAGGCGCTTTTGCCCTCTTAGCCAGATTCACCAGTCTCCTTCTCAGTCTCTTATCGGCCAGAGGCTCAAGTTTAAAGAAAAGGCTAAGCAGCAACGTGGATGTTAGCCGAGTTAAAATCAAGCTTAATATAATTAAGGCGATGGCCGCCCACAACCACCAGCTATCTGGAAAGTTTTCCAGCAGCCAGTAAACGAGATTGACCAGTGCCAGGCTCAGTAAAAAGCTCAAACCGGAGGCCTTGGCTCTGTCATTTAACCAGGGGCTAAATTTCTGATGCGATAAACCATAACGCCGGGGCAGTATGAAACCTTGATAATAGGTAAACGGCATTAGCAGTACACTTAGACAAATAGCTAGGACAGCAAAGTACAAAGCTGATGCCCATGGCTGAGGGAAAGCCAAAACTCGGCTAATCTTGACCGAGAAGCCGCCGAAAAGAAGCGCCAGCAATATGGCTGCAACGATTGCTGATTGTACCAAGGAAAGTCGCTTGGAAATTGCGGCGTATTGCCTAGCTAGCCTTTGACGTCTGGTATTCAAACGGGGCGGAGTTGGTTGCATTTGTAATCCACCAAGCTCAGCCCAAAATCAGATTGGTGCGATGGATAGATTTAGGCCGTTTCTTGAAACCGAGGGCTTTGGTCACCTGCTCCGGCCTGCCGGCACCTAGCTCATCGCAGCGCAACCGCATATTCAGAACACAAACGAAATCCCGGCAATCAGTCAGTTGCAGACTGTCCACCAGAGCTCGTAAATCATAGTGCCTAGTACCTGTATCACGATCGTGGTGCCACGGCAGTTCTTTCAGTGAAAGAAGGTTTTGTACAGCCTTCTCGACATCACGTCGTTCCTCTTGGGCCTCGACCTCAACTCTGTACTCTACAAATTTAACCTGTGACTGAAGCGATGGAACGGTAGCCCCAACCGGTCGAGCTTCGAGGAGTCTGATACCCGAAGGCAACTGCTTCTCAACCTGAGCTATAAAAGACTGTGGGGACACCCATCTGGAAAGTGAAACGTCCATCAATTCGGCTTCACTGGTGACGCCGACCAGCAGCGGCGCTGCCAGTGCTATTTGTGGATGGGGAGTAAAACCTTCGGAATAAACCAGCGGGATTCCCGCCCGGCGGAACACCCTCTCCCAGAGCCTCATCAAGTCCAAGTGCGACAGAAACTTGAGTTCTTCACCACGGCTAAACTTGAGGCGCAGGCGCTGCATCCTTTTCCCTGGTTATCTGAATCTTCTCTATCTTCCGCCCCTTCATTTTGGCGATAGTTATTTTCAGGTCTTTGTACTTTAACTGCTCGCCCTGCTTCGGAATACGGCCCAAATGGCTGAGTATGAATCCGGCTACGGTCTCGTAATCACCGGTGGGAAAGTCCAGGTCCAGTTCCTCGTTGGCATCCTCTACTCTGACCCCGCCATCGACTTCGCATGTGTGGGCATCAATGGACACAAAGTCCTTTTCCTGGCCGGCCAGTTCATCGCCTATGACACCCATTATCTCCTGCGTTAACCGCTCCAGAGCAGCTATACCAGCCACCCCGCCATACTCGTCGACAACAGCTACCATATGGTAGTTGTTATCCCTCATTTCCGCTAGAAGTTCGCCCAGACGTTTGGTTTCGGGCACGAAGTGCACCGGACGTACCAGCTTATCGATTGGATCATCCAGGCTCAACGATTTGTCCGCCACGGCCATAACCACGTCTTTTATGGATATGACGCCGACCACATTATCTGTAGTCCCTTTGTAAACCGGAAAACGGGAGAATGGGAATTGTTTGTAAATTTCCAGAAATCCGCTTAATGTTGTACCCTGTCTGATCCAGGTAACCTCGGTGCGCGGCTGCATCACCTCGCTTACCGGTTTGTCGGCGAATTCAAAGGCATTATGCAGCATCTCGGCTTCTTGCTCTTCCCATACGCCTTCCGCCTCGCCGACACTGATAGCAGTACGAAATTCTTCCTCGCTAATTGTCGGGCGTTCCACCCCTTCGCCAGCGAGTTTGGTAAACCTGATGCCGATATGATTCAGGACATAGACAAAAGGATAAAGTATGGTCGATATAATTTCTATCGGCCGGGCATAGGCCAGGGCTATTCTTTCGCCATAACGGGCTGCCAGGCTCTTGGGAATAAGCTCAGCAAAAATCAGAGTTAGTATGGTGATCACCACGGTGGCTACAGCCACACCCACGTTTTCCTTCCACAAGGACACGGCCATGACCGTACCCAGCGTAGCTACGGCCGTCTCAAAGAAATTAATGCACAGAAGTACGGTGGCCAGGAATTTCTCGGGTTTATCCAGAATTCGGGCTACGATGGTGGCTCTGGGCTGATTGGTGCGTATCAGGTGCTTGAGGCGAAGCCTCTGCATACCGATAAAAGCCGTTTCAGCGCTGCAGAAGAATGCAGCCGCCGCCAGAGAAACCAGGAATAATATCAAAAAAAGACCGTTAATGCCGTCCATACATAGCCCGTTCAATTAAACGACCGGGCGTTCAGCTATCATCATAGCATCGGCTATCTGCAGTGTCAAAACAATGCTTTGTAAATTACCAACGCATTAAACGCTGCTATTTACCTCTTCGCTCGTAATCGGGGCACCAGATGGCGTTGGGGCGCTCCGGATGCCGACAGGCACTTCGCCAGTCCCATTTACAGCTATCGCAAAGCAAAATGTGCATGCCAAACATTCTCTTGACGCGTATTTTAGCCCTGTCTGCCCAGCTT
>CAYPRI010000017.1:0-27272 GCA_964413085.1 uncultured Dehalococcoidales bacterium
TGCAGATTGACGATTTCATCGTTAGACCGTTTAACCTGTCCGAACTGGTCGCCCGTATAAAACGAACACTTAACCGGATCAACACAGATGGCAATCAGGATTCAATCCGTAGCGGCGATTTGTTGATGGACGCTGCCAAGTGCGAGGTATCGATTAAAGACCGGCTTATTTCGTTGACCTTCAAAGAATACGAGCTGCTCAAATTTCTGATGCGGCATAAGGGTAAAGTGTTCACGAGAGATGCACTGCTTAACGAAGTATGGGGTTATGACTATTATGGCGGCGACAGAACTGTTGACGTTCACATAAGAAGGCTCAGAAGTAAAATAGAAGACAACAACCACACGTACATTGATACAGTTAGAAACATAGGCTACAAGTTCTGTAGTTAACCAAGGACTGAGATTTATGGGGCTATATATGGTATTCTGTTATTATGTCTGACCTGATATTCCTGAGTGTGATAATCCTGTTCTTCTCAGCCACTCTGGGACTAATAGAAGTATTTAGGCGTCTATAAAATCTTAGCATGGGTGCTTTTTATATTATCTCCATCATTATTTGCGTCGGTTTACTAATCTACCTGATTATAGCTCTCATCAAGCCAGAGTGGTTCGGATGACAGCATCCATCATACTACAACCCATCCTTTACCTGCTTATTTTACTTCTTCTGGTAAAACCTCTGGGTGCCTTCATGGCCCGGGTATATAACGGCGAGCGCACTTTTCTATCTCCCGCGATAGAACCAGTTGCGCGGTTTATCTACCGACTGGCACGCGTCGATGTCAAGAAGGAGATGGATTGGAAGACCTACGCTGTTGCTGTATTAATATTTAACTTCGTCGGCATACTGCTGCTTTATTTAATACAACGGCTACAATCAATGTTGCCCTTGAATCCAGAGGGATTGGTGGCGGTACCACCAGGATTGGCTTTTAACACTGCGGTTAGTTTCGTTATCAATACAAACTGGCAGAGCTACAGTGGAGAGACCACGATGTCATATCTGACTCAGATGTTGGGCTTAACGGTTCAAAATTTCCTGTCGGCTGCGACGGGCATGGCGGTGCTTATCGCACTGGTAAGGTTTAATAGCATTGTGAACCAGGTTAATTATCGTTTGTCTGATTCTCTCCTTATCGATTTCGACGTTGGGGAGGCTCTTGTCCAGGGCGGTTGATATTGTTATTTGTTGCTTTTTCGCGAGAGATTTCAGTTGAGCTACCGCCTCCTCCACCAGAAGATTGAGATTCAGCGGTTCAAGCTTGAGTTCCGCTCGCCCACTTTCAATGCGGGACAGCTCTGTAAGTTCCGATACCATCTGCGTCAGCCGGTCAACCTCATTATCTATTCTGGTCAACAAATCCGCCGATTTTCCTTTGTCGCGGCCGGCGCTGCTCTTCAGTGTCTCCACCATAACCTTGATTCCGGCGATTGGGGTTCTAAGCTCGTGGGATATATTGCCAACAAGCTCCCGACGCATTGTCTGCAAATTTCTCAACTCAGTGAGATCCTGGAATAATACCAGAGCCGTAGTTGATTTAGCAGCAACTAGCGGTACTACGATGACCCTTAAAAACTTACCTGTTGGCGAATCGAGCAAAGCGGTTTGCTCGGTAAAAGTTTTCAGACTTTTCTTTACGGCATTATCTATCTCATAGTCCTGTACAGCTTCTATTAACGGCCGGCCCGTTACCTTTGATTCTGTGAAGTTGAAAAGCCGCTCTGCTGCCGGATTAACTAAGATTATATTTTCTTCTGAATCCGTCATAACGACCCCATCGGCGAGTCCGGAAAGAACGTTAACCAGCATGGTTCTCTCATTTGTAATAGTAGACATGGTCGTTTTAAGTTTGTATGACATTTCATTGAAAGCGCGGGCCAGCAGACCTATCTCATCGCTGGTTTGTATACGAATTTGTTGGTCGAAATTTCCTGCGGCGATCCCTTCGGCTACACTGGTAATTTGTCTCACAGGTCGTGTTATCGCACTGGCGAGCAGAGCCGCTGCGAGCACGACCAAAAACCGTTACCACCGCCATCACCGGAACCATTGTTTTAATTGCATCGTTTATTGAGCTTTGCATCATGGTTAATGGAAGCGCCACCCTGGCTATACCAAGCACTTGTCCTTGATTCATGATAGGCACAGCTACGTACATCATGTCCTCATGGAGAGTGGCACTGTAACGAATCGATTGGCCCACTCCATTTGACAGTGCCTGGATTACTTCGGGGCGGGAAGCATGGTTTTCCATATTTTGTGGGTTCTGCTCGCTGTCAGCCAGGACAGTCCCATCCCTGTCGATAATAGTAATTCTGGACTGGATCTGTTGGCCTGTCGTTTTGGCAATACTGTCCAGCTTATTGGTGTTGGTGGCATCTGCTAAAAAAGGTTGGCTGATGTCGGCAACCAGTTTAGCCTCGTTGGTTAACTGGGCCTCGAGTCGGTTAACCTGGTTATTTCTAGTCGAATTAATAACGTATACGGCTAAAACCACCATGCCTATAATAACAAGCAGACTTAACGGAATCGTTATTTTCCAGTAAATGCTGCGCGACACCTTCATGCCTCTAGCTTGTATCCGACGCCCCTTACTGTCTGCAGGAGTTCCGGCTGATTTGGATTGCTCTCGATTTTGCCACGAAGCCATCTAATATGAACGTCCACCGTGCGACTATCACCTGCAAAATCATAGCCCCATATTTTTTCCAGAAGCTGGTCCCGGCTGAATACGAGGCCTTTGTTCCTGGCAAGGAAGGTAAGTAAATCAAATTCCTTTGGTGTTAACTCAAGCGTCTTGCCCCGTAGTGAAACTACGTGTCTGCCAACGTCAATCTTCAGATCATCTATTAGCAAAGGAGTAGTTCCGCTCCCTAACTCAGCTCCTGTTATTTTAGCCCGGCGAAGCAGCGCACTTACTCTAGCTAAAAACTCTCTTAAGCTGAATGGTTTTGTCATGTAGTCATCGGCGCCGATTTCAAGACCGACTATCTTGTCGACTTCCTCAGACTTTGCGGTCAGCATCATTATAGGCACAGACATTTCTTTTCGAAGAATGCGACAGACTTCGAAGCCGTTTAACTTAGGCAGCATTATATCCAAGACTATGAGGTCAGGCTTTTCTCTGCGTGCTAGCTCCAGAGCTTCCTCACCATCAGTGGCGGTAACAACGTTATAACCCTCCATACCAAGGTTATATGCAAGCGTCTCTAACAGGTTGCGGTCGTCTTCCACAATCAGAATCTTGTTGCCAAATACTACACCCATCAATCATAGTATAGAATGAACCCCGCAGCCCATCAAATTGATGGTCTGATTAGTATTATGTCAATAACCGGTTTGTCGTGCGGATAACCAGATAGATGCCTCAAAACATTAAATATTGATTTCTTTCTGCTGTAACACGTTTTTAATATCGTCGTAATACGTTCGTAACATTCAGCTAGTATCATTGTACATAGAGGCGAACAATGTACAACGACCTAGCTCAAATATCCAAAGCTAAAGGCATTCATCGAACTCTGGCTATTTTGGCAATTCTATCATCTAAGCCGGTTATCAATGAAAACGGTAATCGCACTCAGAAAAAGGAGAAGGACAAATGCCAATAAATTCCGGCGACACTGCCTGGCTGCTGATGTCGACAGCGCTGGTCATGCTGATGACGCCGGCACTGGCCTTTTTCTACGGCGGTATGGTCAGAAAGAAAAACATTCTTTCCACACTGATGATGAGCTTTGCCATTCTGGCCCTGGTCTCCATACTCTGGATCATTTACGGCTACAGCATAAGCTTCGGTCCTGATAAGGGCGGCATTATCGGTGCCTTAAACTGGATAGGCCTTATTGGCGTTGGCCAGGCTCCGTCATCAGTCTACGCGCCAACGGTTCCTCATCTGGCGTTCATGATTTTCCAGGCTGCCTTCGCCATCATTACGGTAGCTCTTTGGACTGGTGCCGTGGTAGAACGTATTAAATTCGGTGCTCTGCTGGTTCTCAGCACGCTTTGGCTAACCCTGGTTTATTGTCCTGTAGCCCACTGGGTGTGGGGTAGCGAGGGCTGGCTGGCCAGTTTTGGTGCGCTGGATTTTGCCGGTGGTGCGGTAGTCCATGTGAACGCCGGAATATCGGCCCTAGCCATAGCCATAGTTCTTGGCCCGCGACTTGGTTTTAAAGAGAGAGAGACGATGGAGCCAAATAACATACCATACGTTGTCCTTGGTACGGCTATGCTCTGGTTTGGTTGGTTCGGATTTAATGCCGGAAGTGCACTCACCGCAGGTGGTTTGGCTTCTAGCGCTTTCGTCACCACGAACATATCTGGTGCCACCTCAGCCCTCACCTGGATGTTGTTGGGCTGGATTAACCGAAGACCTTCCGTACTTGGCGCTGCCACGGGTGCTATAGTTGGTCTCGCAGCGATTACCCCGGGTTCCGGCTTCGTCCAACCCTGGGCTGCTATACCCATAGGTGCAGTCGCCGCAGTGCTTTCCTATTACGCCATGATTTGGCGCAATAGGACAAACAAGATAGACGAATCGCTTGACGTCTTTGCCTGCCATGGTGTTGGCGGTGCCTGGGGACTTTTAGCTACTGGAATTTTCGCGACGGCTGCCGTCAACCCGTTGGGTTCGGGCCTAATCGATGGAAATGGTAAGCAGGTTCTAATTCAGCTGCTTGCTATCCTTGTTATCATGGTTTATGCCTTCGTTGTTTCATGGGCGCTGGCCTCAATCTTAAAAGTCACCATGGGGCTTCGCGTTAATGAAGAGGAAGAGGTAGTAGGCCTCGACATCTCACAGCATGGCGAACGCGCCTACGGAGGGGTGTCCTGATGAAAAAGATCGAGGCGATTATAAGGCCAGAGAAGTTGGAGGCCGTGAAACAGGCGCTGGAGGACAGGGGCATTGTGGGCATGACCATAACTCAGGTAAGCGGTCACGGCCGTCAAAAGGGCATAGCTTTACAATGGCGCGCCGGCGAATACCGCGTGGAATTCCTGCCCAAAATAAAACTGGAGATAGTTTGCAGCGATGATGAATGCAAAACTGCGGTTGATGTTATATGTAAATCAGTCAGAACCGGAAAGGTAGGCGACGGGATGATATTCGTCTTACCCGTAGACAGCGCTATCCGGGTAAGAACTGCAGATATAAGCGAAGCGCTAGTCAAAACGAAATAAAAAATTAAGGAGAAAAATGAAACCTGAAGAGATAGCCAGCTTTATCAAGAAAAACTACATCGAGTTCGTCGACCTTAAATTCAACGACCTGCCCGGACTGTGGCAGCACTTCACTATACCGGTCAGCGAGCTTACAGAAATCGCCGACCCGACGCGGGGCATCTGGGTTGACGGCATAGGTTTCGATGGCTCCAGCATCCGCGGCTTTCAGGCAATCCAGGAAAGCGATATGATACTCATTCCCGATCCCGATTCAGCCATTATCGACCCCATGTGTGAAGTCCCCACGCTGAGCATTATATGCGATATCCATGACCCGCTGACAAAGAAGCCGTATACACGGGATCCGAGATACATCGCTCAGAAAGCAGAGAAATATCTGAAGTCCACGGGCATAGCCGATATCAGTTACTGGGGTCCCGAGATGGAATTCTTTATTTTCGACGACATCCGCTTTAAGCAGAACCAGCACTGCGGTTTTTACTATATAGACTCCGTCGAAGCCGATTGGAACACGGGGAAGGAGGAGAATCCAAATCTGGGATACAAGCCCAGATACAAAGAAGGCTACTTCCCGGTGCCGCCTCATGACTCGCTTCAGGATTTAAGGTCGAAAATTGTTCAGACTTTGATGAAAACCGGCATTCCCATTGAAGTTCACCATCACGAGGTCGCCACTGCAGGGCAATGCGAAATCGACATGAAGTTTCAAACTCTGACGCGAATGGGCGACCAGATGATGTGGTACAAGTACATCGTCAAGAATATGTGCAAGAAACATAATAAAGTGGCCACATTCATGCCCAAGCCCATCTTCGAGGACAACGGCTCCGGCATGCACGTACATCAGAGCTTGTTTAAAGGCAAAGAAAATGTATTCTTTGACCCCAAAGGCTATGCATTGATCAGCCAGATTGCAAAATATTACGCTGGCGGTCTGCTAAAACACGCGGCTTCTCTGTCCGCTATAGTAGCTCCTACGACTAATTCATATCGCCGGCTGGTGCCGGGGTTCGAAGCTCCGGTGAATTTAGTCTACTCCGCCCGCAATCGGAGCGCCTGCGTTCGTATTCCGGTGTACACCGATAACCCCCGAACCAAGAGGCTGGAGTACAGACCACCCGACAACTCATCGAATGGCTATCTGGCTATGGCGGCAATGCTCATGGCCGGTCTTGACGGCATCCAAAACAAGATCGACCCGGGCGAGCCCATGGATAAGGACTCCTACCATTTGACTCCGAAGGAGGCAGCAAAGATAAAGACGGTACCGTCGTCCTTAGACGAAGCTCTGGATGCTCTGGAAAAAGACCACGACTACCTGCTCAAAGGAGACGTTTTCACGCCTGATGTAATCGACGTGTGGCTTGAGTACAAGAGAGCTCATGAAGTGGATGCTTTAAGACTAAGGCCTCATCCCTACGAGTTCTATATGTATTTCGATATTTAACCAAGCATAGAGCGGAATAAAATAAAAGGAGGTGGCCATGTCGTACAACTGGGGTCCACACTACATCGTGCCCACGGATGTGCTGAAAAGCTATTCCGGAACGGTATTGCTGCGGGAGGAGTTCGACGAAGACCTGCTGCACAAAGAAATGCAGGCGCTGAACGTCTCCGGGCCTATCGTGACCATCACCAACCCCTGGTACTACCGTAAGAAAAATACAGATACCTGGGTGAAAATTGGTGAGTCGAGCGACGAGCATCAAAACTTTCCCACGCGGTGGGATACGACCACTCTGGAAAACGGACAGTACGAGGTGATGGGGCTGATGCACGTCTTTGCCAGGAAAGGCAACGCAGAGGTAGCCATCGCCCGGCAAAATGTGGTCGAAATAACGGTTAATAACTAACTAATAATCGCCTACGAACTATAAATATTTACTTTCTTACAACGGGTACAGACAAAGGACTCGGTTGACTCTAAGTCAACTTGAGTTATTGTTGTCTGTTCTCTAAAATTGTTATTAGCCTGGTTTTTTAGAAGAAAAGTATGCGCAAGCTGCGTATCGGCATGTCTCAAATAAACACCACCGTGGGTGATTTTGCCGGTAATACACGAAAAATTGTGGATGCCATTGCCACCTCCCGCCCGTTAGGCGTCGACCTCATAGTTTTCCCGGAACTAGCTATTTGCGGCTATCCTCCTGAAGACCTGTTATTTAAACCGCAGTTCATTGAAGAAAATCTAAAATCTCTGGAGAAAGTTATCAAGCAAACATCCGGAATCGCGGCCGTGGTCGGTTTCGTCGACGCCAGGAACGATATCTATAATGCCGCGGCCATTATAAACGACGGTAAGCTGGTGAGCATTTACCACAAAATCTACCTGCCGAACTACGGCGTATTTGACGAGAATCGTTACTTCCAGGCGGGGAGGGAATGCCCGGTTTATACCATTCTCGGCGCGGGCGTCGGTGTTAATATCTGCGAAGATATATGGTACGAAGCCGGGCCCGCCACCGCACAGGCTTACGCTGGAGCAGAGGTCATCATTAATATAAGCGCATCACCCTATCACTTTGCTAAGGAAAACGATAGAGAAAGAATGCTGGCCACACGCGCTACAGACAATGTAGCCATCATTGTTTACGATAACCTAATTGGCGGACAGGATGAACTCATCTTCGATGGCAACAGCATGGTGTTGAATGAGAAAGGACAGCTACTCGCCAGGGGCAGGCAGTTTGAAGAAGACCTGATTATAGTGGACCTCGACGTAGAAGCCGTTTTCCGGACACGCCTTCACGACCCCAGATGGAGAAAAGAAACGTTGATGCTGGAAGACGAACAGGAGCACACAGTCAAAGTCATGGTGTCGGAGATGCCTGATGAAACTCCCAAGCCGGAAATACCTCCCAGGCAAATCAAACAATACAATTTTCCGGGAGATGTCTATGAGGCGCTGGTGCTCGGAACACGCGATTACATAACCAAGAACGGTTTTAAAAAGGTGCTTATCGGATTGTCCGGAGGAATCGATTCCAGCCTGGTGGCAGCCATCGCTGTCGATGCGCTGGGGCGTTCTAACGTGGTGGGTGTGCTGATGCCTTCCAGGTTTTCATCGCCGGGCAGTGTATCCGATGCCGAACTTTTGAGCCGGAATCTGGGCATCAAACATATTACGCTACCGATTGAAAAAATTTATCAGGCTTTTCTGGAAACACTTGAGGAACAGTTTCGCGATGTTAAACCTGATACCACAGAAGAAAATATACAGGCCCGCATCCGCGGAAATCTGCTTATGGCTTTATCCAATAAGTTCGGCTGGCTGGTCTTGACGACGGGCAATAAAAGCGAAATCGCCACCGGTTACACTACGCTGTACGGAGACATGGCGGGCGGCTTTGCGGTGATAAAAGATGTGCCTAAAACGTTAGTTTACAAGCTTGCCTCATACAGAAATTCTCTGGGCAATGGTGAGGTGATACCGCCAGGTGTTATTTCCAAGGCCCCTTCCGCAGAACTGAGGCCGGAACAGAAAGACACGGATAGCCTGCCGCCCTACGAACTGCTCGACCCGGTACTAGTCGCCTATGTCGAAGAAGACAAGAGTGTGGAACAAATAATCGGCGCCGGCTTTGATGAGAAGGTGGTGAAACGCGCGGCGCAGCTGGTCGACGGCAGTGAGTACAAAAGAAGACAGGCACCGCCCGGCATTAAGATAACCCCCAGGGCTTTCGGTCGAGACAGGAGACTACCCATAACCAACCGGTTTAAAGGACGCTAAATCGCCGTTAAAAAAGATTTAGAACCCGGGGATAGCAAAGCTTCAAAGGAAATGATTAGCAAGCATGCCTTTCTGGCTTTGGAAGACGGCTCCATCTACGAAGGCATTTCCTTTGGAGCCGACGATACCACATTTGGCGAAGTCGTTTTCAACACCAGCATGTCCGGTTACCAGGAGATGCTCACCGATCCCTCTTATGCCGGACAGATTGTAGTCCCTACATATCCGCTCATCGGTAACTACGGCATCAATCAGTTCGACAACGAATCACGGCAGATTCAGGTGCGCGGCTTTATTGTCAGGGAATTTTGCCCTGTCCCCAGTCACTGGCAGAGCACCGAAAGCCTGCATGAATTTCTCCATACCGGCGGCATACCCGGCCTCAGCGGCGTAGATACGCGAGCTTTAACCCGACGACTGCGCTCAGCGGGGGTCATGATGGGCATATTGTCTTCACAGATAGCGCCCGAAGAAGCACTGAAAGAGCTGAAAAAAATGCCGAAATACGGCTCGGTTGATTTCGTCAGAGAAGTTGCCGCCGAAAAGCCGTATCAGTGGGAATTACCACCAGGAATTGCCATGCCACGGAAACACATCGTAATCGTGGACATGGGGCTTAAATATAACATTGCCCGGATACTGGCCGGACTTGGCTGCTCTGTGACAATTGTTCCCTGCACTTTATCACCGTCCGAGATACTTGACTTAAAACCGGATGGTATCGTTCTTTCTCCGGGACCCGGCGACCCGGCGCTTCTCGACTATTTGACCAGAACGGTTCAGGAACTGATTTACAAAAAGCCGGTCATGGGCATCTGTCTGGGGCATCAATTGATTGGCCGAGCCTTCGGCGCCGGCACTTTCAAGCTCAAGTTCGGCCACCGTGGCGGCAACCATCCCGTCTGCGATTTAACCACCAACAGGATAAACATTACTACCCAAAACCATGGCTACGCCGTGGATGACGACAGTCTGAAGGGCGGCCTGGAAGTGAGCCAGATAAACCTGAATGATGGAACGGTTGAAGGCTTTCGACATCATGAACTTCCGCTGCTGTCCATCCAGTATCATTCAGAAGGTTCGCCCGGCCCTCAGGACAATGTCTACCTGTTCCAGCGGTTTCTGGAGATGGTGAAATAATGGGCAAAATCTCCAAGGTCCTGGTCATCGGTTCGGGCCCCATAATCATCGGGCAGGCGGCTGAGTTCGACTATGCCGGTACGCAGGCTTGCAAATCGCTACGGGAAGAGGGCGTGACTACGGTGCTGGTGAACTCGAATCCGGCTACCATCATGACCGACGAGGGCATCGCCGATATCGTTTATATCGAGCCGCTGACCGTGGATGTGGTTTCTCGCATCATCGAAAGGGAACGGCCGGATGGCTTGCTACCGACGCTCGGCGGACAAACCGGGCTTAACCTGGCGGTCGAGCTCGCCGATTCCGGCGTGCTCGATAAGTACGGCGTTAAGATGTTGGGGACGCCGCTGGAAACAATCAAGAAAGCCGAAGAGAGGTCGCTCTTCAAACAGCTGATTATCGACATCGGTGAACCGGTGCCGGAAAGCGCCACGGTAAATTCAGTGGCTCAGGCTAGGGAGTTTGCTAAAAAAATCGGCCTGCCGCTGATAGTTCGTCCCTCATATACGCTGGGTGGGACCGGCGGCGGCATCGCCACTACCATGAAAGAACTGGAGACCATCGTTTCCGGTGGTCTTGCGTCCAGCAGGACGCAGGAGGTACTCATAGAAAAATGTCTTCTCGGCTGGAAGGAAATAGAATATGAGGTCATGCGGGATGCTGCTGATAATTGCATCACGGTCTGTAACATGGAGAATATCGACCCTATGGGAGTACACACCGGCGACAGCATCGTGGTCGCCCCCAGCCAGACGCTGACGGACAAGGAATATCAAATGCTGAGGTCGGCCAGCCTGAAAATAATCAGGGCACTGGGCATAGAAGGCGGCTGCAACATACAGTTCGCGCTGACTCCCAGCGCTGTAGTGGCTAAAAAATGGGCGCCGGATCAGTTGGATATAAAGGGGAGCCAGTACTATATTATCGAAGTAAATCCTCGCGTCAGCCGCAGTTCGGCACTGGCCAGCAAGGCCACCGGCTACCCTATCGCCCGCGTGGCGGCCAAGATAGCCATGGGCAAGAGACTGGATGAAATTCTCAACCGTGTCACCGGCAAGACCAAGGCCGCCTTCGAGCCGGCCCTGGACTACTGCGTGGTTAAAATTCCGCGCTGGCCGTTCGACAAGTTCGCTCTGGGCGATAGAAAGCTGGGCAGCCAGATGAAAGCCACGGGCGAAGTTATGGCAATCGACCGCTGCTTCGAAGCTGCACTTCAAAAGGCGGTTCGTTCGCTCGAATTCGGCAAGAAATCCCTGCTGTGGGAAGACAGGAGCTGGGGCAAAAGCACGGACCTCAATTCTTATCCGCTCCACCCCAACGACCTTCGGCTCTGGGCGGTTATGGCTGCGCTGCGGAGAGGAATAAGCTACGAAAAAATAGCCCAGCATACCGGCATAGACCCCTGGTTCATTAACAAGTTGGTCAACATCGTTAATATGGAAAAAAGACTTCTGGCCGAACCCTTGACGCCGTCGCTGCTGTGGCAGGCGAAACGCCTGGGCTTTTCCGACGAGCAAATCGCGACGCTGGCCGACAGGCTGCCGGAACGGGTGCGCCAGCTCAGGCACAACTGGCGAATAAGCCCCGTCTACAAAATGGTTGACACCTGCGCCGCTGAGTTCGACGCTGAAACACCGTATTTCTACAGCACCTATGAGCAGGAAAACGAAGCTGAGCCGGTGCTCGACCAAAAGGCCGTTGTTATCGGCAGCGGACCAATTCGTATAGGCCAGGGCATAGAGTTCGATTACTGCTCGGTGCATTCGGCGTGGGCGCTTCAAGAGACCGGCATTAAAAGCATCATGGTAAACTCCAACCCCGAAACGGTATCCACGGACTTCGATACCAGCGACCGTCTTTATTTTGAAGCTCTAGATGAGGAAAGCATGCGCGATATATTGGAAAATGAAGGCGCAGAAAAAAATAACTTTATCCCTGCCTCGATTGTCCAATTTGGCGGCCAAACCGCCATCAACTTAACGGAATCTTTAGCCCGAAGCGATATGCCAATAATGGGCTCCACCGCTGAAACCATCGATATAGCCGAGAACCGTCGCCGCTTCGAAGATTTCCTAAATGGTCTGGGCATACCGCAGCCTCCCGGAGCCGGCGTTACCTCACTACAGGAGGGTATAAGGACAGCTAGCTCTCTTGGTTATCCCGTGCTGGTCAGACCAAGTTACGTGCTGGGCGGCAGGGCCATGGAAATCGTGCATAACGAGGAAGAGCTGGTACGTTACATTTCTCTGGCGCTGGAAATGGACAGCCAGCACCCTACACTGATCGACAAGTATTTCGAAGGCAGAGAGGTGGAGGTAGATGCTGTCTGCGATGGCAAGGATGTTCTCATTCCCGGCGTCATGGAGCACATAGAGCGTGCTGGTGTCCACAGCGGCGATTCCATTGCTGTTTATCCAGCGCAGAATCTTACCCCGGTTGAGGTGGACACCATAATTGATTATGCCGTGAGAATCGGACTGGCACTGCAGGTAAAGGGACTTATGAACATACAGTACGTTGTCATGCGGGGTGAGCATAACAGTCCGTCATCCGTCTTTATCCTTGAGGTAAACCCGCGCGCCAGCCGGACCATACCATTCATTTCCAAGGTTACCGGTGTGCCAATGGTTCGAATAGCCACCAAGATCATGCTGGGCATCGGATTAAAGGAACAGGGCTACAGCACAGGCTTGTGGAAAAAGCAGAGACTGGTTGGCATAAAGGCGCCGGTATTTTCCATGTCCAAGCTTATAGGTGTGGATACGTACCTAGGTCCCGAAATGAAGTCCACAGGCGAGGTCATGGGAATTGACAACACCTTTGAGGCGGCTTTAACCAAGGCGCTTATCGCTGCCGGTCTCATGCTGTCGCCTCAGGGTAGCCTGTTATTCAGCATCGCCAATCAAAACAAAGCCGAAGCATTGCCAATAATACAGGGGTTTTATTCGCTTGGCTACCGAATTTACGCAACCAAGGGAACGGCCGCAATGATTCGAAAAGCTGGTATGACGGTTAAAAAGACAGGTAAAAAGTTGGGCGAAGGCCACCCCGATATAGTCGACATCATCAACGACGGCTCCGTTGTCGGTGTAATCAATACGCCAACTGGAGGTCGAGTGCCGCTGCAGGACGGTTTTCAGATCCGCCGGGCAGCTACCGAAATGCGCATCCCCTGCTTTACCTCGCTTGATACCGCCCGCATTGCTTTGAAAGCGCTGTCCAGCGGAGTCCGCAACTTTAATGTCAAGCCTCTGCCTGAGTATCTTTCGGGCCGGAGTTAGCCTGCATTCTGTTTTTGCCTTGGAGATAGTATAATAGCTGTACTTTAAACCGGGGCTAAAGCCAAGATGATATCGGCTGCGGGCGCTGACACCGAAAAAAAAGTTCTGATGATTCTAAAGGTGCTGAGCGAATCCTATGAACCATTGGGGTCCATAGCCATCGCCCGCAAACTCGAGGAGCGCGGCCTATCGCTCAGTGAGAGAACGGTCAGATACCACCTGAGAATAGCTGATGAGAGGGGCTACACGCGGCCGATGGGCCGGGACGGGCGTATGATTACAGAACGCGGCCTGGAAGAACTGAGGGAAGCACTGGCTCCGGAGCAACTCGGCTTCATATTGGATAAACTTGAGCTTCTAGCCTTCAACACTACGTTCGACCCCAAAACGCGCAGCGGTTTGTTTCCCATCAATACCTCCCTCTTTGATAAGAAGGCCTTTCCTGATGCCGTCAGGGCGATGAGAGATGCCTTCAAGGCCGGGCTTTGCGTCAGCCAGCTGGTTGCCGTCGCCAGGGAAGGTCAGAAACTCGGAGACATTCTGGTACCTAAAGGCAAAGTAGGGCTGGCTACCGTCTGCAGCGTTATTATAAACGGCGTGCTGCTGAAGCACGGCGTTCCCGTCGATTCTAAATTCGGCGGCGTGCTCGAGATAAAAGACTCCAAACCAAAACGATTCGTGGCCATTATCAATTATGGCGGTACATCGCTGGACCCATCGGAACAATACATCCGTGCCAGGATGACCAGCGTGGGTCAGGCAGCTAAGACCGGCAACGGTAAAATACTGGCAAACTTCAGAGAACTGCCGGCGCCGGCAAGGCCCATCGTGGAGAAAGTAACGGCGGAATTAAAGGGGGCGGGCATTGATGGCGTCTATGCACTGGGCAACACCAGCGAACCGGTCTGTCAGATTTCCGTAGGCACCAACCGCATAGGCATGGCACTGCTGGGCGGGCTAAACCCGGTAGCGGCGGCAGTCGAAGCCGGCATCGAAGTGGAAAACGTGGCTGAAAGCGGTATGCTGAGCTACCAGGAGCTGATCAATTTCCGTGAGCTGCCTACTATTTTATAGTATATCTGCGACTCTTCAGACTTATATCTAAAGGGCATGCGTAAACAAGCCGATAACTCCGCCGATGGCGACCGCTAATCCGAGCACCATCCAGACAGCGCCGAACCACCAGAACTGTCGCGCAAAAGTTTCCTGCTTTTTCGGCCGCAGGATAATCTGGGCTTGAAAATACAGCATCATGCCAATGCCGAAAATAGCCACACCCAGGGCAATTAGCACATAAGCCATATAACCTCCTCGAGCCTCCAGAGGCTCAACAGCCTGGCAATTAAAAGACATTTATTGAGTTCCAGCCGTTAAAATTTATCTGCTAGAACCAGCCGAAATAGTGGCCGATAGCGATAACGCCCTGAATAATAAAGGCGATACCTATGAGTATGTTAATTATGGCTGGGAATATGAATATGATTATGCCCACGACCACCAATATGATGCCCATTATTAGACCAGCGGTAACCGCCCCGAAACCGGCCGAAAAGATAGTTATCAAGCCGATAATAATAAAGTACGCGGCCACAAGGTAATTGAGTATCCTCGGGAAAATAAAGACGATAATGCCGGCGATGATAGACAGCACACCTATAGCTATCCCCCATCCACCGCCAAAAATGCTCATTATGCCGAAAATTATAAGGGCGATTCCCACCAGATAGTTAAGTATGCGCGGGAAAATCAGAATGAGGATACCGAAGACCAGGGCTATTATACCGCCGATCAATCCGGTGACAGCCAGGCCGGGTATTGCGGGCAAGGTAATGGCAAACATACGGTTACACCTCCTTTGATTTATTTATATGAAATATTCGCTTGCGCTATTTCCAGTTTGCTGCGACCTCCGTCGATGGCACGACAAGGCAGACCCTCTGCAATAGTTTCAGCGCCGAATCGTGCATTTCTTTATCCGCGGAGGAAACGCAGTCGGACAGCACCACGGTATAAAAACCCCGATTGCTGGCATCCCGGGCGCTGGAAGCGATGCCTATCTCGGTGGCAATACCTGTAAACAATATTGTCTTTATATCTCTGTTCCTCATAAAGTATTCGAAATGTGTACCGATGAAAATGCTGGCTGTGTGCTTGTTCAGCACCAAATCGCCATCAGCGGGTTTGACCTCGTCAGGTATCTCGGCTTCGGGGCTGCCCGGGACCATCCACTGTCTCAATTTTTTCGGGTCATCCACGCCGAATCTCTTCATCTGCATATAGATACGACACGGTGATTCAATTGATGGCGGCAGCGGTGTAATCTTAGTATATACGACAAATACACGATTTTTTCTGGCTGTCTCAAGTAAAGTTTTCAAAGACTTCAGAAATTGGTCGCGGTTGAAAATAGAGTTAACCAGCGCATTTTGCACGTCCCAGACCACCAGGCAGGTATGCCCGGGTTCCACTATTTCTTTCAGGCTGGTGAACAGCTTCAATTCGTCAGTATCCATCATCATCCCAGATATAGTAATAGTGATAGCAGGCTCAATGTACACAACCATTATAACACGTGCCAAATGCTAAATGGTTGGAATACCCGAATAAACGGAGAAAATTGCTGAATAGGTAACCGAGGCCAGCGCTCAGGCTAGACCGCTAAATAGATTCAAAATCTAGCTGTATTAACAGGACTTGCGGAACTTACCCATGAAGTCTACCATCTTCTGCACGTCCTCAAGAGACACCGCGTTATATATGGAGATGCGTATGCCCCCTACGGAGCGATGTCCCTTGATCCCCAGCAATCCTTCCTTCTTGGCGTCAGCCACAAATTTATTTTCAATATCTTCAGTTGGCAGGCGCAGGGTGACGTTCATCCAGCTCCGGCTATCTTTCTCAGCGAGGCCTTTATAAAAGTCCGGGGCGGCGTCTATAGCGCTGTACAGCAGATCCTTCTTGGCTATGTTAACTTTCTCTACTCCCGCCAGACCCCCCTTGCCCTTTATCCACTCCAGTACCAGCTTCATGATATAGACCCCAAATACGGGAGGTGTGTTGTACAACGATTTACTGTCAGAATGAGTCTTGTAGCTCAAAATGGTGGCAATGTCTTTTCTGGCCTTCGATAGAAAATCGTCGCGAATAACAACCAGCGTGACACCCGCGGGACCAAGGTTCTTCTGCGCTCCGGCATAGAACATCGAAAACTTCTTATAATCCAGCTGCCTGGAGGCGATGTCCGAAGACATATCTGCTAACAGCGGGACATTGCCGGTATTCGGAAATTCATGGGACTGCGTCCCTTCGATGGTATTGTTGGAACACATATGAAGATAGGCTACATTCTCCGGGTACTTTATCTCGCTCATCTTCGGCACCCGCCGGTATTTCTCTTCTTTGGAAGAAAACGCCACATGTGCTTTGGCTACGTTCTGGCACTCCTTCAAGGCTTTGGAAGCAAATTCACCGGTATCAACATAAGCAGCCGCCTGGCCATCGCCAATGAAATTCATTGGTATCAATGCGAACTGTGTGGACGCGCCACCGCCCAGAAATAGCACGTGATAATCAATGCCAAGTCCCAGCAGCTCTCGTACCAGCTCGATTGCCCGGTCGCTGACGGCTTCGAATTCCTTAGAGCGATGAGAGCTCTCCAGGATAGAAATACCGCTGCCCTGATAATCAAGAAGCTCTTCCTGCACGATCTTCAGGACGTCTAGCGGCAGAGCGGCCGGTCCGGGATTGAAATTGGAGTTTCTTTTTACCATTTCCCCCTCACAGATATTATTTCTTCGTTGATTGCTGCCATTTTCCCTACTATAGTGAACTGCTGGAGCCAGTGGTCAGGCTTGAACTGACGACTGGCAGTCAATTTACCTAGTTAGGGCATCAACCCTGTGGTTAATTAAAAGGAAATATTAGAGGAAAATCGGGAAAAATTCAATGCTCTACGAGTTTCCGCTGCACACTAATACACCAAAGCCAGAGTGTTTTTGCTTCTCGTTAAAAAGAGCAATATGATTCCATTACTCATTTTAAACATTATCAACTGCCCCAATTGCCCAATTGGCGATTCCGAAGAAAGTGAGGCAAATAAGGATGAAAATAAGACCTAAATTCTAGTGGACATATATAAATAAGTCAGACCTTGATTAAAATAAGTTTATAAAGGAGTTCGAACGTTCCAATAAGGCAGATCTTTTCTACCATTTTCTTACCTTAATTCGGGGTTTTATTGTTTTCAAGCAAGTCGATATGCTTTGCTTAGTGGGAATAATAAAAGGTGTTTTGAGTTGGTACTCGCGATAAGCACGGAACATCTTTGGAAACGACAGCTTGTCTTGTAATGTGACAATTATGACGTCCATGATTAACCAGACGGTGACAGCGATAAACAGCGTGGTGGATGGGAAGAGCAGTGCTAGTGAGATATAGACCAGAGCCAACCATAATACTCCGGGATGGCGAGCTAGGGCATATGTTCCGGTGGTTATTAGCTTGTTGCTTGTCCCATCCTGAGCGTAGGTACTGCGAAATGGAATTTCGATAAACAGAGAGTAAACAAGTAGACACAGAGAAACTACTAAAAGACCAACGCCTAGAGGCAGCGTAAAGAACGGCAGATGAAACTTTACGGGAATAATACAAACCATAATAGTGGCATAAACCAAGAGGGCGATCGACAATAAGCCGATCAATCGTTTCGTTACTCGTAAATTATTCAGGCTCGCACAGTCAAAAGCATAGACTGCCAAGAAGCCGCAAATACCAATCAGTATGTATATCATGATTCATATTCTATTCTAAGGTTGTAACCGAAGCAATTAATATGTGTCCATCTTTTCAGATTCTTTATCTCCTCTGGTGCCCCATTAGGAAGCAACGACTTCTATTACGCCGGTAGCGATCTCAATAACCTTTGTTTAATTCTTGCATTATATAAATCTATCGATTCATTTCTTCTTAGACCTCAGGCGCAGTTGCAGATGACTTATTCAATTCTTGGGCAGTAATAAAGTATCTACCACAAAGATTGCTATTACCAAAGTACTCATACTAAAGTACCCCTAATAAAAGTACTATTTTACTATTGATAAAGCTATTATAGCAGTGTCACTGATTCCCATGTAGGAGGTATTCCTTGTCAATTATTTCAAATCTCTTGAGGCGGGGCAGTCATGAAGAGCTGTGGCAGCTATGTTGTGGCTATATCGACCTCAGCATGAAGCAGTTTATGGTCATTCAGCGGCGATTGTTGCTGGATCAATTAGAGTTGCTCAGAAATTGTGAACTGGGGAGGAAGGTGATGCGTGGTGCTATGCCGACCAGTTTGGAAGAATTCCGGAGAGAGGTACCGTTGACGACGTATTCGGATTACTGCCCGGAGCTTCTGGAACAACGGGAAGATGTGTTGCCAGCAAAATCTGTCCACTGGCTACATACTTCAGGCAAATCCGGGGAGTATCCTTTCAAGTGGGTGCCTTACAGTGAAAAATTCGCCCACGAGCTCGCGATATTGTTGTATGGGACCGGAATTTTCGCCAGCTGTAATGGCAGGGGGGATGTGTCTAAGGCTAAGGAGCATGCGAAAATCGTCTATGCCGTGGCCCCTCCACCCTATGCTTCTGGCACCTTTGTCCAAATTACACAAGAAGAGGTTGGTGCAACGTATCTGCCGCCTCTGGATAAAGCTCAAAAGATGTCTTTTGAGCAGAGGATTAAGGAGGGCTTTCGGCTTGCTTTGTCCACAGGGTTTGACTACTTCTTTGGTTTGTCCACTGTGCTGATAGTTGTCGGCGAACAGTTTGGCGCACGGTCAAATAGATTAACGTTTATGCCTCTGCTGTCCCAACCAGCAGCGCTATTTCGGTTGCTCAGGGGGCTAGTCAAGAGCAGAATGGAACACAGGTCCATGCTGCCCAAAGACCTCTGGTCTGTAAAGGGTATCATGAGTGGCGGTGCCGATAGTACTGTGCTCAGGGAAAGGCTACGCGATTTGTGGGGGCGATACCCGTTAGAAACCTATGCTTGTGCAGAAGGCAGTCTCATAGCCTCTCAGGCGTGGGATTATGGTGGCATGACCTTCATACCTAATCTCAACTTCCTCGAGTTTATCCCTGAAGATGAGCACCTCAAGTGGCGGTTGGATAATTCCTATATGCCAGAGACTGTATTGATAGATGAGGTAGAAGTTGATAAGAACTATGAGATAGTCATCACTAATTTTCATGGTGGTGCCATGATCAGGTATCGGGTCGGCGATATGGTAAGGATTACTGCACTTGGGAACAAGAAGCTGGGCATAGCTATTCCACAGATGATTTTCGAAAGGCGGGCTGATGACCTCATCGATATTGCCGGTTTCACCAGGTTGACTGAGCGCGTAATCTGGCAGGCAATAGAGAGTAGCCGCATCCCCTATGAAGATTGGACAGTGCGCAAAGAGATAGTTGGAGAGAAACCGGTGCTGCACGTCTATCTTGAGGCCAAGGACGGGCGTGCTCCGAGTAACAAGATAATTGCGTCTGAGTTGCATGAACAGCTTAAGAAACTGGACAAAGATTATGCTGATTTGGAATCTATACTGGGCGTAAAGCCTGTCCAGGTAAGTCTCCTCCCATTAGGGGCCTTTAAAGCTTATGTGGCGGAGCGCCAAGCTGAGGGTGCAGACCTGGCACATATCAAACCTCCTCATATCAATCCATCCGATAAGGTACTTGCATTGCTGGGTATTAAAAAGTAGCAAGACGAGTTAGGGGTCAGAAAAACCTGTTAGTTAAATCACTCAAGGTGGTAAAATAATACCTGTAGTGACAGAGATTTAATTCCAATGACCGGTTATTCCTATATACCGTTAATAGCTGCGATAGCTTACATCCCCCTATTTATTATTGTACTCTTCAGCCGTCCATTACAGAGACAGCACCTCTGGTTTATCCTGTATCTGGCAAGCGCTATAGTCTGGAGTTCGGCGTCCTTCTTACTCCATAGCTCCTTTCTGCCGGAGCACAAAATGGTTCTAGCCAGAATAATGACGGTCGCATTTATATGGATGGCGGTACAGCTTTACATGTTCTCGCGCCGTTTTGGATACGGGAATTACATCGCCGGAATAGTAATTGGCTACACTCTTCTGGCAGTCTCTATTACCCTCGCAGCCCTGGGGTATGTACCGGAAAGTGTGATGGTGAGTCAAGGTGTTCAATTTGAAATGGGGGCATGGCTTCCCGTGCTGTTCGTGCCGCTTGCCTTTCTCGTAGCTGATAATGTGTATAGCTTGTTGCGAAAATTAGGGACTCTGACTGACCAAGTGCAGCGCACGCGTGTCACCTACATATTGATAGGCGTGTGTATTATGGCGGTGTTCTCCTTCAGCAATGTCATTGAATTCCTTAGGAAGCTTCCTATCGACCATTTTGGTAACCTTGCTGCCGCTTGCGTTTGGACTTATGCCACAGTGCAACATCAGCTTGTGGATGTCAGGTTTGTCGCACGCCGTGGGCTATCGTGGGCAGCAGTAATTATTGTGGCTATCATTGGATATCTATTCTTGTACACTGTTGTTGGTATGGCGATTCACGTGCAGCAGCTGGCAATTGTTACTGCACTGGCCACCATGGCGGCACTCATCGTAGGTCTATTAATATATCAACTAAGATATGTGTTTAGTCGCCTTGTTGATAGACTTTTCTATAGAGAAAGCTACGATTACCGACAGAAGTTGGCGGATTTCACTGGTGATAGGATACGCGGAGTTTCGAACCTCAAGGACCTGGGTGGAGAATTATTGCCACTTATTATGGGGAGCCTGGGCTGCCAGAGGGCATATCTGATGCTACCCGAAAGGATAAGTGGCGATTTTATTGTGGAGTTTATCGAGCCTGAAGGTGGCATCAAACCTTCTTTTAGAATAGGCCAGGACAGCCCTATGATTGACTGGCTGAGACGGGAAAATAAGTATCTTGCCTGTGATAAGCTGGATATAATGCCTGAATTTCGAGGCATGCTGGCGAGAGAGGGAAAGGGCTTAAAAGCCCTGAATATAGGAGGCTTTTTCCCTATAATCAACAGGGGTAATCTCATTGGTATATTGATGCTGGAGAGTAAACAATCTGTAAGATTTACCCTTGAGGACATCAACCTGGTAGAGAATGTTATGCACCAGGTGGCTGTGACTATGGAGAAGGAGTTCTTGCAGGAACAACTTAGAAAGAGGGAGCAGGAGCTAACCATAAGCGCCGCGGAACTACAAATTGCCAACAAAGAGTTGGAGGCATTCGTACACAGTGTCTCACATGACTTGCGTGCTCCACTGCGTGGAATTGATGGCTGGAGTCTGGCACTTCTAGAAGATTACCAGGACAGGCTTGACCAGCAAGGCCACCAATATCTGGAGCGTATACGTACCGAGGCACAGCGAATGGACGATCTGATCAATGCACTATTGCAGTTATCCCGTGTATCTCGTGCGCCACTGGAACTGAGACTGGTTGATTTGACGGGCATGGCGCAAACTATCGTTGCTCGCTTACAGGATTCGCAGCCCGATCGCCGGACTGAATTCGTCATCCAACCGAGAATGACGGCACAGGGTGATGCCAGGCTTTTAGATATCGTGCTGTACAACCTGCTGGAAAATGCCTGGAAATTCAGCAGCAGGTGTGAAAGTTCTAAAATAGAATTCGGAGAAATTAACACAGATGGCAAACAAGTATTTTTCGTGAGCGATAACGGGGTGGGTTTCGATATGGCGTACTCAGACAAGTTATTCGGGGCATTCCAGCGGTTACACAAACCATCGGATTTCCCGGGCACAGGAATGGGACTTGCTACTGTACAACGCATTATTCGCCGTCATGGAGGTCGCCTCTGGGCCGAGTCTAAGGTGTACGAAGGGGCGACTTTTTACTTTACATTAAAGGAGTCTATATGAATCTCAAGCCCGTTCTCTTAATTGAAGATAATGGCAGCGATATCCTCCTAACCAAACGAGCGTTGGAAAAAGGCCGTGTAGTTAATAAATTGATTATAGCTGAGGACGGCCAGGAAGCGCTGGACTACCTTTTCGGTACGAGAGAGCACGCCGTGCCGGACATGACGGAATTACCTACATTAGTCTTGTTAGACCTAAAGCTGCCGAAGGTTGATGGTCTGCAGGTGCTGGGACACATACGTGCCAACGAGGAGACAAGAACTCTCCCAGTAGTCATCTTGACTTCTTCAAAAGAAGAGCGGGACGTCTCAGCCAGCTATGAACTGGGCGCTAATAGCTACATCCAGAAACCGGTAGATTCCGGCAAGTTTTCTGAGATCATCCTGAGCGTGTGTTCGTATTGGCTGGTGCTGAATGAGCCTCCACCGCTGCCCCGGTAGAAATTTATGAACAAGAAACTGGCTGTCCTGATCGTAGAAGATTCTGAAAGTGATGCCGCGCTCGATATTCGAGCTTTGAAGCGTGCAGGCTACCAGATATCTTATGAGCGGGTAGAAGATGCCAGGCAAATGGAGGCAGCCCTTAAGAAGCAGGCATGGGATGTGATCCTTGTCGATCATCAACTTCCTCAAATGGATTCTTTTAAAGCCTTGGAGATACTGAGAGAAAGTGGCCAGGATATACCATTGATTATAGTATCCGGCGCTATCGGTGAAGAAACTGCTGTGCAGATAATGAAAGCTGGAGCCACGGACTACGTAATGAAGGATAAATTGATTCGTCTAGCTCCTGCTGTAGAACGTGAACTTCGTGAATCTAAGGTACGCTGTGAGCGCAGGCGAGCCGAAGAGGCACTAAGACAATCTGAAGAGAGGTACCGAACTGTTCTGGAACAGATAGAAGAGGGTTATTATGAACTAGATCTTGCCGGCAACTGGACATTTTTCAATGATACCTTCTGCAATACTTTAGGGTATACCAGAGAAGAACTAACAGGAATGAACTACCGAGCAGTCACACATAAAGATGATGTTGACCTTCTCTACAAGAGATTTGAGGAGGCCTACCGAACAGATAAAGCTATCAAGGATTTATCGCTTAAAGCAATTTGTAGAGATGGGGGCATACGATTTATCGAGGCCACGGCTTTTCCCGTAAAAAACGAGGAGGGAAATATTATCGGGTTCAGGGGAATCGGCCGCGATTTCACCGAGCGTAAAAAGGTTGAGGATGAGAGACGTGATATAGAAAGAAAAGCTCACCTGTCTAGTAGACTGGCTACTGTAGGCCAGATGGCTGCCGGTATTTGTCACGAGATCAACAACCCTCTAACCACAATAATAGGTTATTCGGATTTGCTAACTAAAAAAGAGGTACCCGAGGACCTAAAGCAGTCACTGGGATATATTCGTGAAGCCGGCCGCCGCGTATCTGACATAGTTAAACAACTCCTTGCCTTCGCCCGCAATATTAAGCCATCGAGAACTATGGTCGATATAAATTATATAGTCAGCGGGACCCTAAAGTTGCGTGAATATCAGCTGCAGATAGCCAACATAAATGTATTAACCGAACTCGCGCCGGAATTACCCTATACCTTTGCCGATCCGGGGCAGATTCAGCAGGTATTCTTAAATATAGTCTTGAACGCTGAGACAGAAATGAGATTATCACATGGTCAGGGTACTCTTATAGTAAAAACAGAGTGCCTTGATGATATTATCAGGATATCTTTTAAAGACGATGGACCGGGGATATCTGAAGAAAATCTCAACCGTATTTTCGATCCGTTCTTTACGACTAGAAAGGTAGGAGAGGGAACAGGGCTGGGCTTGAGTGTGTGTCATGGAATCATTATAGAGCACAACGGGCGGATATATGTTCGGAGTGAGCCCAGCAAAGGTACCACTTTCATCGTTGAACTACCGATAGTAGCAGAGCCCGTCTCGGCTAAAATGCTAGACGATGTTGGCGATAATATGCAGCAGGTCGCAATTAGTCCGCGTGCCCTGCTTATAATCGATGACGATCAAATGCTACTGAAATTTTTAGAGGACTTCCTGACTACTAAAGGGCACAATGTAGACGCAGTGAATAACGCCCCCGATGCACAAAAGGCCTTCAGAAGTAAGAAGTACGATCTAATTCTGATGGATGTATTGATGCCCGATGTAAGTGGCATCGAGCTCTACAAGGAATTTCATCGATTGGACAGATCAGTGGGCAACCGGATGCTAATAATAACGGGCGATATTCTCGGAAAGTCAACCAGAGCTTTTCTTGAGAGGACAGGAGTACCATACCTCGAAAAACCATTCGACACTGATGCGCTTATGACGAAGATAGATGAGATAATGAATCAGATATGACCTCAGATCGTTATTAAATGACCTATTTTGTTGGATAAGACAAGGTAAAGGCTACCTTAAAAGTAGTTCTCTGTATTCAACAAGTTGGGCTATCCGATTTTAAATCAATAATTAACAAAAAACTGACAAGATATTGACCAGCATTTGAATAGGGGGGTGACCCTATATTCCGGAGAGATTTTCTGAATTATTGGAGCCAGCGGTCAGAGTCGAACTGACGACCGGCGGTTTACGAAGTCTAGACTTGATTTTGCCAGTTTTTGAAGCTATTTAGCTTCACAGCTTCCGCCCGAATTTACGTGGTTAGGGTATCAACCTCCTGGCCAATTACAAGGAAATATTAGCGGAAAATCAGTAAAAATTCAAGAAAAATTGGGCGAAAATCACTTGTGCCATCTGTCTGGTCTAAGTCACCATTCCCCGCCTCAACCTTGGACAAACAGTAACAGCTCAACCAGTTCAAGTCCGATATCACCCGCCATCGAACGATATCTATACTGCACTTGGTTGTAAGTTAACAAGTGTGTCTACTAAGCTTGTGTTCTTTGGTACGACATATTGTTTTTGAAGCGTTCTTACGTTCAAATACCCAGTGGGGTTTGAAAGCCATTCGTTACCTGATTTTTCATAAACAAATAGGTTCTCTCCATCAGTAGTAAGAATGTGTTTGACATTCATTAGTTTCAAACTCTGCACATAACTCTTCGGCTGGTCTAAAACATCACTTAGTGGCTTCCCTAAACCTTTAGCTTCAAGAACTATAGCGCAGTTTTCTGCGCTGGTGGGTGTTTTCTTAAAAAATGCTACATCAACTTGATTCCATTCAACCGCAATCTGTTGATGAGACCATCCCAATCCGAGAAAAAGAGGCAGAATTATGTGTGAGACAATTTCATTCTCAGATGGGCTCCGGCCACAACGTGGATACCAAGCTATTAGTCTTTCTGCCTGTTGTAGAGCCATAAGTATATCATTAATGTTCTTATTGCTAATTCCTGCTCTAAATAATTCAACTCCTAGCTCTTCATCTGAATAAATAGAGGCATCAATTTCTGGCATCTCCTTTGGTGAGCGTTCAAAATAGGCGTTATCAATATCTCGAATCATTCTAACAATATTTCGCTCATGTACCTGGGTAAATGTGGGCTTCTGCTTAGCCTTTTTGAAAACATTGGCCAAATCACCTAATTTGTAGCCTTCTGCCCATATTACTCTCCTACAATGGCATAGGCCCCACCCATAGATGCACTTAAAGGCTTCATTAAAAGAATACTGATATTCGTCTCCCGGAGGAATTTGCCCTATACCGATTACATCGTGAGCAAAACGCATCAAGATTCGGTCGCCCTGCTTAGGGCTATGAGCAAAACTATGTACCTGTCTCATTGGTGAATTTGCGGGACCCGTTGCATAGCCGTTAGACATAGCATCACCTAGATGGCTCGGTCCCATAATCATCATATCATGGTCAAAAAAAAGTTCTCTGTAGTCTCGCCCTGGCTCTCCCGTTGCAATTTGCCATACATTCATGGTTCACCTTCCTTAACCATCATGCTTTTTAAATGAGGCACATAAGCATTCTGGGTCTACTGGCAATTATGTTGCTGACCACGATTTACCGTTAAATGCCCGCAAATTCAACACATATTCATACATACATTCTTTGGGGTGACCGTTCATTGTGCCCACGTGGCCTTGGCCCATTTTAATAATTTACTCTCCCTTTGATCGATACTATTTTTGTTCCAATCGCGTTTCCTTAATATCTCTTCAATTAGACGCAAATTCCTATGTTTGCTATATATCTTCTTCTTATCTATAAAAGGTCTCTTACCTGCTTCAGAGTTCACACCGGGTGGCAAAATTATTAAATTACCCAAGCGATTAATCTGTTTCTCAGGTTTTTGTCCTTTGCCAAGTTTGCCACGCCATGACGGACCTGGGTTATCCGCCTGCGGATAGATGTGTTCAATTGTTTTGTTTGTTGATTCCTGCCAAATTTGCGTCCATATTTCTCTATTAATCCTTACACCAGCTTGGTCTGTAAGATATTCCTCGTAGCGATATAAAAAGTACAATAAATCATCAGGCCTTTCATACCAATTGGAGCCCTTAAGTTTTTCAAAGCCTGATTTCACTTCTTGGCTATCTATTAGTGAGTCGATACTAGTGCTTATCTGCTTGGCAGACAAACCATTTACAACCTGCTGTGCCAAGTTAGTATAATCTCCGACTTTCATCCTAGAATCATTTCGGCATAAGCCAAAAATTAGGAATGTAATTTTTTCCCATTTTTTAAGTAGCGCTTCCTTATCCCGCTGGTCTAACTTGGTAGAGAGCATAATAGCAATTGCGAGGAATCTTGCATGCAATATATCAGTTACCGCTTTCAGCCGTACATTTGAGTATAGTTCCTTCAGCTTCCGCGCAATATCCAGAATTTCTTCTGAAATATCAAAAACAAGATGGGGGTCCTGCACACAGAGGTCGCGAAGGAATTCTGTTGCTATTTCAGCACTAAGAATACGATTCTTTATATCAGAGTGTCTAAAAGTTGCAGCCATCCTTATAATTTCATGTCCAGGTACTTGTTGAATTCCAATAGCCTCGTATATTTTCGTCCATAT
>CAYPRI010000018.1:0-22857 GCA_964413085.1 uncultured Dehalococcoidales bacterium
GCCCCGTTCGGTTTAAGATTATAGTTGGAGGATAGAAAATATGCCCCGAGATTCATCCGATTTCTTTCTTAAATTTCTGGACTCAGCTGTATCCGCAGAAGCCGAGGCTAAGCCAAGCCCTGAGGTTGAATCAGGCGCCGACCTGCTGGATGCATATTCGCAGGCGGTAACCAACGTGGTCAGCGCGGTTGGTCCGGCCGTGGTCAATATTCGGGTTAAAAGGAAGGTACAGGCGCGCCATCGTGCGGCACCGCAGGAAATGGAGGGCAGCGCTTCAGGCGCCATTATAACACCCGATGGTTACATTGTGACCAACAGCCATGTCGTCGAAGGCGCCAGAGCCATAGAGGTCGGGCTGGCTGACGGCGCTACCTATACGGCAAAACTTGTGGGCCAGGACTCGGCAACCGACCTGGCTACCATAGTGGTGCCGGCCTCCGGTCTACCCATAGCCCGCCTGGGCGATTCAGATAGGCTGCGCGTTGGCCAGCTGGTCATTGCCATCGGCAATCCGCTGGGTTTCCAGAGCACCGTTACCACAGGCGTAGTCAGCGCTCTGGGCCGTTCTCTGCGGAGCCAGACCGGCAGGCTGATTGAGAATATAATACAGACCGATGCGGCCCTGAATCCGGGCAACTCCGGCGGTCCGCTGGTGGACTCACGTGGAGCTGTGGTGGGCATAAATACCGCCATCATCCAGTTCGCTCAGGGCATCTGTTTCGCCGTACCGGTGAATACGGTGCGGTGGGTGGTCAGCCTGCTAATCAGAGAGGGGAAGGTGACACGAGGCTATCTGGGTATTTCAGGCCAGACCGTGCCGCTTCCGGCACGGGTAGTCAGATATTTCAGTCTCGAGCATAACAGCGGCGTGCATGTCATGAGTGTGGCCCAGGGCAGCCCGGCAGATATGGCTGACCTGAAGGAAGGTGACATAATCATCTCTCTGGGCAATGAAGACGTGTCGAGCGTTGATGATATTCACCGGCTTCTGACCAGGGATATTATCGGTAAAAAAATAGAAATGGTTGTATTGAGGGGGTGGACAACTAGGCTGGAGAAATCGGTAACGCCCATGGAAGTCCCGGAGTAGTCACCCGGAATTATCAGCAATCGGTTTTGGAGGTGAAGTATGGCAGACAGTGGTGGCCCAATCAAAATAGGCGATGTAGCCCCCGATTTCGTACTGCGGGACCAGGAAGCCAAAGAGTTCAAACTGTCGGATTTCAGGGGTAAACGGGTACTTCTGTCTTTTCATCCGGCGGCATGGACTAAAGTTTGTGCCGAGCAGATGCAGTCATTGGAGACGAATAAAGAGGTGTTCGCGTCCTTTAATACGGTTGCGGTAGGCGTTAGTGTAGATACCATCCCCTCCAAGAGGGCCTGGGCCAGGTCTCTGGGAATCACCAGCACGCGGCTGCTGGCCGATTTCTGGCCGCATGGTGCGGTGGCCAGGCTCTACGGTATATTCAGGGAGAAGGAAGGCTTTTCGGAAAGGGCCAATATCATTGTTGATAAAACGGGCAAGGTCGTGTTCGTCAAAGTATACGAGATTAGCCAGCTTCCCGATATTCAGGAAATCATCGACTTTCTGAAGCAGCTTAAGTCTTGATCCAGGTACATAGGGGTATATAGGCCAACTATGGCGGTTCAAATCGACTTTCTGAAAAGAACACCCTATTTTTCCAACCTTGACGCATCCGCCCTCGATGCCGTGGCCAGGCTCATATTTGAAAAAAAGGTTGACAGGGGGGAGATATTTCTGCTTGAGGGAGAATCGGACGGGGTGCTCTATTTTATCGGCTCCGGTGCGGTTAAGATATTCAAGACATCCACTGATGGAAAGGAGCAGATCATTGACATCGCCCGTCCCGGCGATTCTATAAATGATGTAGCTGTTTTCGACGCCGGCCCAAGTGTTTTAGCGGCTCAGGCTATGAGTACGGTGGTGCTTTACGGGATAAGGAAGGACAACATGGAAACAATTCTACGGGACTACCCGCAGGTTGTCGCCAATGTGATTGCGCTACTGGCGAAAAGAGTGAGATACCTTGTATCATTAGTCGAGGACCTGTCCTTCAAGCACGTTATCAGCAGGATTGCCAAAATACTTCTCCAGTATGCCGGCGCCGGTGCAGAGGCAGGTCAGCGGTTGACGCAGCAGGACATGGCAGCCATGGCAGGTACGGTCAGGGAGGTTGTCGGCAGGTCGCTCAAAGTCCTGGAAGAAGAGGGTGCCATAAAGCTGGACCACCATCGGATTGTGATTACCGATGAGGAAGCACTGAAGAGGATAATTGAGACGCCTTCGTGAGATAAATGTCACATACAGATAAAAAGGATTGGGAATAATATATATATTAGCAACTGATTATGATTGAAATGCCGGTTATTGACGCTGAAAAGTGTAACGGGTGCGGGCTCTGCGTTGAAGTCTGCCAGCACGATGTGCTTCTACTCGTTGGACATATCGTCTCCGTCAATACCGTGGAAGAATGTGACTGGTGTACCAACTGCGAACTGGTTTGTACGGAGGGGGCGTTAACCTGTCCCTTCGAAATAGTCCTCGGCTAGCCTAAACCGGCAGAAATCCTCAATTCACCTCATATTTCCATCCAGTGAGATAAAAGTCGCATACATGATTTTTGGTTTGAGCTATTATTCATTCAGTAAATTTGGAGGTTGTTGAATGAGCAAAGGAGCCAAAATAGCTGCTATCGTGGGCGGCGTACTACTTGTAATTCTGTTAGTTCCTCCTCTGATTTTGGGGAGTTTTTCAGGATGGAGAACTGGTGGCTGGGGCATGATGGGTCCTGGCTGGGGTATGATGGGACCGGGTATGATGGGTTTCGGCTGGGGATGGATGCCCCTGCTGGTAATCGTCTTCTGGGGACTGGTTGTCTGGGGCATCGTGGCTGCCGTCAGAGCATCAAGGCATGACAGCCATCACCAAACGGAGTCACCCCTGGAAGTGCTCAAGCTGCGATATGCCAGAGGCGAGATAAAAAAGAGCGAGTACGAAGAGAAGAAGCGGGAACTCGCCTGAAACTCCATCTAACGGAGCATGAACGGCATCGTCATAAATATCGAACCCGTAATTTTCCACCCGGGCGTAGGTTTAGAGTTTATCCGTTATTCAATGTCAGATGCGATAAAAGTCGCATACAATCGTTGTCTGGGAAGCTAGAATAACATCGCTTAAAAAGAGCAATTAAAGGAGAAAAATAATGAGAGAAAAAATTGAAGCAGTTCTGAATCAAATAAGGCCGAATCTGGTAAGAGACGGCGGTAACGTAGAGCTTGTCGATGCCACCAACGGTATCGTAAAGGTTAAATTGACAGGTGTCTGCGGCGGCTGCCCCATGGCCTCAATGACGCTTAAGCACGGCGTGGAACGCATACTTAAGGAGAAAGTACCCGAGGTCAAAGAGGTGGTTGCTGTCTAAGCGCTGCCAGTGATAGGTCGTCGGGTTAGGAAGTGAAGAATGGTTTTAAAGAGTGCAGATAACATAGAGCAACTTCTCGCCGATGAGGAGTTGTATATGCTTGAAGAGGACCTGGAGCCCGAGGAAGATGAACAGGAGCTCCCTGAAGCTAAGAACATCCCTTCGGATGGGGAACTGGAGCCTTTCGGGGACGCCATGGACCTGTATCTGTTGGAGTGCCGGAAAACACGCCTTCTGAACGCAAGCGAGGAGAAGGTGCTGGGCAGAGCTATAGAAGACGGCCGATTTCTATCGGAAGTTGAACAGGGGCTGGAGACAAAGAACGGCTATCCGGCATCGGAAGTGGATATCAGCCTTGAGTTGATGAGGCGGCTCAGTCGGTCGGGCTGGCTGGTGGAAACGGTGTATAAGCATCTGAAGCTCCAGCCGACCAGGGTATTGACGGACACGATACTGAATCCTGAACTGAGGCGGGCTATCGATGGTCAGATAGACCAGCGCTTGTTAACGGCTGTGAAGCGTGCCGGCGGAACCAGTGAAGCCGAGGCCACGAAAAACCTGGTCGAGTTTTCGCTTGTTACCAGGCTGATTCCCTGGGACGCGGTAGGTGGAATTGCGGAAGCACGCACGATATCTAAGTTGAAGCGAGCCTTAAATTCGTCGATATTCCACGGTAAACTTAAGAGAGTCCGTTTAAAGATAGGCTCTCATTTTGAACATATAAGGCAGAAGTCGCAGGCAGCGACGCGACAGCTGACTCAATCGAATCTACGTCTGGTTGTCAGTGTAGCTAAGAAATACAGAGGTTATGGCATGCCTCTTGGTGACCTGGTGCAGGAGGGCAATATAGGCCTGATGCGGGCTGTGGAGAAGTTCGACCATCGCCGGGGCTATAAGTTCAGCACCTATGCTCACTGGTGGATACGGCAGGCGGTGGGACGGGCCATTTCCGATCAGGTTAGAACCGTCAGGCTGCCCATACACATGGCCGATAATATGACGCGGCTGGTGCAAACACGCCAGAGGCTGTATCAAAAAATCGGCCGACAGCCGACAAATAAGGAAATGGCAACCGAGATGCACATTTCGCCAGAGAAGCTGGAATGGCTGCAGAAGGTGAACGCCAGCAGGCCGCTCTCGCTGGAGACACCGATAGGCGACGAGGGCGGTCAGCTTAGCGATTTCGTCGAAGACCGCGCCGTGCCTAAACCCGCGGAAGAAGCCACCACAGGATTGCTGCACGACCAGTTGATTAATACTCTGGAGTCGTTGCCGGCTCGTGAACGGCGAATCATCGAGTTGAGATTTGGACTCGAAGATGGATATTGCCGGACTCTGGAGGAGGTCGGCGTAGAACTTGACTTAACCAGGGAGAGAATACGGCAACTGGAGAAGGAAGCGCTGGCTAAATTGCGCCATCCCAAACTCAGCCGCCAGTTCGTCGACTACCTTAGCTGACGCTCGCGGTAGCAGAACAAAGGCTCACCGTACTACTGGGCCTTAAACTCCCGCATAAATTGCGCTGTTTCCTCGGGAAGCGCCGTGTTTATATAGATGCCGGACCCGATTTCGAAGCCGGCTACCTCAGTCAGGCGTGGGATAATCCTCATGTGCCACAGGTAGTAGTCCTTGTTTTCATCGCCTATGGGTGTGGTATCGATGACGAAGTTGTAATCCGGATTATTCAGTCCCCGATGTAACTTGACCAGGGTAGCGTGCAGGACGCCGGCCAGGCTCTTGATGTTATCCGATGAAACATTGCAAAAGCTGGCCCGATAACTCTTGGGCATAATCCAGGTTTCGAAGGGCGAATGTGAAGCAAATGGGTGAAAGACCACAAATTTATCTGTGTCCATCACAATCCGTTCACCTACCCGGAGTTCGTGGTTAACCAGGTCTGAGTATAGCGAGCGGCCGGTATTATCGTAGTACTGGACTGCTATTTCATGCCTGATTCTGATGTGTCGCGGTACCACAGGTGTGCCTACGAGTTGCGAGTGGGGATGCTCCAGGGACGTTCCCGCCGACGGGCCATGGTTTTTGAAGATTATAATAAGTTTCAGAAACGGCATCTCGCTTAAAGCGAGATATCTTTTTTGATAGGTCAGTAAAAGGTCTGCCAGCCGGTCCTCGTCGGCCAAAGCCAGCGGCGCGTTGTGTTCCGGAGTTTCCACGATAACTTCGTGTATGCCCTTACCGTACATATCCAGGAAAAAACCATCATGCTCTCTTCTCCCCGCGCTGCCCTCAGGTGTTAATGCCGGGAAGTGGTTAGGGAATACCCTGATGCGCCATTTTTTACTTTGTTTATCCAGCAGGGTGAAGCTCTCAGGCGGCGTCATCGCCTCATTGCCGGGACAAAAAGGACAGGTGGGCGAAAAGGAAGGCAATTCCGGTTTGGCCTGCGTGTGGACGAAATCGTGAGGCCTTTTTGACCTCTCTCTGGCGATGATAACCCATTCTCTGGTTGTAGGGTCCTGTCGTATCTCGGACATAGCTCTCCTATCTTAATAAAAAGCTCGTTTCCTAGTATATCATTATATACGATTACCGAATTTGCCTCTATTGTCAGATGGTAAAATTTCACGAATATTTAATACCTCATTGATATAGTTTATAACTTTTCTATTTCGAGTTGTTACAATGAGGAGTGGCACGGCCCGTTCATCGGCATAAAAGAGTTTGACTATGGCGAATACATAGATTAATCTTTTACTTATCTCGCAGCTTTATCATAGAGATGCATATTGTTTGTTGCATAAAACAGGTCCCCGATACCGCGCAGGTCAAAATTGACCCAGACACCAATACTTTGATTCGGTCCGGGGTGGAATCAATCTGCAACCCGTACGATCTGGTGGCTGTGGAAGCCGCCGTACAGCTCATTGAAAAACACGGCGGAAAGGTGACTGTCATGTCCATGGGACCACCGCAGGCGGAATCAGCGCTGCGTGAGGCTCTATCACTTGGGGCCGATGAAGCCATTTTACTTTCGGACAGAGCTTTCGCTGGCTCAGATACGCTTGCCACCAGCTATACGCTTTCCTGTGCCATAGCCAGGTTAGCCGGCACCGAGCCGGTACAATTGATAATGTGCGGCAAACAGGCCATTGATGGAGATACCGGCCAGACAGGTCCAGGCACAGCCACGCGGCTCGGATGCACGCTGTTTACCTACGTCTCTGAGATTAAAGAAGTTGACCCGGACAGCGGATACATTACGGTCAGGCGGGAAGTTGAGGCCGGTAGTGAAATAGTCAGGGGAAAGATGCCGGCGCTGCTGACCGTTGAATTGCAGCTGAGCACGCCTCGCTATGCTTCCCTGCCTGAACTGGTGAGGTCTTTGCGGGAAGATGTGAAGGTTTGGGCGGCCAAGGAGATAGAAGCCCTGCCGGAGCGACTGGGAGTCAAAGGTTCGCCAACGCTGGTGAGAGGTATTTCGGCTCCGGAACCGAGGAAGGGTGGAATGACTTTTAACGCTGAACAGAATGAGAAGGCTGTAGATGATTTCCTGGATAAGCTGTTCGACAGGGAATCGACTCTACTGACAGAAATTTTTTCCAGGACAAGGGAAAGCAATGCCTAAGAACAGCAAGGGTCGGAACGTTGCCGAAATCATCCCCGACAGGTGCATCGGCTGCCAGTTGTGTGTCGGCGAATGCCCCGTCGAAGCCATACACATGGAGGCGGATGTTGCCAAAATCGACCCTGAAATCTGCATCGGATGCGGTCGATGTTTCAACGTCTGTCCGGTAGATGCCGTTATTTTTGAAAAGCAGAAAAAGATTCCCGTGGTTGCAGCCGGCCGGCCTGCAAGGCGACCGGAGGATTACAGGGGCGTTGCCGTTTTTATTGAAGTTCAAAACGACGCCCCGGTACAGGTATCCTGGGAGCTCGTTGGCAAAGCCAGAGAACTTGCCGCAAAACTCGATGTTTCAGTCTACGGATTTCTGCTGGGGGCTGGGGTGAATTCCATAGCCGGGGAAGCTGTTGCCTATGGATGCGATACGGTTTATGTTGTCGATCATCAGCTGTTGAAACACTATTCCTCGCGGGCTTACGGCAAGGCGCTGGTTCAACTATGCGAACAGGTGAGGCCGGAGGTATTTCTGCTGGGGGCGACGCCTTTGGGCAGGGACCTATCGGGCGTGGTGGCTACGCAGCTTGAAACCGGACTTACCGCTGATTGCACCGGCCTGGATATAGATGTGGAGGAACGCTTATTGATGATGACGCGGCCTACGTTCGGCGGGAATATAATGGCCACCATCGTCTGCCGGAACCACCGGCCTCAGATGAGTACCGTCAGGCCCGGCGTCATGAAAATGCCTCAAAAGGACACGGCCCGCCAGGGCGAAATTCGTGATGTCGACTTCGAAGTTGCTGAAGGTGAACTCCCGGTGCTGGTCGATTTTATCCCCACGCCGGAAGACCTGAGCGCTGTGGATATAACCAGGGCACCGGTGCTGATAGTGGTGGGCAAGGGCGCCTGCGACAGCAGGTACCTGCCGATGCTCGAGGAACTGGCCCAGGTTCTCAGCGGCAGTATTGCCTGTTCTCGACCGGTGGTGCAACTCGGCCTGCTTCCGTATATGCGCCAGGTCGGGCAAACCGGCAGGACGGTGGCGCCGAAAATTTACGTGGGCGTAGGAGTTTCCGGCGCCGTTCAGCATTTAGTCGGTATGCAGGCTTCCGAGAAGATAATAGCCATTAACATCGACCCGCACGCGCCGTTAATGCAAGTGGCCGACTACGCCATAATCGGCGATTATATGAAAATTGTGCCGAAGCTGATTAAAGGCATCCAGGATAGAACCAGGAAGAGAGAAGTTAAGAAGGGGAGTCGTGAAAGAGGCGTTTGATGTAGCTATCGTAGGGGCAGGACCTGCCGGTATATCGGCTGCTTACATACTTGCTGCAGCCGGTAAGAAAGTTATCGTACTGGAGCGGGGGGAACATCCCGGTTCCAAAAACGTCTCCGGCGGCGTTTTGTACGGCCATGACCTGGCTCAAATAATACCTGACTACTTGGAAAAGGGCTGTCCTGTCGAAAGGAACGTAGTCGAGTCACGGTTATGGTATTTGGCTAAGGAAGGTGGCTTTAGCGTCAGCTACCGCGATCGTGCATTTGACGGAGAGCGGAAATACAACGCCTTTACCGTCAGCAGGGCTAAGTTCGACTGCTGGTATGCCGACCAGGCCCGCCGTAAGGGCGCACTCATTGTGCCGTCAACAGTGGTGACAGACCTTATCCACAATAATGCTGGAGCCGTTACCGGCGTCATTACGCAGAGGGAGGATGGGGAAGTTCGGGCTAAAGTTACGCTGCTGGCAGACGGCATAAACTCTCCGCTGGCGGCCCGCACCGGATTTAGGCCCGAGCCGAAACCGGAGCAGGTAGCGCTGGCGGTCAAGGAGATCATAAACCTGCCTACAGACGTTATTAATGAGCGTTTCGGCGTTTCGGAAAGCGAAGGCGTCACCACCGAGATACTCGGTCAGGTTACCGAAGGTATGGACGGCGTGGCGTTTATTTATACCAACCGTAGCTCTCTGTCTCTGGGTATCGGAGCCAACCTGTTGGACTTTGCTACATACAAGCGCAAACCTTACGAACTGATTGAGAATCTCAAGCAGCACCCCATGGTAGCCCCCTTGATTTCCGGTGGTAAACCGATGGAGTATATTGCTCACTGGCTGGCTGAGGGCGGGTACGACGCCATACCGAGACTCTATGGTGATGGCTATCTTATTGCCGGAGATTCCGCCATGCTGTTTAATACCTTGCATCGTGAGGGAAACAATCTGGCTATGGCATCGGGGAAGATGGCGGCTGAATCTATTTTGGAGGCCTTTAAGCTCCGTGATTTTTCACGTTCGGGACTCAGAAGTTACGGAGACAGGCTGGCAAAGTCCTTTGTTATGAAAGACATGAAAAAATACAGAAGGCTAAGTAAGTTTTTGTACCGGAACAAGGAGATTTTTACCAAGTTGCCGGAGGTGGCCTCCTTTGGCGCCAGGGAAATTATTACCGTCAATGGCGTCAGTAAAAAGGATAAGGAAAGATTAATACTGGACAAAATTCGTACAGACATTTCATTTCCGCGGCTAATTCGATTAATGTGGCAAGGATGGAGGGCAACCAGATGAGCGTCAGTGTGCAGGATAAGCTTTTTCTTGACCGGTTTAAGGTGGATGAAGTCAGCCACCTGCGGATAATAGATAATAAGAAGTGTATCGATGAGTGTCGTGACCAGGCGTGCCTGTATTTGTGTCCGGCAAACGTTTATCGGGTAGAAAAAGACTGCATAACCGTTAATTATGAAGGCTGTCTGGAATGCGGTTCGTGCCGCATCGGCTGCGCCAAGCTCAATATCGAATGGCGGTTTCCCAAAGGCGGCTACGGCGTTAGCCACAAATTCGGTTAGCAAGTATAATAAGGGATAATAAAATGGTGCTCCGAGAAATACGGCAAATCAGGATAGACAAAATTCTACCTAACCGGTGTCTTATCTTTGAGGAGGATACTATTCTTCACCTTTGCTATGACATCCGGCGCAACGGATTAAAAGAGCCCATTATTGTAGAGACGGCGGGATTTCATTTTCTAATAATAGATGGAGAGAAGCGCTGGAGGGCCTGCAAAAAGATAGGCATGGCCAAGATAAAAGCTGAAATCATTTTGTCCGCGGATTAACCTCAGTTCTGCGGTTCACATGGTTCAAATTGCTACAAAATTGCCTGCTCACGTTTCCTGCAGATTAGCCAGTGTCTGCTGTACTAATTCGGAGAGCGCCGGGTGTATGTGAATGCCCGACATGATATTGCTTACGGTGCCTCCAGATTCCATGGTATCGACGACTTCCTGAATGAGCTCGGGTGCATTAGGACCGATGATATGAAAGCCCAATATTTTATCGGTCTCTTTATCCACGATTGCCTTGGCAAAGCTGTCCTCTTCCATCATAGCTTCCCCCTTGGCAATTTGGGCGTAAGTGGCGACTCCCACCAACAGGCTATGGTCTTTTTTGGCGTTCTCTTCGGTTAGACCGACGGAGGCAATTTGTGGATGTGAGTATACCGCATGCGGCACAGCGCCGTAGTTCATTTTCTCCTTAACATCATGCAGGATATTGTTAGCCACGACTGCGGCTTCCCGGTTGGCCACATGGGTGAACATCTGTTGCCCATTGGCGTCCCCGGCTGCATAGATATTTTTCTGGCTGGTTTCCATATATTCATTTGTTTTTATATATCCCCTTGAATCGACTTCGACTCCCGTGTTTTCCACTTTTAGCAGGTCGGCATTAGACTTCCTGCCCACCGCAACCAGTACCTTTTCGGCAACAAACTCGTTACGCGTACCCGTGTTCGCATCTTTAGCCATGATGGCACATTTGCCGTCCTTTTTTCTAGCCTCCTCTACTAATGCGTTAGTGTGGATTTTCATTCTCGTGCTTAATCTTTTCTTCAGCAGCTCGGATATAGAAGACTCCTCGCTTAAGATAAGTCGATTGGCCATTTCCAGTATAGTGACCTTGGTGCCCATGGCAGTAAAGAAGTGGCTGTATTCTACGGCTATATAACCGCCGCCGATGATGATGATGCTTTCCGGTTTCTCTCTAAGTTGAAGCAGGCTTTCGTTAGTTAGATAGTCGATGGTGTCCAGGCCTTTTATGGGAGGAATTAAAACTCTGGAACCCGAGGCAATGCAGATTTTGTCAGCCGTTATGTTTATCCCGTTAACTTCCAGGATATGGTCCCTAACAAAGCGAGCTTCGCCATCATAAAAATCGAGGCCCTCGACTTCTGCGAGTCCCTTTCTCATTTGGTCCCGATAACCGCCGATATTCTTTCGCATACGTTCCATAATAAATTTAAAGTCGATGTTCTTTATCTCGGCAAGTACACCAAGCTTTTTGGCCTCCTGCGCTTCCACTATTCTATCCGCAGTTACAATTAACATTTTAGAGGGTACGCATCCGTTATTAAGGCAGGTTCCGCCGGTTGGCCCCTTGTCTACCAGGGCTACTTTTTTCCCGTGGGCCAGCGCTTCTTCTAGAACGACCATTCCAGCTCCTGAGCCTATGACCATTACATCATATTTTTCCACTATACCTTACCTCCCATCTTTTTCCCGACTGTTGTCTTAACTGGCATGTAGCTCTCATGCGGTTCTTCAATTATTTTTAATATCTGCCGGTGATCCTCGAGATTCTGAAGTACGTAGTCCGGCTTTTTGCTCATCAGTTCTGCCTTTGAATGGAAACCTGTAGCAACAGCAATAGTCAGGGCGTTAAGCTGCCGTCCGCATTCGACATCGCGCACTGAATCACCGATTATTACGACATTCCTGCCTTCGAATTTGCTACCTGTCAGTTGTTCGGCCTTTTTTATTGCTGTTTTGGCCAGCTCTAGCCGGCTGTTAGTTTCCGTACCGTAAACAGAGAATTTAAAGTATTTTTCAAGGTTTGTAGCCTGCAGGACAAGTTGCGTAATACCCGGCGAGTCGCCGGTGTATAGCACCACCATATGTCGCGTTTTGGATAGTTCGTCAAGGAGGGGTACCGCTCCCGGGAGTACATATTTCGAAGCCGCTTCCGGTATCTTTCTCCGAAAAATTTTCTCGTAACTAGCAAGAAGCTGCTTACTTTTTTCCGTGAGTTCAGTTTCTGTTATGCCCTTCAGCTTCGCGAGTTCAGCTGCAATTTCGGTCAGGCTCTTGCCGGGAAAATCAATTTCACGCAGGCTGGCGTTAACGCCAAAATAGATTTTGAAGAGCTCTCGCACGGTGGCATCATGAACCCATATCAGGTCGACGAGCGTCTGGTCCAGGTCGAAAATGATAAGTTTCATCAATTTACAAATCGGGGCTATCTTAACCCGACTTTTAGGTAGCCACGCATTTATGAGGCGACTCCGTGCGAGAGATGGATTGATTGGCCTGTTATTTCAGCCGGTTCTCAGCTGCGGCCCAATCGACGTTCTTGAAGAAGGCTTCGATGTAATCCGCCCGCTTTAGTCCGTAGTCGGTCATAAAGGCGTGCTCGAACACGTCCAGTATCAGGACGGGGATGCATCCTGCCGGGTGCCCGACATCATGTTCATTAATCCACTGGTTGAACAGTTTTCCGTTCATGTTATCCTGATACAGGACAGTCCAGCCGATTCCGCGCATAGTAGCCGTGCCTTTAAAATCTTGCAGCCAGGCTTCATAGCTGCCGAAATCCTGAGCCAATTTCTTGGCCAGCTTGCCGTTCATATCCAGCGTTTTTTTACCGCCCAGGTTCTCGAAATAATATTCGTGCAGCCGCATGCCGTTAAATTCCCAGCCCAGGCGCCTCTTGATTTCAGCGTATTCGGGAGTACCTGTCTTGCCGTCTTTCAACATAGCTGCCAGTATGTCCATGTCCTTACTTGTGTTGGTCACGTAGCCCTTGTACAGGATGAAATGATTATTCAGCAGGGTGTCGCTGAATCCCTCCATACCCAACAGTTTGCTGTAGTCCTTTGCCTCGTAAGCCATTTCGAACCTCCATTTGTGTATTTTATATTTTACATTCAGATTATATATTTCTAAATCTCAGTCGCTAGAGGTGGCAGTCCGCCTCAAGTCCCGTTCAGAGTCTGGGGCAACTCCCGTTGAATTCCAAGTATTCAGGTTTGCCTTCCGGGGGCAGGGCGATGATTCATTTTGACTTAGATTTCGCTTTGACAGCGACTTTCCTTCGTTTTGGCTCAGACATTTTGGAAAGGGTTATTTCCAAAATGCCGTCGTCATAGTTGGCGTCTACCTTATCGGGATGCACTTTTGCCGGCAAGGCGACCGAGCGCGAGAAACTGCCGTACGACATCTCGCTCCTGTGATAATCCTTTTCTTTGACTTCTGATTCAGATTTTCTTTCGCCTTTGATTGTCAGCATGCTGTCATCGACCGATATATCGATATCCTCGGGTTTGATACCGGGTATCTCGGCGCGGATAACGAGTTTGCCCTTTTTATCGAACATCTCGATCGGCGGCATCAGTTCCATACCATCGCCGGGTGCCCACCAGAAAAGCGGGCGCCGCCAAAGGCTGAGGGGAGGCCTCATCGCCTCATCCATGCGCCTCTCCATTTCAGTTAATGAACTCCATGGGTTCCATCTCTGAACAGCCATATCTTTTTACCTCCTTTCCTTTATTTTTGTGGCCCTGCCCCCTGCAGAAAAAATTCATGCTGTCATTTTGATTGTGAATAATCCCTCATCGATGAAATACTATTAATAAGGGACATAACATCCGTCCTATTTGCGGCAATTCTGGAGCTGCACTGAACCGCACTGTAATCAGGCATGCTAACTCCTTGACCCAGGACGGTTATGCCTTTATGTTCCTCCGAAGGCCCATCGCTGAAACCTACGTAGCAGAATCTACCCAGGTTCACGCCTTCGTCCAAAATTGTATGGTCGACAGTACTGTGACTGCCGATAACTGTATTGCTCATGACAATGGAGTTTCTGACGGTGGCATTTTTATATACCGTAACTCCCGGGAGTAGGACGGAATTCTCAACTTCTCCATCGATTGAGCAGCCCGCGCCTAAAAGATTGTTCTTAACGTTTGAGAGATTAATTAACTTTGGCGGCACGACGTGATAGCCAGTTGTCAGAATGGGCCAGTGACCGTTCAGGCTAATCGACGGTAACATACGTATAAACTGCATATTTGCGCCGTAGTATGCCTCTATAGTTCCAATATCTTGCCAGTAATCGTTAAACCTGTAGGCGAACATTCTATTCCGGTTTAATATATCGGGGATAATAGTTCGACCAAAATCATGACTGGAGTTTGTTTCCTTATTATCCTGAATAAGACAGTCGATTAAAAATTGCGTATTAAACAGGTAGATGCCCATGGAGGCTAGATTACTTCTAGCCTTCTGCGGTTTTTCGACGAAACTGGTAATTCTTTCTTTTTTATCGACCTCAACGATGCCGAAGCGGTGCGATTGCTTCATCCGGACGGAAACGACCCCGATAGTTACATCGGCGCAGACTTGCTTGTGAAACTCGAGCAAGTTGCGATAGTCCATACGATATACGTGATCGCCGGCTAAGACCAGTGTGGTTTCAGGCGAATATGCCTTCAACATATTGATATTCTGATATACGGCATCTGCGGTTCCCTCATACGAGCCAAACTTTGGTTCTAATATATTTATGTCGGTGCCGTTATAATTGATACGATGCCACTCTGCTAAGTAATCCGTGACAATGCGGTGTTGATGGTCGACTAAAACTCCGATATTATTGATACCAGAGTGCAAGCAATTGCTGAGAGTAAAATCAATAATGCTGAAGCGGCAGGCAAAGGGCAAGATGGGTTTCGGCCTTGAACTGCAAAGTATGCGCATTCTCTGACCCAACCCTCCTGCCAGAATGAGAGCCAGTGTATTGCTCATAGTATGTCAGTCTTGAAGTTACTATATATTTACTAAACTGTAATCGGGTTTAAAATCGGCAGTTGATTTTCTCGGCCGATGAAAAAGCGAAGGTCCTTTATATTTGACTCTACAGAATCAAGAGCTTGTTCGATATATCCTGCCAGCTCCTGCCGTTTTTCAGCCTGTACTACAAGGATAAGATTAGGCGAGCTTTCAAGTACGTCCACAGTGACTATTCCTGGTTTACGTGCAAGTTCGCTGATTATTGATGGAGACGCATCGGACTTTGTTTGAAGAACCAGATAAGCTCTAATACACATAATTCAATTAATCGTTAAAGCCTTTTTAAACCTACCCCAGATGCCTGTAATTAGCTGCACTGAGGATACGACAACATGATACAGGGCTGCTGATTAAAAAGTCATAAAACTGGGGATGAAATAATTAAAAAGTTATAACATTAGCGGCGATTGATTGCGGATGGAGGAAGAAATCTACTGTGGAATCGCGGATTCCGCTGTTGTTTTGAAGATATAGCCTACCCTGGGCATTGTGATGATAAGCCTGGGCTCATCTGGCTTTGTTTCCAGTTTGGACCTGATGCGACTAATCCATGTTCTGAGTAGCTGTACGTCATTTCGGTATTCGGGACCCCAAACTCTGGAAAGAAGCTCTTCGTAAAGCATAACACGGCCGGCATTTTGAGCGAGCTCGCTCAACAGCAGCCACTCAATTCTGGTTAAATACTGTTCTCTGCCCCTGACAGAAACAGAATGAGTTTTGAAATCCATTATCACGTCGCCGAAAGACATGGTTTCGCGCACCCTTCGTTTTTCCATGGGTTCCAGACGGCGTTTCACAGCCTCAATCCTGGCCAGGAGTTCGTCTGGATTAAAAGGCTTCGGCAGGTAGTCATCGGCGCCTAAATGAAGGCCCTTAATCTTATCAACGTCATCCCTTTTGGCACTGAGTATAATGACCGGTGCTGCTGATAGGCTTCGTATTTCTTTCAGGACTTCGTAGCCGTCCATCTTAGGCATAATCAGGTCGAGGACTACCAGGTCAGGCTGGTGAGCCTTGAATTGCTCCAGGGCTTCAGTGCCACTTGTAGCTATTAACACATCGTAGCCTGATAATCTGAGTTTAGCTTTAAGGAAATTTACTATGCGCTCTTCGTCGTCAACCAACAATATAGAGAACTTATCCATCAATAAATCCTATTATATGTGTTCGTATACCATAGTAGCTCTGTTTTATAGCTGATGTCAAAGGTAGTTGCACTATATTTAATAGCAGGTAGGGCTTTTTATGCTGGAGAATGAAAACTTTCTTGACCCAGGCTAGACTAAAATCTAAAATAAAATTAGAGGTTAGTGCCTATCTTCTGTCCGTCAAGCACTATTATGTTGGCAGAGCTCAGAGAAACGGGAAGTAAAGTGATCGGCAGCGTGCCCTGGGGGTCTCATTTTTGCCAGTTTTATCAAACAAAGCAGGATTTGCTTGATATCCTGGTGCCCTATTTTAAGACAGGTCTCGAGGGTAACGAATTCTGTATGTGGATTACGGCCGAACCCTTAAGCGCTGAAGAAGTCAAGAAGGCCATGACAAAGGCTGTACCCGGTTTTGCCAGATATCTAAAAAATGGGCAGATAGAGATAATGTCCCATGATAGGTGGTATCTTCATGGAGGCGTATTTAACGCGCAGAAGGTGCTTGACGGATGGATTGATAAAGAACAACTGGCTTTAGACAAACGTTATTCCGGATTGCGCCTAACGGGCAATACGTTCTGGCTTGAGAGGAAAGATTGGAAAAGTTTTGTCGATTATGAGGCGGCTATAAACGAGGTAATAGGTAAACACAAAATGATAGCGTTATGTACATATTCTTTGGATAAATGCAGTGCAACGGATGTACTGGATATTGTAAGAAATCATGAATTCGCACTGATAAAACAAGAGGGCAGATGGGAGCTTTTAGAAAAATCGGGTCATACCGTTACCAAGAACGCTCTTTTAGAGAGCCAAGAAAGATTTCGGCTGGCCTCAGCTGCATCTCATACCATGGTTTATGATATTTCAGTGGATACTGGAAAAGTAATTGCATTGAGTGGTTTTGAAGAGCTTCTGGGCCGTAAGGTGGATGAAATTTCGTTAACACGCCGCTGGTGGTATAGCCAGATGCATCCAGACGATTATTCTGATATTCGAGGACAGCTATCCGAGATAATTAATACTGATCAGGAATATTGTCTTCAGTATCGGATGAGGCATAAAAATGGCCACTATCTTTTTGTCGAGGATACCGCCAAGATTGTCCGTGACCAAACCGGAAAACCAGTGCACATTGTTGGCGCTATCGCCGACATCACACAGCGAAAGCTGGCCGAGGACGCGCTGCGCTATCAGGCAAATTTATTGAATAATGTGTCGGATGCTGTTGTCGCTATTGACATGGATTTAAATATTCAGTCATGGAACAGGGCTGCCGAAAAAATGTATGGCTGGTCAGTTGAAGAAGTGATCGGTAAGACGTTGCCCAGTGTACTTAAAAGTACGTTTGTAGATACAACTAGAGAACAGGCGTTTGCTGAGGTTTTCGACAGAGGCGTTTGGAGTGGGGAGCTTCTTCATATTAGAAAGGACGGAACCTCCGCTAATATGTTTGTGTCAGCGAGTGCGCTTGAAGACGGCATCGGGAAAAAAGTTGGAATTGTAATGGTAAACCGTGATATCACGCAGCTCAAGCGAACCGAAAAGGTATTGCGTGAAACGAGCGATTATTTGAATAACTTATTGGAGTATGCGAATGCTCCAATTATCGTTTGGGATCCTTCATTTCGTATTACACGATTTAACCATGCTTTTGAAAACCTCACGGGATATAAGGCTCATGAAGTTGTTGGCAGAAAATTAGACATTCTTTTCCCGGAGAAAAGCAGACAGTCTTCCTTGAAAAAGATAAGGAGTACTCTAACCGGTGAGCGGTGGGAGACGGTAGAAATACCTATTATTGAGATGAACGGAGGTATTCGCACCGTTCTTTGGAACTCGGCTAACATTTATGGTGGGGACGACAGGACTATAATTGCCACTATTGCTCAAGGTCAGGACATTACCCAGCGCAAACAGGCTGAGGAAGAGCTGGTTAGGGAGAAAGAGACGTTACAAGTAACAATAGAAAATACCAATACACATCTGGCGTATCTGGATACCAACTTTAATTTCATTAGAGTCAATTCTACTTACGCAAAAGGTTCAGGACATACTGTTGAGGAGCTAATATGTAAGAATCACTTCGATCTTTTCCCAGACAAAGAGAACCAGGCCATTTTTGAACAGGTAAGGAATACAGGCAAGGCGATAGAGTTCAAAGACAAGCCCTTCGTATTTGCTGATCAACCTGAGAGAGGCGTCACTTACTGGGATTGGACTCTGACTCCTGTGAAGAGCGTTTCAGGTAGTGTGGAGGGACTGGTCCTGTCCTTAATTGATACTACGGAGCGCAAACGGGCAGAAGAGGAAAGAAAAGCAATTATTCAGACATCCATTGATGGGTTCTGGTTTATGGACAAAGACGGTCGTTTTCTAGATGTTAACGATGCCTACTGCAGCCTGGTCGGCTATAGTCGGGAAGAGTTGCTTAATATGAGCGTCAGAGATATTGAGGCTATGGAAACAACGGAAGATACCGTTCGACATGTTAATAAAATAATAGATCTTGGCTCGGAGCGCTTTGAAACTCGCCACCGGTGCAAAGATGGCAGAGTTGTCGACATTGAAGTCAGCGCTAACTACATGGATACGGGCGGTGGTCGATTTTTTGTGTTTTTGCGTGATATTACCGGGCGTAAGAAATTAGATGAGTTAAAGGACGAGTTTATCGGCCTGGTGTCACATGAGATGCGCACGCCACTGACGGTTATTATCGGAGCTCTACATACGGTATTGACTGAAGAAGCACGGTTGACCGCTGACGAAAAGGGCCAGTTACTGCAGGATGCATTCTCGGAAGCCGAGTCTCTGTCTCATCTACTGTCGAATATGCTTGAACTTACCAGAGCCCAATCACAGCGTCTCTTGCTTCACAGGGAGTTAATCAGCATTGAATCCGTAGCTCAGGATTTGATTGATAAGATGAAGGAACAATCATCGGGTCGTAATTTCGTGTTAGAGGTTGCGTCAAGGATGCCGAATGTCTATGCCGACCCGGTAAGGCTGGAACACACACTGCGTAATCTTCTGGAAAACGCGGTTAAATACTCACCGGACGGTACATCGATAACTATTTCTATTCAATCCAAAGAGGGAAATGTTATTGTAGCAGTTAAAAACGAGGGAGCGGGTATCTCTCTTTATGACAAGGATAAGTTATTTAAACCATTTGAACGGCTGGGATTTTCTCAAACCGAAATGGTGGAAGGCGTCGGCCTTGGACTTTTAGTGTGCAAGAGGCTGGTTGAAGCGCACGGCGGCCGTATTTGGGTTGAATCTGAACCCGGTTGTGGCGCTACTTTTATATTTACGTTACCTGTGGAGCGCCAGCGAGCTAAACCTGGCGACTAGCAGCCAGCTAGAACTTATAAAACTCCTCTATTTCATAGCACGAATCAGTTTCCCTTTTTCTTAATATCAGTGGATTTCATAAGTTTTTAACTTTTCCATCTCTGATTTTATGACTTTGCAATTTTAGGGGTGATACGATTGCTATCGTAACTATCTAATCAAAAACATCGGAGGAATAATATGAAAATGTATTTTGGTAAATATATACTGGTTCCAGTTTTAGGACTTGCAATAGTAGCCTTGCCATCGTGTGCATCAACATCTTCTTCCACTTCAACACAGGGTGGCGTTGCGCAGTCTCCCACAGCTTCAAATGAACCAGCGGTCACGGTAGATATCAGTGCCCAGAACTTCAGGTTCGATAAGAGCAACATCTCGGTTCCTGCCGGCGCGGAGGTGACTTTGGTCTTTGACAATAAGGAGGCTGTTCCCCACAATGTCGCGGTTTACACGACGCCAGCAGCAACAGACATTATTTTTAGGGGCGATGTCATAACAGGCCCAAAGACAATTACCTATCATTTCAAGGCACCAATGACTCCCGGGGTATATTTCTTTCGCTGTGATGTTCACCCTAATATAATGACCGGAACCTTTACTGTGACCGGCTCCTGATGGAAGCGGCAGACAAATTAATTAGGAATATAGCTATAAGTAGTTTCAAAATAGAGGAGGGTGGAACCTTGACTACTATAAAGAAACGTTTTGTATTTTTACTGCTTCTATCAACCATGGCTATCCTAGCTGTTTTTAGTGCTGGCTGTGCAGTGACTATAGTACAAACGCCGGTAGGACAACCTCCGGTCCAGACTGCCAGCCAATATGGGCTGGGACAATCCATTAATGCATCCTGGGTGCCCCCTTGGACAGGAAGTGTCACATCTAGTCTGCCTACGCTGTCAATCCCTGAGATTGTGAAGAAAATAACCCCAAGTGTTGTTGCCGTCCATACACAAGTAACAGCTTATGATATTTTTCTACAGCCTATACCGAGCCAGGGCGTTGGGACCGGCATTATTATTGACAGCAATGGCTATATCGTTACCAATAATCATGTAATTGATGGTGCTCAAAGTGTGACCGTTATTACGAATGACGGGACAAGTTACGACGCCGTAAAGGTGAACGGTGATCCGTTTACAGACCTGGCCGTAATCCAGATAAGCGCTAAAAATTTGCCTGTAGCAGACATAGGTAGTTCCAAGACTCTTCTTGTCGGCGAGGGTGTGGTTGCTGTCGGCAACGCATTGGCTCTGGAAGGCGGCCCTACGGTTACGTCGGGTATTGTTAGCTACATAGGTCGCTCCATTCAGGAACCTAACGGTAACATCCTCAATGACCTGATTCAAACGGATGCGGCCATCAATCCCGGAAACAGTGGCGGCCCGTTATTAAATATGTCCGGCCAGGTAATTGGCATCAATACTGCTGTGGCTTCTCAAGCGGAAAATATAGGTTTTGCCATAGCTATTACACCTGCGCTACCAGTCATCGAGCAATTAGTGCATCAAGGTCGAATTACACGGCCATATCTTGGAGTCGGACTGTATACTGCCAATAACGGAGTCGTGGTGACATCGGTGGATCAGGGCAGTCCAGCGGATAAAGCCGGCATAAAGGTTGGCGATATAATTACTAAGTTTGCCGGAAAAGAAGTCACTTCAGCAGGGGATTTGAGGCAAGCGATTATCTCAGCTCATATCGGAGATAAGGTGGAGATAGACTATACCAGAAACGGGACGCAGGACAAGACCCTTGCCACCTTGATAGCAAATCCGTAACAGAATATATATCGCGTCCCTATAACTTTAATCCTTATGGTGATTCCGAGTAATTGATCTTTAAATTCCTCTAGCAACGGCGGAAAGTGCGGCAATCCCCTATAACATCATTTTTATGTGGCACTTTTACCTGAAACCAGGTGCGGCGCTACTAATTTTTTCACTTCAAACATAAAAACGGTAATAAGAGGCGTTATAAACACTAGAATCCAGCCGTTCGGATTTAGAGTGGTCAATTTCAGAGGTTCCTGTGCAAATGGAACATTTGTAACGAATACCAAGAATGCCAGGGCTACTGCAGCCCATACCAGCATGGCTTTATTTGAAAAAATGCCTATCTTCCATATTGGTTCCCTGTGGGAGCGCATGGTAACGGCCAGGAAAATATGACCTACCAACCATGTGGCAAAAGCAATAGTCTGTGCTTGGACTGGTCCCCAACCTAAATACCAGGCAGATAGATAGTTTATGAGAACGGCTGCAGCCAGGCTAATACTGCCAACGGACATATTATTAAGCAAACTGCGGTTGATAAACTTTTCTGTCTGACTACGAGGCCGCCTTTGCATCGTACCAGACTCCATAGGCTCGACGACAAAAGTAGTTGAGGCCGCCAGGTCCATAAACAGCTCAAGTAAAATTATTTGAATCGGTGAAAAAGGAAAAGGTATGTTCAGGAAAAGAGGAATTAAAAAGGTAAGCACCAGAGCTATTTTAACGCTAAGGTAATAGGCTACACCTTTTTTAAGATTGTCAAAGATTTTCCTACCTTCTTTGACTCCAGCTGTGATTGAGCTGAAGCTGTCATCGGCTAATACCATGCCGGCGGCCTCTCTGGCCACTTCAGTGCCGGTCTCACCCATGGCGATGCCCACATTGGCGCTGCGCAAAGCGGGTGCGTCGTTGATGCCATCTCCAGTGACAGCAACAATCTGTCCTGATTCCTGTAACATGTGGACGATTCTTAATTTCTGTTCCGGAGTCGTCCTGGCAAAAAGAGAAACCTGCTTAAGCTTATTCTTGAGTGTTTTATCATCCATTCCATCGAGTTCACTGCCTATTACAAGGCTGCCCTTGGAATCTATGCCTACTTGCGATGCAATTTTCTGTACGGTAAGAGGATAATCACCGGAAACTATAATCGTTCTTATCCCGGCTTCACTGGTTGTTTTAAAAGCCTCGACGACACCCGGCCGCAGGGGATCGACCAGTCCGGCTAGCCCGACAAAGACGAGGCCGCTTTCCGCTTCTTTCTGTGTGATATTACCGTTCTCAACTTTCTTATAGGCGAAGGCGATGACTCTCATAGCCTCACCAGCCATTTTGTCGACGGCGTTTCTTATCGCTTTGCTATCGGCATCCGTCTTCTTTTTTTCTTTTGCTTTATTTAATATTCGCGAGCTTCGAGACAGAATGGCCTCCGGTGCACCCTTGGCGTAGATTACAAACTGATTGTTTTGACGAAAAACTGCAGACATCATTTTTCGTTCGTTATCGAAGCTGAATTCAGTCTGCAGATCAAATTCAGACAGGAGTTTCTGCGGAATAATTCCAGCTGTTTTTGTAGCCTCGATAATAGCCGCTTCCATAGGGTCGTTTGAATTGCATTCGTTCGAAGTTATTCTGGTGCAGGACGTTAAGAA
>CAYPRI010000018.1:22957-26330 GCA_964413085.1 uncultured Dehalococcoidales bacterium
TAGGGTCGTTTGAATTGCATTCGTTCGAAGTTATTCTGGTGCAGGACGTTAAGAAGCCTATTCGTAGTAGAAGTAAATCGGCAAGTGAAAAATTGCTTTGATCGAATTCTTTAGAGCTGCCATCTGCCCAGATTCTGGCAAGTGTCATTCTGTTTTCTGTTATTGTCCCGGTTTTATCGGTGACAATGGCGGTGATGTCTCCCAATGTTTCGGCCGTGCTCAAGTGTCTGATAAACACGTTTTTCCTGGACAGAACGAGAGCGCCGATACCAAGCACCATGGTAATGATTATGGGGAGCTCTTCCGGAATGGTCGCGAATGATAGGGATAGCCCTGTGAGAATCATATCCTTCAGCGGTTTGTGCTGAATTATGCCGACCGCAGGAATAATTATGCTGAAGGATACGGCAACCCATACCAATAGGCCTGCCAGCTGCTTCATTGCCTGTTGCAGTCCGGTTCTGGGTTCTTTAGCTTCCATAACCAGTCCGCTTATTCTGCCAAGCTCTGTTGTCATACCTGTGGCTGTTACCACCCCTATTCCGCGGCCGCGGGTAATCGTGGTCCCGGCGAATACCATGTTGTTTCTTTCTGCCAGGGCCGTATTAGGGGGAAGAATCTTATCATATTTGTATACCGGTGTGGATTCACCGGTGAGCGCCGATTCATTGACCTGAAGTCCGAATGAGTTGATTACCCTGATGTCAGCGGGAACAATATCTCCAACCTCCAGTATCGCTATATCCCCTTTAGTCACTTCTGTCGTCGGAATGCTCTGGTATCGCCCGTCGCGCAGCAGTACGATTGTAGGTTGGGAGAACTTTTTAAGTGCGGCTACTCCCCTTTTAGCGCGATACTCGGTAAAGATCTCGATGAAAACCAGAGCTGTTATGATGACAAAGATAGTTATAGCGTCTCTGGCCTGTCCCCAAATGCTGTAAATGATGCCGACGACCAGCAGTAGCAAAATCATCGGCTCTGTAATTTCTTCCCGGAACACGCCCCAGAAGCTAATCTTTCTTTCTATTGTCAGTCGATTGGGGCCGAGCTGCTTTAGCCTTTGTTCTGCTTCAGCGCTGGTTAGTCCGGTACGGTGATTTGTATCTAATGACTTTAGTATATTATCGGAACTTTCGGACCAAGGTTTATTCATAACGCCAGTATTTTAACAAATAATTGCCTTGGTTTCCCTGTGCGACCTAATTCATCTGGAACTAACAGTTCGGATTTATTTCCTGAATATCGCGGCCGTATACCTCGCGATAATAAAGTGCATCCGGAGTTACCGGCGTAATATCACTGGGAGTTCCCATGACCTTCTCATTATATGTTTTAACGAGGTTATCCATTAAGTTATGTATGGTTTTGTTGCCGCCTGCCTTAGCTGCTCTTCTAATTTTCTCCGTCGTAAGATTGTCGGTATTGCCACGGTCATCATCGGGTATCATACAACCGCAATTCCAACACATATTAGCCTCCTTAGTGATTATCCTTCAGTCTATCAGTGAAAGATTTAGCCGATTTTTAACTTTTTCTCCAGATAAGCTTTGAGCGCTACAGCGTTGTTATAATTTTCTTCTCTTGTGCTGTAAAGCAGAACGATATCGTGTTCACGAGCATCATCCAGAATAGGTTTCCAGACCTCCGATTTCTGGTCCAATTCGGCAAAATACCGGCGCTTAAATTCCTCCCATTTGTTCGGGTCGTGCCGATACCAATCGCGTAAGCTGTTACTGGGTGCAACCTCTTTTAGCCATGCCTCCAGGCGCAACTCCTCCTTTTTTATGCCACGAGGCCAGAGCCTGTCCACTAAGAAACGTCTACCCTTTGCTTGTTTCGATTTCTGATAAACTCGTTCTACGTAAATCATTAGAACCGTCCCCCTAAAATTATCAGTTCACATTATTTCATAGCTTTACTTTGCGCACGTCCGTATTTTACAGAGGTGGTGGTTAACAATTTCATTACTGTGGCCATATGGTCTGCTGATGAAATCGCCTGTATGGTTAGCTTTGCCAGTTTTTTTCTTTGAGGAGCCTCTACGACCATCATTAATTCATTTGAGTCATCCAGTAAATCTACAGAGACCACGCCGGGCCTATTTTGCAGAGCTTTTATCATTTGAGCGGTTTTTTCGGCCGGGCTATCTAATATTACATAGGCTTTGTAGCTCATAATCTAATCTCCACCTGGAAATTTACAGAAAAACTGCAATTAGACTTGCCTATCTATACGATAGCTGACGAATAATAAAAAAGTCATAAAGAAGTGCCCGTAAAAGTTAAGAAATTATTACATTTTAATTTATGGTTCATCTATATAAGGATTGGAACCGTAAAATGTAACGACTTTTTAATGTTTATAAATGTGTTTTTATGACTTTGTTATTGTTGGCCTGTTACCATTATTTAGGTTACAGACGACTTACGAGTTTACTGTTTGCAGTCGAGGATTATTGCGAAGTTTCGGATGAAAATGTTACTAACAATAAGATAAAAGGAGGGAATATGAACAAAATGGTCAGAAATCTTAGCATTGTTATACTGGTTTTGGCAGCCATCGCCTTGATTATAGGAGTAGCGTTCGTATATCAAGGGGCGTCCAAACAAGCGTTATTGACTAGTATCATGAAGCAAGAAGATGTTAAGTTGTCAGACCTTGGTGCCACAGGCCCCAAAGCTAACGAGATAATCGATAACGGTGAGACTGCCCAAATCGCCGGTGATACGGTGCGCGAGCACAGGCATGCCATAGCGCCCACCTATTCGGATCTGTTGGCGGGGGGCAAATTCGATCCAACCAATCCCAAGGACGTGACCTATGCTCAGGCAATGAACCTGGAGAACTATCTGTATATGGGTGCTTTGAGCTTCGGCGTCACGACTATAGCCATGGCAGCGGGAGGCTTCATGATAGTCGTTGCATTGGCGCTGGGAGCCACAGGTTTCGTGCTTTTAAGAGCGGCAAAGAAATTGGCTTAGTGGGATCACCGGCCTCGGACAAGTATTAATTTTGCGGAGGTTTTCTTTGAAGGTCAGGATTGATAGAGACCAATGCATTGGTGTCGGTAACTGCGTAGCTGCGGCACCAACCGTGTTTAAGCTGGATAAAAGCAATAAAGCTGTGATTTTGAAGCCCGAATCCGTCGATGATGACACTTTGATGAGCGCAGCTGAAAGCTGCCCTGTGAACGCTATTATCATTGAAGATGATGACGGGAATCAGTTATACCCCTGAAGTTTAGCGCGATTCAGTAATCTGACGGCAATTTAGATGACTCAAAACCACCCGGCAATCTAAGGTGTTGCTGAATTCTCACCAAATTTAATGAATTTTTAACTATTTCAGACTCTATTTTATGATTTCTTTACAA
>CAYPRI010000019.1:0-16357 GCA_964413085.1 uncultured Dehalococcoidales bacterium
AGTATAAAGCTCTCGTCAACACGGCCACTGCACATGGTTCGAATGAAGCGGTTATTAGGCGGGAACTGCATTCTGGAGACACCGGCCAGGTCGCTGGCGGCATAGCTGCACCAGTTGCACAGGAATGTAATAATCTTCTGCTCAGGATTGGCTTCCAGTGCAGCATCGATTTGGGCCAGCACCTGGGCATCGCTGAAGTGCTGCATGGTGATGGCATCGAAGCGGCATTCTGCAGCGCAGGTGCCGCAGCCAGCACAGGCAGCAGTCACCACCTGTGCTCCGGTCTTTGCCTTAATATCAACCTTCATAGCGCCGTACGGGCAGACGCGAGCACAGACGCCGCACGAATTGCATTTTTCCAGGTCGACTATGGCTTTGATAGCTTCGCCTTTCAAAATACCAGAATTCAGCAGAATCGAGCTGCGCGCAGCGGCGGCCCCCGCCTGGGTGACACTGTCCTTTATATCCTTGGGAGCTTCGACACAGCCGGCGTAAAATATGCCGGGTGTCGGTGCGTCCACCGGCCTGAGCTTGGGGTGAGCTTCCATAACAAAGCCATCGCTGGTCTGCGACAGGTTCAGCACAGTGGTCAACTTCTTCAGGTCTGCCCTCGGCTCAAGTCCAACCGAAAGTATTACCATATCCAGGTCGTATTCCTCGACGCGGGCGGTTGTGGTATTTTCCACCTTAACCAGCAGGTTTTTAGTAACCGGGTCTTCCCTGATTTCTCCGGGCAGGCCGCGAATATAACGCACTCCTGCGTCTCGGGAACGGCGCAGCAGGTCTTCAAATCCTTTACCGAAGGCACGTATGTCCATATAGAAGACGAATATCTCGGCATCGGGATCATGCTCCTTGATAAGCAAACTGTCCTTCACCGTGTTCATGCAGCACACGTTGGAGCAATAGGGATTGCCGCGGTTTTCTGTCCGCGAGCCAACGCATTGTATAAAGCCGATGCGCTTTGGAGTCTTGTGATCCGAAGGGCGAACCAGGTGGCCTTCCGTCGGGCCGCCGCCGCATATCAGCCTCTCAAACTCCATGCTGGTGATTACGTTCTCGAAAAGCGTATATCCATACTCGTCCAGCTGGGCCGGGTCGTATATGTCCATACCGGTAGCTACAATTATGGCTCCGACCTCAATTTCGGTTATCTTGTCCTGTGCATGTAAGTCGATGCACTTTTTCTCACAGGCATCCATACATTTAGCGCAGGCAACCGGCTTGTTGCCCAGGCAGTGTTCCATATCGATAAGGAAAGCCGACGGCACCGCCTGCGGGAATGCTATGTAGGCCGCCTTGCGAGAAGAAAATCCCTGCTGAAATTCGTCGGGCAGTACCACGGGACAGACTTCGGCGCATTTACCGCAGACATTACATACCGTCTCATCCACGTAGCGCGCTTTCTGCCGGATGCGGACTTTGAAATTACCGACATAACCGGATACCGTTTCCACCGTGCTGTAAGTCATGAGCTTTATCTTGGGGTGGCGCCCGACGTCCATCATTTTCGGCCCCAGCACACAGATAGAGCAGTCCATAGTCGGGAAAGTTTTGTCCAGCTCAGCCATGATGCCGCCGATGGACGGTTTTTGCTCAACGAGATAAACCTGATGTCCGGCATCCGCCAGGTCGAGCGCCGCCTGAATACCGGCTACGCCACCTCCGATAACCAGCGCCGCATCCGTAACCGGAATCTCCATCTCCTGCTGGGGTTGAAGCAAGCGTGCCCTCGCCACTGCAATTTTTACTATATCTTTGGCCTTTTTGGTCGCCGACTCGCGGTCATACAGGTGAACCCAGCTGCAGTGCTCCCGGATGCTGGTCATTTCCAGTAAATAGGGATTCAGCCCGGCATCAGCAATGCACTTGCGGAAGGTCGATTCATGGAGTCTGGGAGTGCAGGAAGCCACCACAACGCGGTTTAAATTGTATTCTTTGATGTACCTCTTGATTTCCGCCTGGCCGGGGTCGGCACAGGTATAGCGGTTTCGCACGGAAACGACCACACCGGGAAGCTTCTCAGCCGAGATACGCACTTCCTCGGTATCAACCGACCCGGCAATGTTCAGTCCGCAATCGCATACAAAAACGCCTATTCTGAGTTCATCTTCAGCCAATTAACCTGCCTCCTGGTCCAGCGACCGGGCTGCCAGGCTCGCCAGGTCCTGGATATCAATTCTTGGCCTTTTACCATTCCGGCTCTGCTGAGTACACTTTAAGTGAATCTGGCACTTGGGGCAAGAGGTCACCAGCACTTCGGCGCCAGTAGCCTCCGCTTGAGTCAGGCGTTCATCCTGTATCTGACGGTTGGCCGCGCCGCAGTGTACCCAGGAGCTGGCGCCGCAGCACAACGCCGTCTCCCGGTTCGGCTGCATTTCCACAAGTTCCAGGCCATCTAAGGCGCCCAGTATTTTGCGGGGTGAATCAAAAATCCTGAGCCCTCTCCCCAGTGTGCACGGGTCCTGGTAAGTAACTTTCTGCTTCAGCCGGCCAAGACGCAGCTCGCCACTATCAAGCAGCGGGGCCACTGCTTCAGTCCAGTACACCACTTCAGCAAATGTCTTACCCAGCATCTTTTGATAATCAATCTTTAACGCGTAGTAACACTCGGGGCAACTGGTTATGATTTTTTTGACGCCCAGGCGGTGAAATTCACTAACATTTGCCTGAGCCAGAGCCATGAAACCTTCCTTATCGCCCTGTAACAGGAGGTCACGCCCGCAGCAAAGTTCATCAGCCAGCAGATTAAATGGTATATGAGATCGATTCATCAGCCTGAGTGCTGACTTAACTCCGTCCAGTATATTTACTCCAAGGTCTTTGAACATCACATCGAAATAGGGCGCGCAGCCGATAAAAAATATGGTCTCGTACTGGCCAGATAATTTGATGTCCTTGGGCAACCAGTTCAAACGCCGCTGTTTCAATTTATTACCTGCCATCAAGTGCATCATCGACTGCAGTGCGCCGCCATGACTGCACTGTGCGCCCCGTCCTTTATCCAGCGTCTCGGTCCTCAATATACGGATGAACTCGGGGAATTCCACGCGGTAGTTGCATCGTTCAAGGCACATAAAACAATTAAGGCAAGACCAGATGGCCTCATCCTCATAATTTCGGTTCCTGTGTTCCATATTCCTCTGGACGATAAGCCGCGGATTGAAATCGGGGTCGTAACGGGAAACAGGACAGACCACAGTGCACTTGCCGCAGTCGAGACATAGGTGGATCCGCGTATCCTTTATCTCTTGCTTATGTTTAGTCATGGCGTTTTATTTCGCTATCCCGCTTGCGATACTTCTTCAATAAAATTTTCAACCTGACCAACGAATTCCTGGCCGTCACCCCGGGCCAATCGTGTTAGCTTCAGCCTGTTAGTACCCAGCCCCAGCAGGTCAAGTAGATTTACAGCCTTATCGTATTCGCTGGCGATAAACTTTTCATCCTTCTCGAAATGGCAACTTCCGGGCCGGCATCCCAGAAGCATAACGCCATCGGCGCCCAGCTCGAAGGCTTTCAAAATAAGGCCCGAATTTATCCGCGAGAGGCAGCTAACTTTCACCAGTTTCACAGAGGCCGGATAACTGAGGCGGCTTTGCGCTGCGTTTTCGACGCAGCTTAGTCCGTCCCAGTTGCAGGCAAAAACAACGATATTAGTCTTATTCCGCTTCATGCTGTCGCACCTACCTTGCCAGGCTTTTCCAACAGAGACTTCAGCGTACTAATTATACTCAAATCATTCTGAGCCGGCTGACTTATAGCGCCGGTAGGACAAATCGCGATACAAGCGCCGCATCCCAGGCACAATATTTTATCGATTTCAGCACAGAAAGCACCAGAATCTCCTACTTTCATCTCGATGTAGGGACATGCAGCTGTGCAATCGCCACATCCGCGGCATAGCCGCCTGTTTATGTCAATGGCAGTAGACCGTGCTTTCAACACTCCCCGATTAAGATAACTGACAACCCTCGCGGCAGTCGCCTTACCTTCAATGACCTGTTTCTCCGGCAGCTCCAATGCGTTTACGGGCAAGATATATATGCCTGTGGGATCGCCAATAGAAATCTCCCTCAGGGCCAGACGCATAATCCGGTTATTATCCAAATTTTCATTCCAGGAAAAAATTCGTCCGACCAGACCTTCCTTAAAGGAAACATCGGCCGTTTCCAGTATTCTGTCTACGGCTCCAGTATCCAGTACCAGAGCACCGATCTTCATATTCGCCGTTCCTGAAGACTGCTCCAGCACAGCTTCATAATTTCCGGCGGTACCCGTAAGTTTGATGGACTGAGGCCATGAGGCTACCGGCACATTTAATCTTTCGAGCTCTTTCAACAGCCGGCCTTCTGTCTGGGAGAACTCGATGCTTTGTTTCTCCTCTATCCTCTTTAAACCCGATTCATAGACAACCGAAACCGGGTGACCCTGAGATGAAACGCCCAGCGCTGCTGCCAGGCCGGAGAGTCCGGTACTAAAAACGAGGGCTCCTGCACTGATTTTTCGCTCTGGACTTACTGACGGTAACACGCCCTGGGCTCGGAGAACTCCCGACGTAATTATTTCAACAGCATTGCGTGTAGCCTCATCTGGTTTATCACGGTGCACCCAGGCGCATTGTTCGCGAATATTGACGAATTCTACAGGTAAACTCCGTTCGCCTGCCAACTGCTCATTCAGGTACTTCTGACATCTCACCCTCTGTTCAGTGCAACTGAAGCAGATCTGCTCCAGGTTACAGCACCTGCAGGCGGCCACAACCAGCCTGTCGAGTTTCTCTTCCTCGGCCAACGCCCTGATTTCCCTGGCTGCGGCCTCTGTGCACACTTGAGATAATTCGCGGACACGAGCAACGCCTGGAATCGACTGAATTTCCGTGGCCACGCCGTTGAGGTCCACTATCGAGCTGATACTGCCGCCGCACTGGCACAGTATGACGCCGGTGCGTTCATCAGTAACGCCTGTAATGGGAGTAGCTTCCGGTACTAAATTCAAATTGCTTCCATGATCGCCATTTGCTGCTTTCTTTTCCGAGGCAGGCTTATCGCTTAAATTCAAATGGCACGCCACTTCCAGGGCAATTGCTGAGGCGGCGTCGAGTTCGCCCTTCAAGTCAGTACCGTCCGCCTTTTTCACTTGAAACATACCGGGCTCTGAAGTTTGAACTTCCTTGGCAATGCTGTCAATTGCAGCAAAATTTACTACAGCTCCGGCTGTGATGGATACAGACTCGACTGAATCGTCATGCGAAACCGCATGCACCTGGCATATCCGTTCGCATTCCAGACAACCACTGCATAGGGCACAGCTCAGGCACCTTCCGGATTCTAGCCGCACAGTTTCAGTGGAAAGCCCCCTTTTGGTCTCCTCGTAGCTGCCCATCCGGTCTTTTTCTGGCAGGGTCGGCATCTTTGCCCGCTTCTGAGGTGAGGCATATCTTCGTTTAATATCAACTTCTACTAGTTTAGGCTGTTCCAGACTGCGCCCCTGCTTCAGGTCACGACCGCCGAGATATCTATCTATAGATTCTGCGGTCTTGATGCCCGCAGCCATGGCATCGACTACAGTATTTGGGCCGGTGACGCAGTCGCCGCCAGCGAAGATATCCGATATATTTGTTTGGAGAGTTAGCGGGTCTACCTTAATTGTTAGATCTTCGTTTGTGTCAATATCCTTTATTCTGAGCAACGCTGTGCTCGGCCGCTGGCCTATGGCAACCACCACATGGTCGGCATCTATAGTAAATTCCGAGCCCTCAACCGGTATGGGCTGGCGGCGACCGCTGGCATCAACATTACCCAGCTTCATCCGCTGACAGCGAATACCGGTAACCCTGGTCCCATCTCCCATTATTTCCACCGGCGCGACGAGATACTCGATAAGCACGCCCTCTTCAATGGCCTCCTCCACGTGCTCTTTTATAGCCGTCATCTCCTGAGCCGTACGGCGGTAGAGTAGGCGCACGGTTCCCTGGCTCCGCCTCTTTACAGCTCTGGCCGAATCGACGGCGCTGTTCCCTCCACCGATAACCACCACATTGGAACCGACCGTAACGCCCACTTTCAGATTAAGCGCAAAAAGCATTGAAATTACATCAACGACGCCTTCGAGGTCTTCGCCGGGAATATTCAATTTATTGTTCAGACCGGCGCCTATAGCCAAATAAAAAGCTTTATATCCCTGCTCACGAAGGTCGGAAATGGTTATGTCCCGCCCTACAATGACGCCCGTCTTAAAGTCGACTCCCATAGCTTTAATAGCCTCCACCTCCCGTTCTCGTACCTCACGAGGTAGACGGAATCGAGGAATACCGGTAGCCAGCATGCCGCCAACCACTGCGTGCGCCTCAAATATAGTTGGGCTGTAGCCGCGGCGAGCCAGTTCCCAAGCGGCCGCAAGTCCTGATGGACCGCTGCCGACGATGGCAATTTTTTCATCACGTGATTTGACGCCACCTTTATCATAATTGATAGTATTGGAAGCACTATCAGCTGCGTAACGATGCAGTGCCTTAATAAATACCGGGCTGTCAACCTGAGACCGTTGACAATTATCTTCACACGGATGACTGCAAACACGACCAAGAATGCCGGCAAGTGGAGCGGATTGACTGATTAGATTTAGTGCTTCGTCCGGCTTGTTTTTAGCCAGAAGGCAGACAAATCCCGGAATATTTATGCCCAAAGGGCAGCCAATACGACAAGGGGCGGTGCCTGCCTTATCAATGGTATAGGCAGCAGGTACCGAACGGACGCCGACTAAAGGCTCGTGAATAGCCCCATGAATAGCTTTGGAACTATTGCTGTCAAATGGTATTTTGACCGGGCAAGCTTCCTGGCACTGGCCGCAACTGGTGCACAAGCTTACATCTACATATCGGGGCAGTTTCTTTAGCTCGATGTCAAACCGTCCCTGTTTCCCGGTTACAGCCTGTACATTTGAGCCAGCGTAAACTCTTACTTTCGGATGACGCGCTGCCCTGAGCAACAACGGCCATACACGAATATATTCATCTAAATAGTCCGCTTTGGAATCCCGGCTGTTACTATCCTGTAGACTTAGGGCACTGGTCGAAACAACAAGGCTGACATCGGCACCCATTTCAGCCAGAGCCAGCGCACACTGCGCTGCCCCAACACCATCACCAATTACTGCAACGCTCCTCGTCATCGATAATTCGCCTAAGTATTTTTTCCATGCTTCTGCCCGTACTCGTACCCGACGGTAAAAGCTTTTATGTTAAACTCTCCGGTCCCTTCGGGAACCATAGCCAGTATAGACTCCTTCAAAGCTTTGGCTGAAACAACATCGCTTACTGCCGCCATGAAGCCGAGCATCACAATATTGGCCACTACTGCTCTACCCAACTCCCGCGCCAGCTTCGTTGCCGGTATGGAATGTATTTTTATTTTACCGGCCGGGTCAGGCTTAACCAGGTCCTCGTCAATAATTACCAGCGTTTCAGGATTAAGATTATTTGCATACTTGTTGTAGGCCTCTTGAGACATAATAACCAGCACTTGAGGGCTTATTACGTACGGATAACCCACAGACTCGTTCGAAATAACCACCTCGGCCGAACAGGAGCCACCTCTGGCCTCCGGCCCGTAGCTCTGCGTAAAGGTCGCTGACTTTACTTCTTCATACAGTGAGGCTGCCTGTCCAATAATTTGGCCAGCCAGAACTATACCCTGGCCGCCGGCGCCGCTTAACCTTATCTCTGTTCGGCTCAAGTCGATTTGTCCAACCTTTTGAATTTACTCTTTACGCTTCTTGCGATTTCTGGCCCTGTCCAAAACCTGCTGATAGCAGTCCCACAGCGTCGGACGCTCAATATCGACAAATTTCCCCACCGCGATTGGACCATTCAGTGACAGCTCCACGTCTTTGGGGTCGGCGCCATCACGAATAACGCTTCTCTCCTTATAAGCACGCATTTCGTCCAGCCCCCGCGGCATCTTATTCATACGCCCGTACACAGTGGGGCAGGGACTGAGGACTTCAATAAAACTAAAACCGCGCTTATTAAGTGCTTCGGCGATTGACCTTTCCAGTTCCCGCACATGGAGCACCGTCCACCTGGCAACATAAGTAGCTCCACTGGCCGCTACCAGATACGGTAAGTTAAAGGGGTATTCGTAGTTGCCGTAGGGCGAGGTCGTGCTGCGCGCATCCAGCGGCGTCGTCGGCCCCATCTGGCCGCCTGTCATTCCATAATTAAAATTGTTTATACAGATGACCGTAAGGTCTATATTACGTCGCGCCGAGTGGATAAGATGATTACCGCCGATAGCTACAATGTCACCGTCACCGGAAAAGACGGTTACGGACAGTTCAGGGTTAGCCAGCTTTAAACCCGTGGCAAAAGGCAAAGCTCTGCCGTGCGTCGTATGGAAAGAATCGAGTTTTATGTAGCCGGCAACGCGCCCCGAGCAACCTATTCCCGAAACCACCGAGACCTTGTCAGGGTTCAAGCCGGCGCGGTCGATAGCTCTCACAAAACAGCCGGTGGCCGGGCCGATGCCACAGCTGGCGCACCAGATGTGCGGTATCCGGTCAACCCTGAGATAGCAGTCCAGAGGATTGGATTCTACCGTTAGCATCTTGCTCATCGGGCTTCCTCTCGTATAGCCTCAATAATTACATCAGGAAGCGGAACCGCGCCGCCCATGTGAGGCACCAGCCTGACTTTAGCTTTGCCGGCAGCACATCGCTCCACTTCTCTGACTATCTGTCCGTAATTTATCTCCGGGACTATAAAGGCTTTTGTGGCCGCAGCCAGCTCTTTAATGCGCTCGTCAGGGAAAGGCCAAACCGTTATCAGCCGCAGCAGTCCGGCTTTGATACCTTCTTGCCTTGCTTTCTGCACCGCATATCGTGCGATTCGAGCAGTAATGCCATAGCTGACCACGATCACTTCGGCACCTTCTGTGTCCACCTCTTGGCATCTGGTAATGTCTTTGACGTTAAGTCGTATCTTGTCAACCAGCCGTCTTACCAACTTATCCTGAGCCTGGGCGGTCATCGTGGGATAGCCCCTGTCGTCATGGGTAAGGCCGGTAACATGGAAGCGATATCCCTCACCGGCAATGGCCATTGGCGGCACCAATCCCTTTTTGGTGTCATATGGTACATATTTGTCCGGGGTGACCTTCGGGCGAGGCCGGGTCACTAGGTCCCTGGAATTTAGCTCCGGAATAACCACCTTCTCGCTCATATGTCCCACAGCTTCATCAGCCATAAGCAGCACCGGCACACGATATTTTTCGGATAAATTGAAAGCCTGAACGGTGAGGTCAAACATCTCCTGTGGCGAATCCGGAACCAGTGCGATTATTTCGTAGTGCCCGTGAGAGCCCCATCTGGCCTGCATCATATCGCCCTGAGCTACCAGTGTCGGCAGTCCCGTAGAAGGGCCTGCGCGCTGGACGTTGGCCACCACACATGGAGTTTCCAGCATTACTCCCAGCCCGATGTTCTCCATCATCAGACTGAAACCGGGGCCGGAAGTAGATGTCATCGCCTTTACTCCGGCCCAAGAAGCTCCCAGAACAGCGTTCATTGATGCTATCTCATCTTCCATCTGGATAAAAACGCCCCCCACCTGAGGCAAACGCTCGCTCATTCTCTCGGCAACCTCGGTCGCCGGCGTTATCGGATAACCGGCAAAAAAACGACAACCGGCGCTTATGGCTCCCTCAGCGCAGGCGGTATCACCGTTTATGAAAAACTCGCCACAGAGAACTTCATCTTTCGGCATGTGTCATCGGCTCTTCTTTTTCTTCCTGAGTAACAAAAATCGCAAACTCGGGACATATTGCCTGGCACAGACAGCAGTCCAGACATTTGCTCTCATCGACTATCTTGACAATGTTATAGCCCCTGGGACTGAGCTCATCCATCATGACTAACACACCGCGCGGACAGAACTCAGCACAATACCCGCAGCCCTTACACCTGTCCAGATCAATGTGCACTCTGGCCGGTAGTGGTGCTTTATCGGCCATATCAAAAGGTTTTCTCCACAACTTCATATCTGAACGTCTCCCAGCTATCCGGATTAGTACCACTATAAAGAAGTAACAGCCAGCACCGCTGGCTATACAAATATTAGGAAAAAAGTATAGCAAATTCGTATCTACTTAACAAACTATTGAGATTCACCTTCCTTAAGTTTAAAATACAGTCGATGCTCAGGTTCCTTCTGTTCATTTTTCTATTGCTGGCGCTAACCGCAGGCTGCACGGCACAGTTACGCCCCGATGTTTCAATCCCTCCGGCAGCTGATTTCTCCGCCAGCCCGGTAGAGGGGACAATGCCACTGAAGGTTAGTTTTGACGATATTTCCTCAGGCGATATATCCAACCGGCACTGGGATTTCGGGGACGGGCAGTTCAGCAGTGACCTGGAACCCGATCATACTTATGCAGCATTCGGAAACTACACGGTCTCACTGGCAATTATGGGGACGGGAGGCAGCGATGTTGAAACAAAAACCGAATATATTAAAGTAGCTATCGGTGTAATAAATTGGGAGGAGGCGGCAAGCTATATCGGACAACATCTGGCGATTGAAGGGAAGGTCGTTAACTCCTACTACGCAGCCGACACCAAAAGCCAACTCACTTTCCTCGATTTTCACAAGCCTTACAAAAACTACTTCAAATGCATCATCTGGGGCAGCGATAGAGACAAGTTTATAAAAGAGTTCCCACCTAATCCAGAAACCTATTTTTTAAACAAACTTGTCATTGTCACGGGTTTAATCCGGGAATATCCCAGAGGCTCAGGCGTGCCCGAAATCGTCCTTGAAGACCCCTCTCAAATCAAGCTTGCTGAAGAATAGACTAAAGTTTATTCCATCGTAAATCGAGGACTAAAGTCCTAGCTCACCATCCTGAGCTTTATTGATGTCCTTCGGTCTCGTACCGTATACTAATTACAATTGAAATAGTAATAAATCCATTAACGGCAAGAAGATACTATGAAAAGTATAGCTGTGAGATATACCGTTTGGTTTGTGGCCTCGATGCTTGTATTACTAAGCCTTAGTGCAGCCTGTGCTCAGACAGGGCGGCCGCCAGTACCCACATCACCCAAGCCTAAAGCTACGCAGCCATCTACACCGGCAGCGGCCAGCGAAAACCAATCGGCGGAAGAAGCGGTCGCATCCCCAGGTCAGGTGGCAGATGAAGAGACATGGTATCCTGTAGCCACCTTTAGCGGCACTATCAATGAGACAACACCGGTTTTCCATATCTACGGCACGGAATGGCACCTTAAATGGACGATAGATACCCCCAGCCTGGAAACAGCGGTCTTTAATGTGACAATCTACCCCGAAGGGCAGCCTTTTGCTATATGGCAAACCTTTTCAAACGAAGGCAAAACGAACGGTACTCTCAATTATTTTATGTCAGGTGCGGGCGAGCGTGATTTATTCATTAAGGTCATCGCTCAAAACTTACAGCAGTGGACGATTGCCATAGAAAGCAATGCAATTGCCGCGACCTCTTATCCGGTGAAAATATATATTATTAACTACAAGGGAACCGTGTATCCCCCCGACCCGGCGTCAGGTTTCTGCTACGAAAGGGTCGAGCCCGATGAATACGTGGTTATTAAGAACCTCAGTACTTGTTTTCAGGACATAACAGGCTGGACACTAAAAAACATAAGCAAGCCTAGCCCAACCTTTAAATTCCCCGAATATAGTATTTATCCCGGTGAAATACTACGCGTCTATACCGATGAATTTCACCCTGAAAGCGGAGGATTTTCTTTTTACTGGGGCCAGGGTGATTTATGGAGCAACGACCACCCCGACATAGCCGTGTTATATGACGACGTGGGGAACGAGGTTTCAAGAAAGAGCTATACTGTTCCCGAGTCAAAAGTGGAGGCACCGTAAATGGTAGCAGGCCGGAAGCTAAAAATACTGAGCTACTTTTTGTCAGTTATGGCATTTGGTCTGGCTATATTTGTTGTGCTGATACCGGCACAAGTCCATCGCCTGTCAGCGGCGGATGAGCCCGAGCCCCAGCTTTGGGCGGTAGTTGTAGGTGTTAAAGAGTATCAATGCCCGCTCTGTATTTTTGACCAGGAATGGAATATGTACCCTGTCGGTTTAAAGCATCCAGATGATAATGCGCGGGATCTGGCAGCTGAATTGTCTCCTGTAAGCGGAGAAGACCATGTCAAGCTGGTGCTGAACGAACAGGCCACAAATAGTGGTATCTATCACGCCATTAAATGGCTGGCCGAAAAAGCCGGCTCTAAAGATACCGCCTTGTTCTACTTCTGCGGACATAGCGCGCCTCAAAACTTTGGCTCATATGATTATCTTGTATCAGACCGGCAAATGGCTGAGTGGCTGGACGCTATACACTCACAAAACGTTGTAATCATTCTGGACACCTGCTATGCGGGCTCTTTCCAAAATGCGCTTGGGAAAAACGGCCGGGCAATGCTTATGAGCTGTCAGTCGTCCGAAAGCTCCCTGGAAGACCGCGAGCTCGAACATACCGTTTTTACATACTATATACTGCAAGCTCTCAACAATTTTGATAGCGCCGACGTAAACGGTGATTACCAGCTATCGGCCGAGGAGATATTCGACTATGCCAATCCCAGAACCTCAGATGAAATTGTACAGCCGTTTGCCAACGAAATGGCTTACTCAAATATGCAACATCCCACACTGTATATCCCGCCAGATAAATATGGTGAGATAAACCTTATCACCAAAGCCGTCCTATCCAGCGACGCCAAAAGCGCCTTCGAGGGTACGGCTTTGACTGTAGATGGGAAATCATATATGTCAAAACAGCTGCCGGTGTCCTTAACCTGGCTGTCCGGCACCAGCCACCGTTTCGATGTTCCACTTCAAATTGATCTGGAAGATGGAACAAGGCTGGTATTCACTTCCTGGAACGACGGCAATAACTCTGCTTCAAGGACCACTTCCATTGGCGGACAATACACCGCCAATTACGGTACGCAATATAAATTGACTGTGCAGTCGGAGTACGGAAATCCTCGTGGCAGCGGCTGGTTCAATTCCGGCTCAAGCGCCAGCGTCTCAGTGAATACCACCTGTGGAAACATAATCCGTCATACCTTCGAGGGATGGACCGGCGATTATACCGGTCAGAAAGCCAGTGCCGCTATAACCATGGACAAAAGTAAGACAATCAAGGCTAACTGGCACAATGATTACCTGATGCTTTATTTGCTCATTGCCGCTATTATATCAGTCGTTATAGGTGGTATTACGGTAGCCGTCATGATTGTCAGGAGAAATACTCAGCGGGGGTCTGTCGATTAATATTTCCTTTAGCACAAGACAATTTATTTACGCCGTACTGGCCCTCCTGGCTGCCGGTTCTATGGCGGCCTGTACATTAATCGCGCCGCCAGCGGCGCCGGTGTCTCAGCCCCAGACAAAGCCACCCGTGACCACTGAAACACAGCAGCCTGCCGAGACCACTGTAGCCGAAGTACCCCCAGATGAAGACGGCTGGACTACGGTTAAAAGCTTCAGCGGAAAAGATGGTACAACCACGCCGGCGTTCCATATTTCGGGGAATAAGTGGCGTATTATTTGGACCGTGGATACACAAGACCCCGAGCACGCTGTATTTAATGCGCTCGTCTACGAGCAGAATGGTTCGGGCGTTCCTGCAGGCAAAGTTGACTACTCTCCGGGCGTGCCGCCTGATGTGGTCATAATAGATGAGGGCGGACGTGACTATTACCTGAAAATCATCACGGCTAATCTGAACAAATGGATTCTCGACATCGAAGACTACGCCGGCCAGAGTATCGATCAACCCGTACAAATAACTGAAATACATTACAAAGGCGCGCATTATATGTTAGTCAGTGAGGAGGACGAGACTGACCCCGATGCAGAAGAGTACGTAGAAATAAAAAATTTCAGCGATTCACCGCAGGTTATAGCGGGCTGGGAACTTAAAAATATAACCAAGGGAGCACCCTCATTCGTTTTCCCAATGTACACCCCTTGTGACTGCAGCCACTTGGAACATGTGAGCAAATGTCTCGAAGAATGCTACCCGCGAAGCATCTGCGCTATACCGCCGCGTCAGAGTATTCGGGTCTATACGGAGCAGCCCCAGTGGGATACCGGGGGATACTGTTTCTACCAGTACCCCGGGGATATCTGGGACGACCAGGTAAGCAATACGGCCGTGTTGTATAACGCCGGAGGGCATGAAGTATCCAGGAGAAGCTACGAGGTACCTGCTGGAAACAACGCTGCCAAGTGATATTTTTTAAACTTTTTTATAAAGCGTCTCCCCCGTTAAAGGCTCGACTTGTTGCTTTCTTTTTATAATCAGATGTATAATCTTGACAATAATTAGCTGTGTTTGACACGGCTAGAGGCTCTTTTTGGGGGCCAGTAACAAGTAAACGTAGAAAACTAAGAGATGCAACAGAGATGCCCTAATTGTGGGTCACCGGTTGTGCCGGGTCAGCGGTTTTGTGGTGGTTGTGGAGCGCAATTAAGTCTATCCTGCCCGCAGTGTCGAATCACTGTCAGTCCCGGGACCAGGTTCTGTCCCAACTGTGGTGCTACACTGGGTGGTGGACCTGCTCAACACGGGGGGGCACCGCCTGGCGGAGGTCAACCTCCGCAGCAACCAGGATGGGGCCAGCAGCCTGGTATGCCGCCACAACAGCAGGGCTGGCAGCAGCCCGGATACGGGCAACAGCCAGGCTGGACACCGTCGGCACCAAAAAGCCAATCAGCTTCTTCTTCCAGGCCGTTTCTGGTGCTGTTATTGTTCATACTACTCATCGGTATGGGTGTCCTTGCTTATTTCAAAACTCCTCTGGGCAGCACCATAAATTCCATAATAGGGATTGGCGGTGGCGGCAATACAGACAGTACAGTGAATGATACGACATTACCCGTTATCACCTTCCCTGCAAATCCCACCGTGTCGGTCACCAGCGCCAGCGTATTCTGGCATACCGACGAGTTTTCAAGTACCCAGGTTGAATACGGTATCAGTGCTACTTACGGCACCCTCCAACCGCCGACGCCGCAAGACGACCCGAGCACGGGTGAGTCCCTCGGAGTTATCGACCATTCAGTGGTTTTGACCGGCCTTCAACCGGATACCACCTACCACTACAAAGTTAAGTCAAAAGACAAAGCCGGTAACATTGCGATATCCGGTGACAAGACTTTCACCACTCTGGCCAGCGAACCGACAGAATAACCGTTCCAAGGCCAAAGCTAAAAACATTCCCCACCCATTTGTTCCCTGTTTTATTTTCCAGTGGTAAGTTGTATAATCGATAGCTTAGTAACCGTAAATTAAGCCGGGAGGTCTCCCAAGATGAAATATGTTGCTCTATTAATAGCTGCCTTGCTTATAGTCTCTTTCACTGGCTGTACTCTCGTAAGCAGCGCACCGCGCCACTCCGCTAACGAGGTGGCTGCTATTGCTAAAAGTTTCAGTCCGAAATGCCAAAAGGAGATACCCGCACCGCCAGTGAAACACGGCTGAGGTTGTGCCACTCCTCAGTATGAGGAGGCTGATTCGACTTATACCGCGGACTATCAGGGTGACGGCATTTGGGCCATAACGAAAGTCTGCCCCTTGGATTCCCAGTACGACCAGACATGGTCTTTCAACGATAGTACGAACGAGCTGATTTGGAAATAAAGTTTACCTCCGACATTTCAGTAGGAGCACTCGGTGGCTGATATTCTGGATGAAGCCCAGGCCGTTATCCAGTGCAAAGACTGCCCCTGGTATAAGAGCTGTGTCCTGCCCGTAAAGCTAACCGAGGACGACCTCAGAAAACAGCTTGAGTCGTCGATGCAGGGAACTGCCTCAGGCACGGCCCCGTACGGCATGCAGCAACTGTTATCCGGACTGGCAGCAGCTGCCGAAAATTCCATACTGGAGGGCTGTTCAGTATTTATCAACCGGCTCCGCTCCAATCCCAAGCTCGCCGAACAGATAAAGAATCTTATGCAGGGCTGGCCAAAAGAGACTCAAGGCCAGCCCTAGATTAGCCACCGTTACTTTAGCCTTACCCCTTATACAATTCTGCCACTGCCCGGAGAAAATGAAACGTATATCGAAATGGTTATATCTGGGTTCGATAGTCGGCGGACTTGTTGGCGGCCTGGTTATATTTACTGCTGCCGCAGTTCTCCTGGCCCTGTCTGGTATATATGCTGATTTTGTCCTTAACCTGAGTTATGCCGATGTATGGATGGTGGTGACTATCATCCTGCTGATCTTAATGGGCTTGGCCGCCATACTATACGGAGCATCGATATGGTACCTGCTGCTTTACAAAGCCTGGG
>CAYPRI010000019.1:16457-26303 GCA_964413085.1 uncultured Dehalococcoidales bacterium
TGTGTTAAGAGGTCAAAAAGAACTGAAATTTACTAGCGTAACTGGTCAGTTATGGCGAATTGAATGGAGGCCAATTCACCCAGACGCTTTGCCACCACGGGAGGTATCCAGCTCGAAGGTTTCCAAGAGCCTGTATGGCTGGTAGACAGCACCATATAGTAACCGTCGTCGCTCGTTATTCCCATTCTGCAGCCATTGCCAAGATCGATAACTTCCTTCGGTTGCCAGACTAACGGTCTTTCGCATACAATGCTGTCCATATATCCCCCCGTATTGATAGTTTCACTGAATAAAGAGATGATTTCTTTTAAAATAAATACCAGGCGCAGAAAAAGAAGACTATACAAACAAACGCAAAACTTCCGACTATGGCTATAAGTTCTTTGTTCATGGCTTTTCCAGCACCTCTCCTTAGTTCTAAAATATATAACGTACTGACAGCAATAATGGTTTAGGTATTAGCTTTAAAATTAAGGACATTTAAGGATGAAATTTAGATTAATTGTATTGATGATCGCACTTCTGGTTTTTCTTTCCTTTGCCGGCTGCGGCCGACCGGTAAGTCAGCCCGATACCGAGTTCTTCAGCAAATGCCAGCAGATACAGAAAAATATCGAAAAGGCAAAATCTATTGCTTCGGAACTGCAGCATTTCAGGTGGGATGAATTTTCCGGCGTCGGTGTATTGTGCCCGCCGGAGGGGATATGTCCCGTGGGAAACCTGCCCATGGTCGAAAAGGCTTCGGTGGATAAAACACTTGCAGACCGTGTAGCTTCACTGTCTGAATACCTGCCCAATCCCAAAATGGCTGAGACCTACTCGGTCCAGTGCACCAATTGCTTGAGGCTCGCTGAAGAGCTTTGCTCAAACAGCCCGTATGATCGCCCGCCGCCGAGCGCCTCTGAAAATATCACGGCTGAGTGGCAGGAGTCGTGCAGCCAGCTGCAGTCTGCCCTGCAGGGCGCTGAATATATGGTTTCCAGAGATAGGACCATTGACGCTGAATATGTATTCCCCGAACTGCTGGCTTATTTTTCTGCTTCGGATGAAAAGGTCACACAAAAATACCTTGAAAAATTTACAGCCCGAACTGATGAATTTATCAAAATGAACGATGAACTCATACGGAATATCCATGAAGCCAATGAAACGGTAACCGACCTGTTTAACTGGCAGTTCACTCCACAAACCTCCCTAAAATAATGGCTGGCAAAGCTGAAAATTCTCTTTTCTGTTTATTGGGTATATAATTATGCAAATCAAAGATACCTCTTATAAGATGAAACGTAAACGTACACTGAGTATATTTTTTCTTCTCAGCCTTGCCATATTGTCGGCGTACCCAGGCATCTCCTGCAGCGCTCCGCCACCCACAATTACACTTTTCACAATTAACCCTTCGGAAATAAACAACGGAGCCTCATCGACCTTGAAATGGGCGGTGACCGGGGCCGACACGGTGACTATCGACCAGGGCATTGGCGAAGTCCCCGCGATAGGTTCCAAGGAACTTTCATCCACCAGGACCATAGCCTATACTATAACGGCCTCCAAAGCCGATGTTTATGTAACCAGAGCGGCAGTCCTTTACGTTAAGGAGGCGGCACCCGTAGCACCGGTTGTCGATACCACACCTCCGGTAATAAGCGGCGTTTCGACTTCGTCCGAAACTGATACCAGTGCCGACGTTACCTGGACAACGAACGAGCCTGCAGATAGCTACGTTGAGTATGGCAAAGATATCAGCTACGGCTTGACTGCTTCTTCGAATGAACTAACCGCTAACCACAGCCTGAAACTGACCGGCCTGGAGCCCAATACGGCCTATCATTTTCGGGTGACGTCCAGCGATAAGGCCGGCAATAAAGCTTCATCCGCTGATAATATTTTTATTACGGCCCAAGAGAAATCACCGTACTCACTCATACTTCTCTCCGAAGAGTGGGGTCGAAGAGCGGACATTTCCAGTTCCGGCGTGGGCTCCGGTATGGTGGAAGGACCAAAATATCTCTACATCAAGGGCTCGCTGCAGAACAACAGCAACTCTATCCTAAGAGCTATAATAATTACCATGAATTGCTGGTCCGGCAATACCATCGTGAAATACGAGGTATACGTTTATCGTGGTCCGGCCTTGCCGGGACAGGTGTTCCCGTTCAATATAGAAATTGCCGATGACCCAACGGTGGACAAGGTAACCGCTGATTTTGCCGATTCTATGGGGAGGGTTATCGAGGTTACCAAAGCACCGTAATCAGACCGTCGACGGTTGAACTTTTAAAACATGTTTTTCCCTATAAACATTGCCTGAGGAAGAGTTAAATGGACCAGAATACCATCTTAATTATCCTCATGGTCTTAGTGCTAATAGTGGTGTTCGTGCTGCCCCAGATATTTATGAGGCGCGCCGTGTCATCCGTAATACGTGTCTTCCGGCAGAAAAAAGCCGTAAGCCCTCAGAATGCCATGACAGTTGATGAACTTGGGCTGCGGCCCAAGAGCATGGCGCAGGCTATATTCAGGGGAACGCAGTACAAGACCACCGCCCTCCTGGCATTAAGAAATGCCCGAGTTATAGAAATCACCGACGATGGCAAGCTTTACCTTTCTGAAGAAAACCTCTCCCGCAGCCGGTATAAATGACACCGAGTCCACCGCCTCAGAATACCATCCAAACCACATATTAAATTTGGTGAACCGCGGATAGGTTCAGTTTTCTTCAGTCCTTTTTACCAGCTTTTGCCTGCACCAGGCTGGATACGCGTCTCAATTCTCTGGTATGCTCAAAAATAATGATGCCGATGGCCACGCCCAATGCGTTGGCAACCATCATAGCCGGTATAACGACCTTAGTCACTTCGATAGCAACGGCCAGAGGCCTGGCAATCAGCAGCGTCAGTCCTCCATGGATGACTTCAACGATGATAGCCACCAGTATACCCGGAAGTATTCCGACAAGCTTTCCTTTATTTAAATAGTTTACGCCGCCGGCAATTGGTCCAGCCAGAATGGTTGCCAGCCCGCAGGGAACACAGGTAAATCCGCCCAGAAACAACCGGTGAACTCCGCCGATTAGGCCTATAGCCAGACCTATTGTGGGTCCCGCCGATAGACCGGCCAATATCGGCGCGAAGTCCCTGATATTAACAATGGCACCCGAGGCCAGCGGTATTCCCACATAGGTACCGAATATGGAAAAAGCTCCAAATATTAAAATGAAAACAGCTTTATCGAGCCATTCAGCCTTTCTCAGTATGACGCGGTGAATAGTGTCGAGCCTGGAAACAATTTCCACGAACACAAAGATGAAGATTTCCGTTTCGGCGAAAAGAGCTAAAATATGTTTCATTTCCGTTTATGGCTCCTTCCCTGCGGGTGTGATGAATTTCTATCACAACGAATATTATATCAATGAGCGGTTATGTTAAAGAGGTCAGCCTCACATAAGACGGTATGTTATACTAGATACTGAAGCGCATAAACCAATTAGCTCATATTTGCGTTATCATTGATATTACAGATATGACTATCAATGATTGTTATATCGCGTAGTGGCACGAACGTTGAGCAGCCAATAACTGCATGGAATATAAAAATTGGGGGTAGGAGGTTCATCATGAGAAAGTCGGTTATTCTGTTACTGGCACTGCTTCTTTTAGTTCCAGCATGTAACTGGAATCCTGCGGTCACGCCGCAGGCGGCATTCCTGCCTAAAATAATCAAGTTCGACGCCTCGCCTTCAGTAATAAATCAGGGAGAGGCATCATATCTGAGCTGGAGCGTCACGGAGGCTAACTCCGTGTCCATCGACAACGGTATCGGAACTGTGGCTCTGGCAGGCCAAATACCGGTATCTCCGAGCACTACTACTTTCTACACCTTGACGGCAATAAACCTCGCCGGTGAATCGACAGCCAGGACTCAAATTATAGTTCAGGGTACGACAGCCGGGCCATTGGCCCCGGCGGCAACGCCTCCCGCCATCATCTCCTTTTACGCCGACCGGCTCATCATAACCCCGGGCCAGTATGTTACCTTGAACTGGGAGGTATCGGGGGCAGCCAGTGTGACCATTTCGCCTATCGGCCAGGTAAGTGCAAGGGATAGCATCAGACTGCAGCCGGCCAGTACAACCACTTATGTACTGAATGCCACGAACTCAGCCGGGACAACCAGTGCCGGTATTACCGTGGTTGTGCAGTCAACTATTCCCACGGGTACATCCGGAGAAAAAACGATAACATTAAAGCCAATTACGTTTGAGTCAGGTTCTCTGATAAGAGGCTCCGGATATCTTGACTATGCGCGCTCCTCAGGTGTTTGTGCCGGCGACACAATAGCCAATTCAGCCAGCAGGGCTTTTCTGAGCTTCGATATATCGTCGATACCTTACAATGCCATAGTCAAAGAAGCCATACTGGACTTGAGCAACTATTCCGTACACGGCCAGCCTACATATATGAAATCCATCTGGGGCAATATGGGAGCTCTGGAAGTGTATTATGTGCAGTATACAGACCTCGACTCCAAAGCTTATACCCAGGCAGGAACACTGACTGCGAATGGAAGATTTACGGATTATCCACTGTCACCGTGGACCTGGGATGTGAAAGATTCAATGGACGGACAGCCCGTTGTCCAGGGGCTAATTCAACAGGGCAAATCAAGATGCCAGTTCCGAATCCAGTTCTTCACCACCACCAACTGGGACTCCATCAGCGATATGCTGTGCTTTGACAACGCCACGCTGACCATAAAATATGAAACCACTCAGTGAACGTCCCGATTACTCCACATTTACATGACAACTCCGGGATAGTACAATAGGTTTTTACCTGACCAATGCTCCAAGGCACGGCTGCGTCTATCACAGCGAATACCACTTCGGGAGGCTGCATGAAACTGGAATTTAATTATTTTATACCGACGAGGATACTTTTCGGAGCCGGAAAGCTGAAAGAGCTGGCAACAACGCGTTACTTGCCGGGCAAGAAAGCCTTGATTGTAATAAGTTCAGGCGGCTCCATGAAAAAGCAGGGATATCTGGACAGAGTGACCGGCTATCTGGCTGAGCGCGGCATTCAATCGGTTGTTTTCGACAAAATACTGCCCAATCCCATTGCCCAGCACGTCGGCGAAGGAGCAGCGCTGGCCAAACGGGAAGGCTGCGATTTCGTTATCGGCCTCGGCGGCGGCAGCAGCATCGACAGCGCCAAAAGCATCGCCGTTATGGTTAAAAACGAGGGTGAATACTGGGACTACATGTGGACTGGCACCGGTAAAAAGATGCGCCTTTCGGGACAGGCGCTGCCCATTGTCGCCATACCTACCACGGCGGGAACCGGGACCGAAGCGAATCCCTGGGCGGTGATAACCAAAACAGAGACAAATGAGAAAATAGGCTCGGGAGCGGGTTACACCTTCCCGACGCTTTCCATCGTCGACCCTGAGCTAATGTTAAGCATCCCACCGAAATTGACCGCCTACCAAGGAATGGACGCCTTTTTCCATGCCGTTGAAGGTTACATTTCCACTCAGAGTAACCTGGCCAGCGACATTTTTGCCCTAGACGCCATCGGGCTTATTACCAGATACTTGCCGCTGGCAGTGAAAGACGGTAGCAATATGGAAGCCCGCTCCGGAATGGCCTGGGCCAGTACACAGGCCGGCTTCGTGGAATCGCTTTCCCTGCTGATTTCACACCACGCGCTGGAACACTCCATCAGCGGCCGTCACCCCGATGTAACTCACGGAGCCGGTTTAACCGCCACCTCGGTTTCTTACTTCAGCTATCTGGCCAAACACAACGTTTCCAGGCTTTCGGATATAGCCCGCAAAATGGGTGAGAACGTGGATAAAATGCCGGAGGATAAGAAACCGTTTGCTTTTATTACCGCACTTAAAAAGCTGATAAAAAAGGTTGGGCTGGAAAACGCCACCCTGGCGTCATTCGGCCTCAAGAAAGAGGAGGCCGAGGTTATCGCTCAGAACTCACTGGAAACGGGCGGCTTGCAGTACCTGTGCACGCCGGTGCCGCTGACGAAAGAAAATATCGTCGAAATCTTTGAAAGCTGCTTTTAAATGCATAGCGATTCAGCGGTTACAGAAAAATTCTCGCCTACCGATAACTCTTCGGGGCAGGGATTCCTGCAGGGCGAAGTCCCCCCGGAAATCAAGGAGTGGAACTGGGGCGCCTTCTTTCTCACCTGGATATGGGGCATAGGCAACAAGGTCTGGGTGGCACTTGTCGGTCTGGTACCGGTTCCGTTCTTAGGCCTGGCCGTTGGTATCGTCCTGGGAATCAAGGGCAGCGAGTGGGCGTGGCAGTGTAAGAAATGGGACGGCATCGAGCAGTTCCGCCACCGCCAGCGCATCTGGATGTACTGGGGCATCGCCGCCTTTTTCGCACCGTTCGTCTTTATACTGGGCTGGATCCTGATTATAGTAGGGCTGCTGGGTTACTACGGCTATATTAAATTCTAGCCGAAAATAACATCTAAATATTTAAGGTAATTCGGTTTGGCAAGTCCTGCAGAGACTCCAGGCTGTAAAACAGCCCGGAGCCTCCTGAATAGCTAAACCACAGCCATTATTTGAATGTCAGCGTATGCGCTATCTCCGAGAAGAGCTTCTCGTCGTAAGGAACGAACGTGTCTACAGTAACCACACCCACGCGAATACGCTTGCCGTCCTTCTCTGCCTGCAAATAATAAGCAACTACGCCATATCCGTTGGGAGCAACAGATTCTGCTTTGAATGTGTAAGCTTTGATACCACCTGCCAGAGTCTCCTCTTCGATATCAGAGGTGACTTTAGGGTTTGTATAGCCCACCTTCTTCATCGACTCAATAATCCAGTCTTTAGTTACAGGCGCATCCGCATCAAAGGCACCAATACCTAGCACAGGAACAAAGCTGGGCACACCGAACATAGCCAGCAAGTAAGGACTTATCATCAGGTCTGGTCGCGCTACCCAATCCTTGGGATATTGAATGGAGAAGCCGTACTGGTCATTGGTATAGGTCGCTGATGGGAATGAGGTTGCTACTCCAGACACTGGAGCCGGAGTTGGCGATGGAGCCGGAGCTGGTGTTGGTGCGGGTGCTGGTGTCAAACCAATTTGCTTTAGAAACAAGTCCATATCATAGTAGCTGGCATATCGACTAATCTTGCCGTCGCGAAGTTGATAGATTGAAGCTCCCTGTACCGAATAGCTCTTATTGGTAGGGGGAAAAATTCCGGTCATGAGCCACTCGGTAGCCGCCCTATCGTCAGCAGTAAAAACAGACTTGAGCTCGACCTTGATATCGGGAAAAATACCGAACGTATGCGTGAGGAAAGGTTTCAATTTCTCCTTGCCCTGTGCGACTCTTCCAGCAGCCACGTCCTCGTGGACACTGTCATCTGTATAGAAGGAGATTATCTTATCCATATCGTGTGAATTCCACGCCTCGGTATAGTCGTTGATTATCTTTTCCGTATTAGTTGTCGACTCCTTCGAAACACCTGAAACACAGCTTAACTGTGCTGGAATAATGACCGTAAGTAATACGGCTGCGACCAATAATGTAATTATTCCTTTCATTTTTCACCTCCTCTTTTTTCCTTTTTTAATCTATTTGAGACTTCATAAGGCTCATATTGTTTAAGCCCTATTCACTATTTATCCAAGAACAGGTTCTTCGGATTCTCGACCGTCATCATGTGGTTTGGCCGCCGGCGCTACCGTCGGTGCGCAGCCGAACTCAACAAAAGTCAACACAGAAAACAGGTAAAGAATTGCGATGAGCGAAACCTTGGAAAAAACCGTGCATGGCAACCTCATCATCTACGTATTTCGTTTAAGATATTATATCACGAATGTCAAGATGTTGTATCTTATCCGAATCGAGAAGGAGGTGGAGCAGAGAGATAGACCTCAGCCCTTATATTTTAGCCTTTATAAATCAGTTATTTCCCGAGGAACAGGTTCTTCGGGTTCTCTACCATCATTTGAGTAATCTGGTCGTCGGTCACGCCCTGTGTCTTAAGCGCTGGTATGATGTCCTTGGACACGTAGTCGATTCGCCAATTGGCCAGCATCTTCATTAACCCTTCAGACACTTCGGGGGGACGGCTCAGCCAGAAATTTATGGTATCGTGAGACAACATTATCTTATTGGCGTAACCCTCTTTGCACAGCGTGGCGATATTCTGCACACTGACGTTGTCAGGAGCACCGCCTATCAAAGCGGCTATTCCGAACCGGTCAAAGGCAATGTAGACACCCTTTTGAAGTATCGACCTCTGATAGTTGACGTCCTTGGAATTGTTGACATGCCCTATCATGATTTTCTTGGGGTCGGCTCCCTGACTGATTAAAAAGTCAGCCTGCTCCGGTCCACCCATGGCACCCTGTGTATGGGTGATGATGGGCACGCCGGTAGCCTTTTGAGCAGTAGCCGCCGCTTTATGGACCTCCTTTTCATAGTCGGTCATTACCGGGCCGGAGGCAACTTTTATAACGCCGGGCTTGATTCCGGTGTTGCCGACGCCTTCCGTTATCTCTTTTATCATCATCTCCGATATCATCTTGGAGATATCGGTGCCGAATGCCGTCCTCATCTTCCAGTAGGAGGGAGCCCCTTCGGATTCAGTATAAAGCCCGGTGGCAAAGATGATGTTTACACCTGTTTTCTGGGAAAGCTCCTTGTACAGCAGGGGGTCACGACCGCCCATGTCATTGGCTGTGGCATCGATGATGGTCTGGATACCCACTGCCTTGGCAGCCTCACAGGCCTTTAAACACGTCTGAAGGGCAGCTTCCCGGTCGTAGGGCGCCATGCTGGCATCAGCGTACCAGCCGGAATACGCCGTTTGTAAATGCTCATGTACCAGTGTCCAGCCAAGCTTGTCGGGAGAAATCGGCCCCAGTGCCGAGTTTATCATTCCCGGTGGCGTGGGCTCAGGCTTGGCTGCCGGCCCCGCTGACGGGGTGCAGGCAAAAGCCACCAGACTAAGGATTAATATCAGGGAAAGAATTGAGACGAGCGAAACTCTGTAAAAACCGCACATGACAACCTCCTCTTATAAAAATTTCGCCTGCCAGATTATAACATAGGCCAAGAAGTGATAGAATAACCTCCGGTAAATTCAGCATGAAAATTGAAAATATAGTTCGAAAACATGTCCCCGAGGACGGCGCCCATCTATATGGCTTCGCCGAATTGACCGGCCTGCTGCATCCGCGCTTCCGTGGATATAACTATGGCATTGTCATCGGTAAAAAGCTCGACGATTCCATAATCGACTCGGTCATTAACGGGCCGACCATGGAATACTATAAACATTATGTTGACACCAACAATTATCTGGCCGGCCTGGTGCAAAAGCTGGCAGATGACCTGACAGCGGCTGGTATTAAAAGCCTGGCTCTAAACCCGACAACAAGCGATGCCTACCGCGCCGAGGATTACGACCGGACCTTGAGGCATCACTTCTCGCATAAAATGGTGGGCACGCGTGCCGGCCTTGGCTGGATAGGCAAGACTGACCTGTTCATATCCAAAAAATTCGGACCAAGATTAAGGCTGGCTTCGGTGATCGTGGACTACCCCCTGAAACCATCGCATCCACCGATCAATGAAAGCCGCTGTGGCAACTGTCGACTTTGCGTTGACGCCTGTCCGGCGCAGGCAGCCACCGGCCAGCTGTGGAATGTCCACGTCGACCGCGACGAATTCATCTCCATCCGCAAGTGCAAGGAGACCGCCACCCGGCTGTCGCTGGAAAGAATCAGCAAGGACCAACGCATCTGCGGCATCTGCGTCTCGGTTTGTCCGGTGGGAAAGAAAGGCGCCATCAATA
>CAYPRI010000020.1:0-3802 GCA_964413085.1 uncultured Dehalococcoidales bacterium
TCCCGGACCCCGACTATCCGTGGAAGTCGACAACGATTAAGTTAGGCGAAGCGGCTGGTTTTAAGGTAGACGAAGTATCTGGAAATTTCTTCAATTATACAGTTAGATTTAAGAAACCGTGAGCGTGAAACAATAATTCCCCCTTGGACTTCGACAAAAGCCACCCACAATAACAAGTTGTGAGGTGTGTTAGAATAGTGGACGGTGGATATAGAGGCGAATATCCGCGAGGTGCGGAATCGGATCGAACTGGCCTGTCAGCGAAGCCACAGGTTGCCCGACGAAATAACGCTGGTGGCGGTTACCAAGGGGGTCGAGGCTTCGGTAATAAGGACGGCATTTGATTCGGGGATACGAAACTTCGGCGAGAACCGCATCCAGGAAGCAGAAGGTAAGATAACGCGGCTTACCGACTTTAAACCGGCGGTAACCTGGCACATGGTGGGGCATCTACAGAGCAACAAGGCCAGAGTTGCCTTAGAGCTATTTGACATAATACACAGCGTGGACTCTGTTAAACTGGCCGGGATTTTGAACAGGCTGTCGAGAAAGACGTTGCCGGTCCTCCTTGAGGTCAATGTGTCCGGCGAGTCGACGAAGGCCGGTTTTTCTCCTGATGAAGTAACGGAGGCAGTAAAGGATATAAAGCGGTTGCCCAATCTGAAGTTGATGGGGCTGATGACTGTGGCACCACTGGTGGCTGAACCTGAGAAAGTGCGTCCCGTATTTCGAAAGTTGAGGGAGCTACGAGATTTATCGGGACTTGAGCATCTGTCTATGGGCATGACTGACGATTTTGAGGTGGCGGTTGAGGAGGGAGCTACCATGATTAGAGTTGGCAGAGCTATTTTCAGCGACAGGAGGCAGTAATGAAGATAAGTTTTATCGGCGGTGGCATGATGGGCGAGGCTATAATAAAGAGTTTGCTGGCCAAAGGCGTGGCAAAACCCGCTGACATCACCGCCAGCGACGTCAGCGAAGTCCGTCGTGAAACCCTGAAAAAGAAGTACCGTGTTAATGCCGTGACTGATAATAAGCAGGCGGTTAAAGGAGCCGATGTGGTGGTCCTGGCGGTGAAACCGCAGGAACTGGCCAAGGTTCTGGGTGAGCTGAAAGGCCTGTCACCCAAACAACTTGTATTATCAATAGTGGCCGGTGCTACGTTGGAGACTCTACAACAAGGGCTGGGCCATTCGCTGCTGGTCAGGGCGATGCCCAACATGCCGGCCCAAATCGGGGAGGGAATGACGGTGTGGACGGCTACCGCCGACGTAAATCAGAAGCAGAAGGATATGGCGCAGTCTATTCTGTCGGCTCTGGGCAAGGAAATATATGTCAGCGGCGAGAAATACATCGACATGGCCACCGCATTAAGCGGCAGCGGCCCGGCTTACGTTTTCCTGATTATCGAGGCGCTGGTAGATGCCGGCGTCCATATAGGTATGCCCCGCGATATGGCTGAGAAGCTGGCGGTACAGACGGTACTGGGCTCAGCGCGGGCTGTTGAGGTCATGGGCAAGCACCCTGCTGAGTTGAAAAACATGGTGACATCACCGGGAGGAACTACCACAGAAGGGCTGCTGCAGTTAGAGACGGGTGGGCTGCGCTCGTTGCTGCTCCAGGCGGTTATAGCCGCCTACAACAAGTCCAGGGCTTTAGGAGCCAAGTAGAGTCGGCTAGATTCTGGTTGTTATTCTGAGTCCTTATGCCGGACCATTCTGAAACTACCTGAAAACTCAGGATAAAATCAGCATGGCGAAGAAAAGGTTTCACCCCCACCCTAACCCTCTCCCGTCGAGGGAGGGGGTAAACACCAAGATGACCCCGTTGGCATCTCGTAAAATTCCTTCTCGCAATGACAACGGGCATTCTCGATTCGACCTTGAATGGGACGACCAGGGCCTTTTCCCTGATGTTATTTATCCCGATGCGGATTTTTTATTCACCAGGATGAACGAGGCTGTCCTGGAGAGTGTAAGCCCGGGACGAGGTGAAGTTATTCTCGATATCGGCTGCGGCAGAGGTATCGAAGGTGTGGCGCTATCCCGGCGCGGTGCGATTGTTATCGGCATCGAGCCGTCGCCGATAATGATCGGGCACGCCGTGAATTATATTTCCGAAAACACGGCTGACGTATGCCTGATGCGGGGGATAGGCGAGCATCTACCGCTGCAGGCGCGGTCTGTGGATAAGGTAGTTTGCAAGGGCGCGCTCGACCATTTCGCACAGCCGGCCGAGGTGCTCCGGCAGATGGCTGCCGTACTGAAACCTGAGGGAAGGGCCATCATAGCCATCGCTAATTACGAAAGTCTCGGGTTCAGGTTGGGGAGGGCGATATGGTGGCTAAGAAAGAAGCTCGGTTTGAAATTCAGTGAGGCGAGAATGCCCTGGGAAGTACCCGAAGACCATACTTATAGATTCGATTATTCCTCGGTTAAACGACTGGTGAATGAATATCTGGAAGTGGAAAAAATGTCGGGTGTTTCGCTGCTTTTCGGGCTGCCGTGGTGGGGTATTTTTCTGGCTAAACTGCCGGAAAAAATTTCGCTCGGAATTTTGAAGTCACTGGACAAATTAGCCTACTATCTTCCCCGGCTGAGTGATGTTATCATAGTTCGATGCAGCCACAAAACATAATCTCCGTAATCATCGCTAACCGTGCGTTTTGCGGGCGTACAGTACCAGACTTTTTGAAAAGAATTTATTGAGAAAGTTGTCTATAAGCCTGACCGGTTTGCTGTTATGGTATATGTCCCATACCAGAAACTTATAGTATAGGGCCGGGATAACGGCCTTCTCGTTTTCCACTCCGAACAGAGAACGTGAAATCCAGTAGAAGGAGTGTAAGGCGTGTTTGTGGCGGATGGCAAAGAGGTCGAGATCGTGCTGCTTTAATTTGGATACAATTTCGCGAGTCTTGTATATTCTGATATGTCCTCCCGGCTTACCGTGATAATCTCTCGATAGTTTCCAGCAAATTTTCTCCGGAAGATAGGAAGGCACGCTCACCGCCAGCGTGCCATTGTCTTTCAGCACACGAACCAGCTCCCTGATGGCCTGATGGTCGTCGATAATATGTTCCAAAACTTCGGAGCAGATGATTTTATCGAAAGATTTGTCCTTAAAAGGCAGGCTGGTGATGCTTCCCCTGGTAAGAAGCCACTTACCGCGGACCTCTCCTTTTTGTTCCATAAGATAAAGGGCGTAATGTGCTTTTTTCAGGTTTTCCTGTTCGATATCGAGGGGGTAAACCAGACAGGTGTTTCGCTTACAGGCTTCCCAGCTGTGCCTGCCCTCGCCGCAGCCAACATCCAGAACTCGCTCGCCATCTTTTATTCCCATGAGGTCATAATCGACGGTAAGCATTCCGGTGTCCTTAGTAAATAAGTAGTTGAGAGTTAAGCGTTAATTAGATATTGCCAACGAAGCAGTCCAAAGATTTCACTCTTCCCTCTACCACGTCGGGAGAGGGAAGAGTGGCGACTTTATTTTTAAATTTTCACAATGATAGAGCTAGCTGGTTATGTGGCCTCTGGAGTTTTGCCTGGATTTTGTTTCTTCCACTTCTCCAGCAGTTGGTCTTTGGATTCCTTATGAGCAGGGTCAGGAACGCAGCAATCTACAGGGCAGACCTCGGCGCACTTAGAGGAAGCGAACCAGCCGACACATTCCGTGCACTTTGCTGGATCGATAATGTACAGTGATTCCCCTTCTTTGATTGCTTGATTTTTACATTCGGGTTCGCACGCTCCGCAGCTGATGCATTCTTCTGTAATTTTGTAAGCCATGTTCTGAACTTACC
>CAYPRI010000020.1:3902-17366 GCA_964413085.1 uncultured Dehalococcoidales bacterium
GCTCCGCAGCTGATGCATTCTTCTGTAATTTTGTAAGCCATGTTCTGAACTTACCCTCCTTATATTTTATTAAACGATTTTACACTTATTTCCCAAATATAAAATAGACTTCAACGCTGGGAAGGTTTTGGATCGAACTTATGTCTCAACGCTTTCGCCACATGCTCGGGCACCATTTCTTCGAGGCATCCACCCAACTGGGCCACTTCCTTAAGTAGACTTGAGCTAAGAAACTGATATTGCAGGCTCGCCATGAAACAGACGAGTTCCAATCCCGGCGCCAGCTTTTTATTCATCATAGCCATTTCGAATTCGCGTTCGAAGTCGGAACTCATCCTCAGCCCTCTGACCAGAACGTGTGCACGCATCGCCTTGGCGAAATCTACGGTCAGCCCGGAATACGACACTACTTTTGTGTTCTTTAAATGAGTTGTTGCCTGCTGTGCCATCTGCACTCGTTCTTCTGTTGAGAAAAGAAGCCTCTTCTCAGGACGGTCATAGATGCCCACAATCAACTTTTCGAATATGGATGAAGCTCTTTTGATGATATCAAGGTGTCCCAGGGTCACGGGGTCGAAGCTTCCGGGATAGATAGCAATGGCCAATGGTTAGCCTCCTTTTCCCAGGGTTTGTTTTTGGTATATCGAAATACAGGTGTCACCGTACTTTTTTTCTTTGATTCGGGATAGCCCGTCATAGATATCCTGTAGTGGAACACGGCTGGCATGAGAGATTACAACTAACGACTCGTTATTTATTGCATTGGAAGCAGCCAGTTGCTCAGCAGCCTGATTTATAGACCGGTCTGCATAAGGAGGGTCCATGAACACTATGTCGTACTTCTCCTTGAGAAAGCTGAGCGCTTTAGCCGTACTGCAGCAATAAACATGAGATTTTTGTGAAAATCCGACTTTCTGCAAATTTTGTTTAATAATAGCACAATATCGGGGTTCCTGTTCAACAAAGTCTACCCATTCGGCATCGCGGCTCAGGGCTTCTATGCCCAGGGCACCGCTACCAGCATAAAGGTCGAGCCCACGGAACTTTTTACCGGTCACAGGCGCCAGGATAGAGAATACTGCCGCCCTGACTCTGTCCGTCATTGGTCTTATGGGGCCGCTTTTGGGTACTTTTAGTTGTTGTCCCCTGGCCATACCGCCTGTAATACGCATAATTCTGATCTTTAACAGCATAATTATACCGTGACCCGTACCGTAGTCAAGCCTTGGCCTTTATTTTGTGACTGTGTTATACTTTTCAACGGCTCTTAACACGAAGTATTGTTTTGCCCTTTTTGACTAGCCCACCCGTTCAAACAAAATCGGACTTTGGGACGTAGGAAAAATAGGGCATTTCAGGGTAAACTACACGGCGGAGGCTCAGGCACTTGTTAGGTGACTTCGGTTATGTCGGCATACTTCTTATCGTAGGCATACTATTCACGCTTACCACTTTACTTTTGCCTATTGCACTCAGGTATTTAAAAATAGTCCCAAAGAAAAGAAGTCCAGCCAAGGAGTCCACTTACGAATGCGGCATGGAAACTATCGGCAAGACCTGGGTCCAGTTTAACTTTCGTTACTATTTCTTTGCAGTTATATTTGTGGCACTTGATGTTTTGACCGTTTTCCTGTATCCCTGGGCGGTTAATGTCAAGGGTTTGGGTCTGTACGGCCTGGCTGCAGTAGCCGTTTTCTTCGTAATACTAATGATAGGGTACATTTATGCCTGGTATAAAGGGGCACTTGAATGGAAATAGATAAATATTTATCACCTCCGAGCGAACTTGATGTTGCCGAGGGTAAAAGGATAAATGACCTGTTTGCCGCCTCGCAGCAACCTATCCCCGATCCGGATAGCTGGATCAATGAGGAGATCAAGCGAAATGTCTGGATAACCTCCGCGGACTATGTGGTTGACTGGGCGCGGTCGCGGTCGCTGTTTCCATTAATGTTCGGTCTGGCCTGCTGCGCTTTTGAGATGATAGGTATGGCCACTTCACGTTTTGACATTGCCCGCTACGGCATGGATATTTTCCGCTGGTCACCGCGCCAGGCTGATGTGATGATTGTTGCCGGTACGCTTACCTGGAAGATGGCACCTGCCGTCAGGAGAGTCTATGACCAGATGGCTGAACCCAAATGGGTGATAGCCATGGGTCAATGCTGCATCAGCGGCGGTCCTTTCAGAGAGTCTTATAGTGTCGTTCCCGGCATAAATCGCATAGTTCCGGTTGACGTCTATGTGCCCGGCTGCCCGCCTAGGCCTGAGGCACTGATCTACGGAATAACCAGATTGCATCAAAAAATCGTTAAGGAGAGCATAAAAAAGGCGTGACCACCGCTTTGAACGCTGAGCAAGTAGCCAGGAAGATAAATAAAGCTTTTCCCGGCGTCGTTGTAGCTGCCGATAAGGCGGCAGTTGTAGTTACCAGTGAGTCGCTTTTCAAAGTGGCAGAGTTCTTGAAAAATACACCGGGCCTGGATTTTGACTATCTAGGTGACATGGCCGGCGTGGATTATACGGACTATTTTGAAGTCGTTTACCGTTTGGTTTCTGTAACGCATAACCATAGCCTGGTTTTAAAGACAAGGTGCTATGACCGGGAAAAGCCGGTCGTGCCGTCGATAACCAGTTTATGGCGCGCTGCCTATTTCCCTGAACGTGAGACTTATGACCTGCTGGGCATTATCTTTGAGGGACACCCTGACTTGAAGCGTTTATTGCTCTGGGAAGGCTTTGAAGGACATCCACTGCGGAGGGATTATCTGTAGTGGTTATCAAGACCGAGCCATTTATTCTCAATATAGGCCCCCAACATCCATCGACCCACGGCGTGTTTCGTATGAAGGTGACACTCGATGGTGAAGTTGTGGTCGATGTCGAACCAGTTATTGGTTATCTCCACCGCGGAATCGAGAAGATGGGGGAGAACCGAACTTACACGCAGATCATACCCTTGACCGACAGGCTTGATTATCTGGCGTCGCTGACTAACAACCTGGCCTATGTGCTGGCCGTGGAGAAACTTGCCGATATAAAAGTGCCTGAAAGAGCGGAGTATCTGAGGATTATCATGGCCGAAGCGATGCGCATTTCCAGCCATCTTATGGCTGTCGGCTTCTTTCTTAATGACCTCGGAGCCATGATGACTCCGGTATTATATATGTGGCGGGAAAGAGAGAAGCTGCTCGACCTCTTCGAAATGGTGTGCGGCCAGCGGCTTACTTACAATTACATGCGTATTGGCGGAGTCAGCCACGACATACCTGAGGAATTCTTACCGGCTCTAAAGAAGTTCGTGGCTGAAATGCCGCGGTTTCTTGACGAGTACGACCAGCTGCTGGCCACAAATGAGATTGTGCTGGTCAGAGCCAAGGGCGTCGGCGTTTTGCCTAAAAAAACCGCCATTAACATCGCCGCCAGCGGACCGGTACTGAGGGCCAGCGGCGTTAAGTGGGACACACGTAAGGCTGACCCCTATTCCATTTATGACCGTTTCGATTTCGATATACCTGTGGGCTCAAGCGGTGACAACTACGACCGGTACTGGGTGAGGATGCAGGAAATGAGGCAGAGCGTTCGCATCCTGGAACAGGCGATAGGCCAACTGCCCAACGGGGAAGTTATCGCTGACGTGCCTCAGTTGCTGCGTCCACCGGTCGGAGAAGCTTACGGGCATATTGAGGCGCCCAAGGGGGAGCTCGGCTTCTATCTGGTAAGCGATAACTCGATTGCTCCCTACAGGTTTCATATACATCCGCCAACCCTTATTAACCTGACGGCTTTGAAAGATATGGCCGTCGGCTGGAAGATAGCCGATTTAATAATAACGTTCGGCAGCATAGACGTGGTGCTGGGGGAGATAGACCGGTAATGACTATGCTGGAGCAGTTCCGGCTGTTTTTAGACAGTCTGAACTGGCCCGAATGGGCAGCTTACCTGGTGCCGGGCATTGTTGGCATCATAGTTGTTCTAGCATTCGTCGTGGTTTTGGTTATCGTCTTCATCTGGTTTGAACGGCGATTGCTTGGTAGATTTCAAATTCGTTTAGGGCCGAATCGGCTCGGCCCCGAAGGAATTTTTCAGCCGCTGGCTACTGCGGCTAAAATATTGATGAAGGAAGATATTGTACCGGCTAAAGCCGATAAAATAGTTCACTGGCTGGCGCCGGTTATCGTCTTCGTGCCGGTGCTACTGATTTTCGCAGTCGTCCCCATCGGCCAGACAGCCATTCTGACAGACCTGAATGTCGGTATTGTCTATGTGGTGGCCGTAAGCGCTGTATCCGCTGTCGGTATATATGCGGCAGGCTGGGCGTCGAATAACAAATACGCCCTGATTGCCGCCTTTAGAACGGTGGCCCAGATGGTGAGCTATGAACTGCCTGTGGTTCTGGCGATTCTGGGCGTGGTATTGATGGCAGGCTCACTTTCGATGACGAAAATTGTGGAATCGCAGAGCATACCGTACATCTTCTTGCAACCGCTGGGCTTTGTTATCTTTTTCCTGGGGACGATTGCCGAGATGAACCGCAGCCCGTTCGACTTGCTGGAGGCTGACTCTGAAATCGTGGCCGGCTACCATATCGAATACTCGGGTATGAAATTTGCCATGTTCTATCTTGGCGAGTACGGCCATGCACTGGCTTACTCCTGTATCGTCACTACACTATTCCTTGCCGGATGGAAAGGTCCTTTCCTGCTGCCCATTATCTGGTTCTTGATTAAGGTCTTCGCTGTATTTGGTGTTATCGTCTGGATGCGGGCAACGCTGCCCAGGCTCCGCGTGGACCAGTTGATGGGTTTTGCCTGGAAAGGGCTGCTGCCCATGGCCACAATAAATCTTTTTGTGATTGCCGCTGAAGTATTGTGGCTGCCGCAGATTAATTTATGGATATTGGTTGCGGTAAACATTGTCGCTGCTGGCGTCCTGGTGCTTTTATGGTCGAGACTGTTTACTCTCGGAGGCGGTCGCGTTGAAGTTTGAGAGATACGGAATCGGCATAGCTAAGGGAATGGCCGTAACGCTGAAGCATCTGTTCCGTCCGCCGATTACCGTCCAGTATCCGGAAGAACGGCTGGTCGTTTCCCGGCGAATAAGGGGCAACGAGCTGGTCTGGTATCTTAACAGGTGCACCGGCTGCGCTACATGTGCGAAGGCTTGCCCGCAGGGAAATATAGATATTGTTACCCACGTAGGCAGCCGGAATAACTACGTGGTTGATAAATTTGAAGTAGATTGCGGGCGCTGCATGTTCTGCGGCTTATGCGTCGAAGCCTGCCCGTACGACGCGCTGGCTATGGGGCGGAGCTATGAAAGGTCCCAGTATCGACGTAGCGACGTTATCCTGAGTAAAGAGCAGCTTCAGTTATCCGAGACAAGGCAGCCCAGCGGTTACGCGCGGCCGCTGGTTGAAGCAAGTTTGCCCAAACAGAGTTTGCTGGTTAACTGGAATTTGAAGGAAGGCGCACAAAAGCTGAGCTGGTTCGGTCTCAGTAAAAAGAGAGGTCGCGGTGTCTAGTATCGTTTTTTGGCTGCTGGCAATTGTGACCGTGGGTGCAGCACTGGCCGTTGTCGTACTTCGCGATGTTTTTCGGGCAGCACTGTCGCTGGTACTGCTTTTCCTGACCATAGCGGTTCTGTATATAACGCTTTACGCCGACTTTCTGGCGGTAGTACAGATACTTATTTACGTTGGCGCTATCTCTATATTGATTATCGTGGCGGTTATGCTCACGCGTGACGTCTGGCACGGCAGCCCGCCCGGCAAGTTACGCATTCCCGCCATTGTGGTCAGCGTATTGCTTTTGGGGACAATGGTCTACACGGTCGTCAGCAGCAAATGGGAGACAAGCAGCGAGCCACCTCTGCAACCGACGACTGCAGCCATAGGTACCAATTTGTTCAGCCAAGGCGGCTATGTAATGCCGGTTGAAATCAGCGCTGTCTTGCTTTTGGCTGCCATACTCGGCGCCATTGTGCTGATAAGGGATAAATAGAAATGGAAGTCGGATTAAATCATTACCTGATATTATCGGCAGTACTTTTCTGCATTGGACTTTATGGCGTTCTGGCAAAACGAAATGCAGTCGTCATACTGATGTGCATTGAAATAATGCTAAATGCGGTGAATATCGCACTGGTCGCTTTCTCCCGGTATGTAGTACCGGTGTTCCTGACAGGGCAGATATTTGCCATATTCGTTATAACCGTGGCTGCTGCTGAAGCTGCTGTGGGCATCGCCATAATAATCACCATTTATCGCAGGCGCGAATCCGTTGATATCGACAAATTCGACTTAATGAAATGGTAGTGAACTAAGATATGTGGGTTCAAGTTAAAAGCGCACCTAATTTAATAATGGCCGAGATGTGGAAAGAATACTTCGAAGGCGAGGGCATACCCACACGTATACTACCCGACCCGGATAAAAAGCCCGACAGCGGCGAACGTGCCAGCTACCGCGTCTACGTATCGCAGGAGAAGGTCCACGTCGCTGAGGAGGTCCTTAGGAAACTGTGATGCCTCATCAGATTCCGTGGCTGATACTTCTGCTGCCCTTCCTGTCGCTTATCATCATCTCTTTTATTCTTCGTCCCTTCTTCAATAACCGTCCTAAATTAGGTGGCTACGTAACTATCGGAGCCATCGGCACTTCTTTCCTGCTGTCTCTGTGGGTGCTAATAGAAGTTCTGGCTACGCCCGGGCACCAGCTTCAAATACCCGACCTCCAGTGGGTGGTCGTTGGCAACCTCAGCATCCATGTCGGGCTGCTTGTTGATTCTTTGACCGCAGTCATGGTAGTCGTGGTCAGCTTTGTCAGCTTGATGGTGCAGATATATTCTCAGGGATACATGCACGGCGATCCGGGCTATCATCGCTATTTCGCTTTCATGTCTCTATTTACCGCCTGCATGCTGGGTTTGGTCATGGCCAATAACCTGGTTTTCCTGTTTCTGTTCTGGGAGGGCGTCGGCTTAGGCTCCTATTTGCTCATCGGTTTCTGGTTTCACCGACCCTCTGCGGCCAATGCCGCTAAGAAAGCATTCATCGTCACCCGTTTCGGCGATTTCGGTTTCCTGGCTGCAATATTGTTGCTATTCTATAACACGGGTACCTTCGATATCGGGCAGTTGCACAGCCTGGCCATAGCCGGAACGCTGGCCGGCTCGACTTTGACCTGGGCGGCCATCGGTATTTTTTCCGGCGCCGTGGGTAAATCGGCTCAGTTCCCGCTGCACGTCTGGCTGCCAGATGCCATGGAAGGTCCGACGCCGGTCAGCGCGCTGATTCATGCGGCCACCATGGTAGCGGCCGGTGTATTCCTGGTAGCCAGATTTTTCCCGTTGTTCGAACACTCTCAAACGGCGATTACCACGATAGCCATTATCGGTGGCTTTACCGGCATATTCGCGGCCACGATGGGGCTGGTGATGACTGATATCAAGCGTGTGCTGGCCTATTCCACAATCAGCCAGCTCGGCTATATGATGCTGGGTCTGGGTGTCGGTGGGGTGGCTGTGGGGATCTTCCATCTGTTCAATCATGCCTTTTTCAAGGCGCTGCTCTTTCTCGGGGCCGGCAGTGTAAATCATAGCACCGGGACGTTCGACATGCGGGAAATGGGCGGTTTACGAAAAGCCATGCCGTGGACATTCGCCACATTTCTTATTGGTGCCATCAGCCTGGCCGGGATATGGCCGCTGGCCGGATTCTGGAGCAAAGACGAGATACTGGTAACCGCGCTGACCAATAATCCGGTATTGTTCTATCTGGCCATGATAACCGTGTTTATGACGGCGTTTTATATGTTCCGAGCCGTGTTTCTTACCTTCGGCGGCGAGTATCGCGGCGGGGCTGCATCAGGCCACGGCGGGCACGGCGGTAAGAAACTTCACGAATCGCCCATGGTGATGGTTATCCCGATGGCTATTCTGGCCTTCTTATCGATAGTTTCAGGCTGGTTGAATATCACTGGTTCTTTCAATCGATTTTTGGGTGGAGAAGGAGGCGAAGCTTTGGGCTTCATGCAGGGTTTCTTCGGTATTCTTGCCCACCCGCTGCCTTTAATTTCACTGGTGGTCGCTCTGCTGGGAATATTCCTAGCCTATGCTATGTACAGCGCCAAATGGATTTCTGCCGAAGCTGTGGGCAAAGTATTCAAACCGGTCTATAACCTGTTTTATCACAAATATTGGATTGACGAATTGTACGAGAAGATTATTGTGGTTCGGGTACTGGTTGACGGAATCTTCTGGTTGCTGAGCGTTTTCGATTCCCTTGTCGTCGACGGCGCCGTCAACGGTGTGGTTACGGGTACTTCCAAGGCCGGAGCTGCCATACGGCGGACGCAGACCGGGCAGTTGCAGGCCTACGGCGTGGCTATAGCCATAGGTGTCATAGCTATCGCTGTATGTTTTTATGTATTTGGCTGAGGTAATTTGACTTGAGTTTTCCATATCTTTCGACAATTCTCTTCCTGCCGGTAGTAGGGCTGGTAATTATTGCTTTGTGGCCCAGGCCACAGCAGAAACAGATAAAAATTACCGCCCTGATATTCACTCTGGCCTCTTTCATTTTGTCGCTGGCCGTCTTTTATTTGTTCAACCGTTCCAGCGGCGCTATGGGACAGATGCAATTCGAGGAGAAGCTTTCCTGGATTCCGGCAATCAATGCCTTCTACCATCTGGGCGTCGACGGTCTCAGCCTGCCGCTGGTTATTTTAATGACTTTCCTAGGTGTACTGGCAATATTCGTATCGTGGAATGTTCAGCTCAGGCCCAAAGAATATTTCATCTGGCTGCTGCTTCTGGAAACGAGCATACTTGGTGTTTTCATGTCACTTGACCTGGTGCTCTTTTTCCTGTTCTGGGAACTGGAGCTGCTTCCGATGTATTTCCTCATCTCGGTCTGGGGCGGCGGCAGAAAAGAATATTCGGCCATAAAGTACGTTATATACACGCTGGTCGGCAGCGCACTGATGCTGGCCGGCATTTTAAGCATATATTTCACCACCGGCAGTCTGAATATGATGGAGCTGGCTGGCATGTCCGCTGCCAAAGCTGTTATTCCACTAGCGGCCATGTTCTTCCTGCTGTTGACGGGCTTCGCCATCAAGCTGCCCGTGTTTCCGTTGCATACCTGGCTTCCAGATGCCCACACGGATGCGCCGACAGCTGCCAGCGTTATACTGGCCGGTGCCCTGCTTAAGATGGGTGGCTACGGCATGATTCGCCTCTGCGTCTCCATTTTCCCACAGGTGGCCCTGCAGTATGCACCGTTACTGGTCGTCCTGGCCGTTATCAGCGTGCTGTATGGAGCTGCGGTGACCCTAAGGCAGAAGGACTTAAAGAGGCTAATTGCGTACAGCAGTGTCAGCCATATGGGTTATGTGCTTCTAGGTATCTTCGCCTTGAGCCAGATAAGTATAACCGGCGCCGTTTTGCAGATGTTCAGCCATGGCATTATCACCGGACTTCTGTTTGCTATGGTCGGCCTGGTTTACGATAAGTCGCACGAGCGCAATCTGGACAATCTGGGCGGTCTGGCCCGACAAATGCCGGTTATAGTGGTGGTCTTCAGCATCGCCGGACTGGCATCTCTTGGCTTGCCCGGCACCAGTGGTTTTGCTGCCGAGTTCATCACCTTTGCCGGCAGCTACTCGAGCCAGGCTGTTAACCATATTCAACTTTATACCATTTTAGGTGTCTTCGGTATCGTCTTAACCGCCGGCTACATTTTATGGATGCTGCAAAGAGTTTTTTACGGACCGCCACTGGAAAAGTTCGCCAAGGTAACGGATGCCAACACCGTCGATAAGATCTGCATCTTTTCATTTGTGGCGGCCATTATGCTGGTCGGTATATATCCGGCGATACTGACAAATATCATAAAGATCGGGGTCGAGCCTATAGCCAGATTATTAGGTGCGGGATAGGTATGATTTAACATGCCCTTAAGTGAGTTTCGTTTTTTAACTCCTGAGCTCAGCCTGCTAGGTTTTGCCCTGCTGGTTATCCTGCTTGACCTGTTTATCAAGCAGAAGAAAATTCTGGCTGGTATCAGCGTAGCCGGAGTAATTGTGTCCGCCGGCTTTACAATGGCCATGTGGGGCGAATCCGGCACAGCCATTTTCGGCCGGATGCTGGCTGTAGACAATTTCGCCCTGTTCTTCAAGCTACTGACGTTAGCGGCCGCGGGGCTGGTCATACTGGCATCGCAAGACTACGTTAGCAAATTCCGACGGTTTCAGGGCGAATATTACGCGCTGGTTCTGATTTCAGCGGCCGGTATGATGCTGCTGGCCGCCGCAACCGACCTGATTTCGATTTATGTTTCTCTGGAATTGACGGGCATTTCCCTGTATGTGCTGACAGCTTTCCTGAAGGACAATAAGTCCTCCGAGGCCGGACTGAAGTACCTGCTTCTGGGCGCTGTAGCCTCAGCCGTTCTTTTGTACGGCATGGCTCTGACCTTCGGATTCACCGGAAAGACCTGTCTCATGTGCATCGCTGAGTATGTTCAGGGCATGCCGGGCGCCAGCCTGCTGAGCCATCCGGCGCTTATTCTAGCCATGGTGCTACTGGCTGCCGGCTTCGGTTTCAAAATCGCTTCTTTTCCGTTCCAGATGTGGGTACCCGACGTCTATGAGGGCGCGCCAACGCCGGTTACCGCCTATCTTTCGGTAGCCAGCAAGGCTGCCGGCTTCGCGGTTATACTTCGTATTTTCTTCGTGGCTCTGGGTTCACCGGAATGGCTAAGCCTTAACTGGGGTTGGATGTTCGCGGTTTTAAGTGCCATTACCATGACGGTAGGGAACGTGGTGGCCTTACTTCAAAGCAACATAAAGCGCCTGCTCGGTTATTCCAGCATCGCTCAGGCCGGATACCTTATGGTGGGTCTGGCTACGGTAGGTATGGCGTCGGGCAGCGACGCACTGGGGCAGAGCGGCCTGATTTTCTTCCTGATGAGCTATGCAGTCACCAATCTGGGAGCCTTTATCGCCATAATTGCCATAACTAACAAGATCAACAGCGATGAAATAAATAAATTTGCCGGTATGGGCAAGCGCGCCCCGCTTCTGGCTGCAGCCCTAACACTGTGTTTGATTTCCCTGATTGGCCTGCCTCCAACTGCCGGCCTTATCGCCAAAGTGTACATATTCAGTGGAGCGGTGCAGAACGGCTTGCTCTGGCTGGTTATCGTGGCAGTGATAAACAGCGCTATCTCTGCCTTCTACTACCTAAAGGTGGTGAAAGTGATGTGGACCGGTGCACCGGCATCGGAGGAGAAGGTGCCATCGACCTGGGCACTGCGTTTTGCTCTGGGCTTTTGCTGTTTCTTTGTTCTGCTCTTAGGCCTCATACCTGGCGGGTTTGTCGGCATCGCACAGACTGCAGCTCAAATCCTGGCCGCGCTATAGACGGCAGTGTTTAATCGCGGTCTTCGACATCGTTTAAACCGCATTTGACACTCTCTCGCTACGGATGATAGACTCACATTCATTGTGAAACGGGTCGGCATTCTATATCATCCAAAGATTGAGAAAGCCAAGGCTTTTAGCCTGGAACTAGAGAAATTTCTGAAAAAACAGAACATCTCATTCTGGACTTGTTCTGCCTGGCAGGAGTCTGAGGCTAAACCGCAGATAGGCGGGTCAGATTTAATCCTGAGCATCGGCGGCGACGGTACCATTCTCCGCGCTTTACGTGCTATCGTACCCGATAAAGTGCCGGTGGTTGGCATTAACCTGGGTAATCTGGGGTTCATGACCGAGCTTAAGGCTGAAGAGGCTTTTGAGAAGCTGCCCCGATTACTGGGGGGCGAAGGCTGGATTGAAGAAAGGGCAATGCTGCAAGCCGAATTACCCGCGCAGGGTAAGGTTTTCCATGCGGTGAACGATGTTTTTGTCGGGCGGAGGAGTCTGGCCAGGCTGGTGCAGATTGAGACGAGAGTCGACGGTGAGATTCTGGCGATACATCGCGCAGACGGCGTTATAGTATCGACGGCTACCGGTAGCACCGGCTATTTGATGGCAGCCGGCGGCCCCATTCTTTATCCGGAGTCAAAGCAAATCGTGTTTAAGCCAGTTTGCCCGCACCTGTCGCCGGATAATACCGTGGTTTTACCTCAGGAAGCCGAAATACATTTGAAGGTAACTACAACACACGAGGCCATGTTGAGCATCGATGCGCAGGTGGAGATGCAGCTAGCCAGCGGCGACGAGGTTAAAGTTAAGCAGAGTCCTCACGTGGGGCGGTTTTTAAGGATTCGCCGTAGGGGTTATTTTTATAGTTATCTGGAGTCGAGGCTTAAAGGGAAGAAACCATGAAGGTAGAGAAAGCTAAAATCAATGATGCCCAGCGCATACATGAACTGGTCAACAGTTTTGCCGATAAGGGAGAGATGCTGCCAAGAGCGCTGAGCGAAGTGTATGAAAACCTGCGCGACTTTTTTGTTGTCAGGGATAAAAACGATGAGTTAGTAGGCTGCGTGGCGCTTCATATTAACTGGGCTGACCTGGCTGAGATTAAGTCGCTTGCCGTAAGCGAGGATGAACAGGCAAAGGGGTTGGGCTCCGTGCTTATTAAGGCATGCCTGGACGAAGCCAAAGAACTGGGCATTCCCACCATATTTTGTCTCAGCTACAAACCGACTTTCTTCGAAAAGTACAATTTCCGTCGGGTTGACAAGATGGAACTGCCGCGGAAAGTCTGGTCGGAGTGCTATCGCTGCCCCAAGTTTCCCGATTGCGACGAGGTAGCTTTGGTCTTCGAGTTTAAGAAGAGTAAAAGTTAAAACTGTGCCAGGCGCTTGATATAAGCATGCCTAAAAATCTTAAACTCAAAATCCCAAATTCCAGGTCAGGAATTAAATTAAACACAATTTAGAGGGTAGATATCCGTATGTAATCGGGCCCACATAAATGGGGAGGGAGTCACCGATGGAAAGAACGTTATCCAGCCAGCGGGTCTATGAAGGTCGAGCGGTAAAACTCAGGGTCGATACGGTACGGAAGCCAAACGGTAAGGTAACAACCAGAGAAATTGTTGAGCATGCCGATGCAGTGGCGGTAGTGGTCCTCGATTCCAGGGATAGAGTTATTCTTGTCCGGCAGTATCGCAAAGCGGTGGGCAAGCAGCTTCTCGAAGTTCCAGCCGGCGGCGTTGACCCAGGTGAGCAGCCGATAAACACCGTTCGCCGTGAATTACAGGAAGAAATTGGTTACCTACCTAATAAGATAGACAGGCTGGGAGGGTTCTATTCAGCTCCCGGTTATTGCACCGAGTATCTTCACCTGTATCTGGCCACGTACCTGATACCGAGTCGATTGGAGGCTGAGGATACCGATGAAATCGAGGTGGTTCGGGTGCCCCTTACCAAAGTTCCTGATCTAATTGCTTCGGGTGAGATAGCTGATGCTAAGAGTGTGGCCGGCCTGCTCAGGGTTATGTCGTTGGG
>CAYPRI010000020.1:17466-25116 GCA_964413085.1 uncultured Dehalococcoidales bacterium
GCCGAACCTATGACCTGTCCCGGCTTGGCCGGGGACGGCCCCATGTAGTAGACGGTCTGGTTGGTCAGGTCGAAAGGCAGCTTCTTTGCCTTATCCAGAGCTTCGATTAGGCGCTTGTGGGCGGCGTCCCGGGCGGTGTAAATTACTCCGGTAATAAAAACCTGGTCACCGGCTTTTAATTTCTTAATGGTCTTTTCGTCCAGCGGTGTTTTTATATTTAAAGTGGCCATTGTCGTTCCTCCGTAGCCGAATTCACTTATCCTGCTGCACAGTGAACTCGGGATAAGGTACTTTTGGCTTGGATTGCGTTGGCGGCTGTGCCGTAGTTGCTTTCGGCCTCCCTTTACTGCCCAGACCTCTCGATACCAGTCTCCTCTTCAGCAGCTGGATAGCCAGCGCCGGGTCCACGCCTTTGGGGCAGGACTCGGAACAGGCACCGGCTAGATGGCAGTGCCATACACCGTGGTCGGTGCCCACCACGGGGAATCTTTCCGGTTCTCCATCGTCACGGTTGTCGGCGCAATATCGGTAACACTGGGCCAATGCCTGGGGGCCGTGAAACTGCTTGTCGCTGGCTGACGTGGGACAGGCCGAGACGCAGATGCCGCACTTTATACAGTAGGTGAACTGCAGGAAGCTTTCCATCACCTCGTGTGACTGACAAAATTCGGCAGTCGGATTTTCCATCTCTTCAGAATCGTGGCGCAGAATATAAGGCTTTATCGATTTATGTGTCTCGAAGAAGGGAACTAAATTGACCACGAGGTCTTTTATTATGGGGAAGTTCGGCAACGGTTTTATGGTCAACTTCTTAGCACAGAACTCCTCTATCTGAGTGTGACAGGCCAGGTGGGGATAGTTATTTATGAGCATTCCGCAGGAGCCACATATGGCCATGCGGCAGGAGGTCCGGAAGGCCAGTGTGCTGTCCAGGTTCTCTTTTATGTAGATAAGGCCATCGAGCACCGTTATACCTCGGCTGCAGGGCACCAAGAATTCCTGAAAATGGGGATTATCACCCTTTTCCGGGTTGTATCTCTGTACTCTGAACTTTATTTGCTCCATTTTTTCCTTCACGATGTCTCCTAATGGTATAAAAGTGCAATCGGTACGTAGCTGGCCCAGAAGAAGATTATTATGCCCAGACCGAGTGTAGATCCGGTTACCACGCGTTGCGTCCGTGCCGATGGTGTCAGCTCGAGTATGACGTTCCTCAGCCCGTTTAACGCGTGTGACAGCACAACAGCCAGCAAGGCTATGTAAATACCTGCCCAGATGCCCTGTCGCGACCTCTCAATCATCGAATTCCATGAGGTCGGGTCATTTAAGTTAACGCCGAAGAAAGGTAATATCTTATCCAGGTGCTGCATTACCATGTGTATTCCCAGCAGCACGGCTATGAGCACGCCGGTAATAAGTTGCATCAGCCAAAGATAAGTATAGCGCCTCATTGCCAGCCTCCCAGTACGAGGTCGTAGAAGAAAATCAGGCACAGAATAATGATTATGCCGATCATAGCCATCGTCCAGCGCCGCTTTCTCCTCAGTGCATCGCTGTAGGGATAGATCGGGGGAACTGGCTTGCCCATTAGGAAGCCAAGTTCCTGTAAGATAAGTCGGAATCCGTTCAGCATATGAAAAGAGAAGGCCACGGCCACCATATATTCTCCGGCTTTGAATAGGGGATTGCTCAGAAAACTCATGGCCGCGTTCCAAACCGGCTCACCCTGAATCCTGAAAAATGTAGTGGCAGTCAGGTGAAATACAAGAAACAACAGGATTCCCAGACCGGTGATACGGTGCAGTATATATAGATAGCGTTCCAGCTTATAATTGCCCGCCCAAATCCAACCTACAGGTCCCAGGTTGTTCGGTTGCGGTTTTACAATTTTCATTGTAAGACTAGTATTTCCTTTCTACGGGCTTCCACATGGTAATGTTTACCGGGATGTAGTCCAGCTTCGGCCCTTTCGTCGTGTAGCGGGCCAGAGTATGTTTCAACCAATCGACGTCATCGCGCTTGGGGAAGTCGCGTCGACTGTGAGCGCCCCGCGACTCCTTACGGGCTAAAGCTCCGGTGACGATGATTTCAGCCAGGTCGAGCAGGTTATCGACCTCAAGGCAGCTAAGCAGGTCGGTATTGTATATATGCCCGCGGTCCTCGACCTTTATTTTCGGCAAGCGCTGCTTTATTTCTTTAATTCTATCCAGAGCCGTTTGAAGGTCTTTCCCGGTGCGAAAAACGCCGACGTTGGAGTCCATAGTTTTCTGCAGCTCCTTACGCAGTGCGTAGGCGCTCTCTTTGCCTCTGGAACTGAACCTGTCGAAGACCCTGGCCTCCTCGTCTTTCAATTTTGTCTCTTTAGGCAATGAAGGCATAGCCTTTTGCCTGGAGGCGTATTTTGCGGCTTCGTCTCCGGTTATCTTGCCCCAGACCAGGCATTCGGCAGTGGAGTTTGAACCGAGGCGGTTGGCGCCGTGGAGCGAAACGCAGGCGGCTTCACCGGCAGACCAGATACCCTGGACCGGCGTGGCTCCGTTTATATCCGTATGGACACCGCCCATGAAGTAATGTGCAGCTGCCCGAACAGGTATTGGCTCCATGATGGGGTCGATGAAATTAAATTTCATGGCCACCTCTCGTATCATGGGCAGCCGTTCGTTTATCTTGGCAGCGCCCAGATGGCGCAGGTCAATGTGTACGTAGTCGAGGCCTTCGGGACCGGAGAAGCCCCTGCCTTCCTCGATTTCGGTCATCTCTGACCGTGATACGATATCGCGGGGAGCCACCTCCATCTTCGATGGTGCATATTTCTCCATAAATCTTTCACCCTTGTTGTTGAGCAGGTAGCCGCCTTCGCCACGCGCTGCCTCCGTAATTAGAATACCTGACGGTACTAGGCCGGTGGGATGGAACTGGACGAATTCCAGGTCCTTGATGGGCAGTCCGGCGCGGTAGGCCATAGCCAGACCGTCACCAGTGGCGGTCAGCGAATAAGTGGTGAAGCCGAACATGCGGCAGGCGCCGCCGGTGGCGATGACCAAAGCCTTGCCGTGTATCGGAAAAAACTCACCGCTGGCTAGGTCCCAGGCGGTCAAACCGCAAAATACGTTGTCTTTTATTATTATGGAGCTGACATAACATTCGTCATATCTTTTTATATTGCTGTACTTCTGCATGGTATCGTACAGTGTCTGCATTTCGGCGAAGCCTGTTTTATCCGCGGCGAACACAGCACGGTCGTAGGAATGGCCGCCGAACGGTCGCTGAGCGATTCGCCCGTCGGGGCGACGCGACCAGGGGATGCCCCAGTGCTCCAGCAGAATTATTTCCCTGGGAGCCTCTTCAACGAAGCGCTTGGCCACGTCCTGGTCACAGAGAAAGTCGGCTCCTCGCACTGTATCCCAGGCATGCAGTTCGAAGCTGTCTCCTTCTTCCGGCTGCATGACGGCAGCGGTACCGCCCTCAGCGCAGACGGAATGGGAGCGCATCAACTGTACTTTGGAGACGATGGCAACATCTAGGTCTGGGTTCCGGGCCGCCTCGATGGCAGCACGCAGTCCAGCCAGTCCCGAGCCCAGAACTATAACATCGTGTTTGGCTCCCGTCACAGCATGGACTCCTTGTGACGGTCGCACCAGCATTGAATATTAACTGCCACCGGCATGCTGGCGATGTGCGCCGGAAATACTTCGGCATGTACGGCCAGAGCCGTGGTCCTGCCTCCGTAGCCCATCGGCCCTATGCCCAGATTATTGACTCGTTTCAGTATCTCTTTTTCCAGTTCGGCAACCTCAGGGTCATGATTAGGCTCGCCGACTTTGCGAAGCAGCGCCTTTTTGGCCATGGCCATGGTCTTATCGGTGGTACCACCGATGCCCAGGCCAATGATAATCGGCGGACACGGGTTGCTGCCCGATTCCTCCACCAGGTTGACCACGAAATCTATGATTCCCTGCCTGCCTTTGGCCGGAGGCATCACCGTCAGCCGGGAGCAGTTCTCAGAGCCGCCCCCTTTGGGTATGACGCTGATTTTAAGTTTGTCGCCGGGAACGATTTCTGTATGTATGATTGCCGGCGTGTTATCTTTGGTATTGACACGCGCGGAGAATGGCTGCCGGACCATTGATTTGCGCAGATAGCCTTTCTCGTATCCCTGCTTGACGCCCTCGTTTATACAGTCCTCCAGATTGCCGCCTTTAATATGCACTTCCTGCCCCAGCTCCAGCATGACCACAGCGGCGCCCGTGTCCTGGCATAGTGGAATTTTTTCTTTTTTGGAGACTTCGGTATTTTCGATAATCTTGTCCAGCACGTCTCGGGCCACCGGAGACTCCTCCTGGTCCCTGGCTTTCTTTATAGCTGCCAGAACATCTTCCGGAAGATAAAGGCAGCCCTGCTGAAAAAGGTCGGATACGGTTTCGGCGATCTTCTTACAGTCAATTTCGCGCATGGGGCAATTACTCCAGTTTCATTACTTTTAACAACTCGCGTACGGCCTCGGCTGATTTCTTAAGTGCGGCGCTTTCTTCTGGAGTCAGCTTCAGCTCGATAACCTGCTCCATGCCCTCTTTACCGATTTTGGCGGGGACGCCGACGACCACGCCCTTTATGCCGTATTCGCCTTCGAGCTTAACGGCGCAGGGCAGTATTCTCTTCTTATCCAGTAATATGGGCTTAATCATCTGTGCCGTACCTGCGGCCGGTGCATAGAAAGCGCTGCCTGTCTTAAGCAGGGCCACGATTTCACCGCCGCCTTTGACTGTTCGCTCTACGATTTTGTCCAGTGTCTCCTTCGGCAATAGCTCGGTCACCGGTATACCGCCGACTGTGGTCAGCCTGGGTATGGCAACCATGGTATCGCCGTGCCCGCCCAGAATGCAGGCGTGGACATCGGCCACGGAGACGTTGAGTTCCTGGGCGATAAAGGTTCTGAACCTGGCGCTGTCCAGGATGCCTGACTGGCCGATGACGCGTTTTCGGGGGAATTTGCTCACATGGAGAGCCAGTTGGGTCATGGCATCCAGCGGATTGGCCACCATTATAATAATGCTCTTGGGAGAGTATTTAGCCACCTGCTCGGTGACCGATTTCACGATGTTCATGTTCGTCAGCACCAGGTCGTCGCGGCTCATGCCCGGCTTTCTGGGCACACCGGAGGTTATGGCAACGATGTCTGAATTGGCGGTATCCTCAAAGGAATTGGTGCCGACGACTCTGGCATCCGAGCCTATAATCGGGCCGGTCTGGAGCATGTCCAGCCCTTTGCCCTGAGGCAGGCCTTCAACGATGTCCACCAGCACCACATCGGCGTATCCCTTCTCCGCGACACGTTGGGCCAGCGTGGCTCCGACATTTCCAGCACCGATAACACTAACCTTGTTTTTCATTTCAACCTCCTTGTCCTTTTAATTTCTTTATCACGGCATCAGCCACCTCCGAGGTGCTTGCCGCCGGCTCTTTGGGGTCGGTTTTCAGGTCGTAGGTCACGCTTTTACCTTCAGCGATGACATCGGAAACGGCTTTTTCCAGATTGTTGGCGGCTCTGGTTTCACCGAGGTGGCGGAGCATCATGGCGGAGGACAGAATCATAGCCATAGGATTAACTTTACTAAGGCCGGCGTATTTTGGAGCACTACCGTGCGTAGGCTCAAAAACCGCTATATTATCACTCAAATTGGCCCCTGGCGCAAGCCCCAGTCCGCCGATAAGACCAGCGCATAAATCGGATACGATATCTCCATAAAGATTGGGCAATACGATGACATCGTACTGCTGCGGGTTTCGGGCGAGGCGCATGCAAAGCGCGTCGATAACGACGTCTTCAAAATATATGTCCGGGTATTCTCTGGCTACCTCGCGTGCCGTATTGAGAAAAACACCGTCGGAAAATTTCAATATATTGGCTTTGTGAGCGGCGGTGACTTTTTTTCGCTTGTTAGCCCGGGCATATTCGAAAGCAAATTTAACGATGCGACGTGAAGCCGTTTCCGAGATAACCTTTATGCTGAATCCGGAATCTTCTCTAATCTTAGCCTTTAATGATTCCCTGATTAGCCTGGCCAGCTTATCTGCCTCTTTACTACCGCGGGCAAATTCGATGCCGCTGTAAAGGTCTTCCGTGTTCTCGCGGACGATGACGATATCAACATTTTTGAATGGGGTGGGTGCGCCGGGATATGTTTTGCAGGGGCGGAGGCAGGCATACAGGTCCAGGCTCTGCCGCAAAGCCACGTTTACGCTTCTGAAGCCGGTGCCTATGGGCGTGGTCACCGGCCCTTTGAGGGCAACTTTGTTTTTCTTTATGGACTCGAGTATTTCATCGGGCAATGGCGTGCCGAATTTATCCTGTGCCTTCTGGCCGATGATTTGCTCGTCCCAGTCGAAACCGACACCCGTGGCCGCAAGCACTTTTTTAGTGGCCCGGATAATTTCGGGCCCGATGCCGTCGCCGGGTATCAAAGTCACCTCATAAGGCATAACTTACTCTGCTCTCTCCGGGCTTGTCGAAGAATCCCGATTGTTTTCTCTCGGGCGGGTCTGAAGACCCGCCCGTCCTCGCTATAATTCATAATTCGAAGTCGTGATGTTTTTCAATATAAGGTATCAGGCCGCCCTCATTGAGTATATCTACCATTACCTTCGGTATTTTTCCGAAGTTAAGCTTGATATTCTTGGTCAGGTCGGTGACAAGGCTTTCGCTTAAATTGACTTCCAGTTCATCTCCGGCGTCTATCTTCTCGGTGTCGCAAATAAGCACCGGCAGACCCTGGTTTATGGCGTTTCGGAAAAAGATGCGGGCTGCCGACTTTGCCAGTATGGCACTGACTCCGGCCATTTTGATAACCAGCGCTGCGTGTTCCCGGCTGGAGCCCAGCCCGAAGTTCTTGCCGGCCACGATGAAATCCCCTGGCTTTACTTTATTTACGAACTCCGGGTCGGCGTCTTCCATTACGTGTTTGGCCAGTTCCGGCAGGTCGCTTCTCAGTTCGGCGTACTTGCCGGGGATGATATGGTCGGTGGAAATGTTATCTCCGAACTTGAAGGCTTTACCCCTCAGGATTGCTTCAGGCATCAGGCCACCTCCCTGGGGTCGGTTATCTGTCCGGTCAGCGCCGAGGCGGCGGCAGTTGCCGCGCTGGCCAGATATATCGAGGCATCGGGATTGCCCATGCGGCCCTTGAAGTTGCGGTTGGCCGTGGATATGCAGGCCTCGCTGTCTCCCAGCACGCCCTGGTGTACGCCGAGGCAGGCGGCGCAGCCGGGCGGCAGTATCATGGCGCCGGCTTTTACCAAAATCTGTATATATCCGATTCTCATGGCCTTGCTGAGCACATCCTGTGATGCTGGAGCTACGATTAAACGCACCTTGGGATCAAGCTTCTTACGTTTGAGTATAGCGGCGGCAGCGGCCAGGTCTTCCAGTCGGCCGTTGGTGCAGGTTCCAATGAACACCTGGTCGATTTTAGTGCCGGCAATCATTTTTACAGTAGTGACATTGCTTACGGTATGAGGCATGGCTATCATGGGCTCAAGTTCCGAGGCATTGAGTATTATTGACCTCTCATACTCGGCATCGGCATCCGGGCGGAGCGCCTTATATTTATGGCCCCTGCCCTGAGCCGTCAGGAATTTTTTAGTTACGTTGTC
>CAYPRI010000021.1:0-11355 GCA_964413085.1 uncultured Dehalococcoidales bacterium
CGCAGACTGATATTCCCCGCCGTGCCCACCACCAGCCCCTTTCTTTCCATTTCCTGAGCGGCTTCAATCACCTGTTTCTTTTCAGATTCCCACATAATTGTTTTCTCCGTTAAGCGGCAGTCAGCGGCGGCTTCTTGTCCCGCCAGGGATGGGCCTTTTCAAAGGCAGCAGCTGCTCTCAGTACCGTGGCTTCATCGAGACGCCTGCCCACGATTTGCAGCCCGATGGGCAGGCCTTCCGAGTTGAAGCCGCAGGGGACCGAAGCCGCCGGCTGGCCGGTGAAGTTAAAGGGGTAGGTAAAACAGACCCAGGAACTGGGGCTGGCATCAATACCGTTTACTTTCGCCGGATTAAGCGGCCCGTTTTCGCCGACCTCGAAGGCGGCAGTGGCCAAAGTCGGCGTCAGCAATAAATCATATTTTTCGAAGACCCGGCTCACCTGCTCGTTGAGCTGGTAGCGGTCGAACTGCACCTTGACCACGTCGGTGTTCTTGAGCAGTGTGGCGAAATCTAAAAATGGTAAATAAGGGGGAAATGCTACCTGTTTATATTTATCGATATCGCTTTGATGGGCGGCCAGGGTTTCGGACACCAGGGTAACTACGAAATCGGACTCCATATTAATCCAGCCAGGTTTTATCTCCTCGACAGTGCAGCCCAGCTCCTGGAAGCCGAAAGCTGCTTTGCGGCTGATTTCGAGCACCTGGCTGTCCATCGGGAAGCCGCCGCCGAGGTCGGACGAGAAGGCCAAGCGCAGACCTTTAATATCGCCCTTCATACCTTTCTGAAACTTCCCCGGGTACTGCGGTAAGGAAACGGGGTCGTAGACGGAAGGCCCGGCCATGACATCGAGAATCAGCGCGTTGTCCTCTACCGTTCGTGTCAGCGCTCCCTCATGATTTAGTGTTTCCCAGCCGGGCAGATGCGGGTAAATCGGTATTCTGCCGAAAGATGGTTTCAGGCCGAATACGCCGCAGAAGCTTGAAGGTATCCTGATAGAACCGCCGCCGTCGTTGCCGTGGCCGATGGGGAACAGGCCGGAGGCCACACCGGCCGCAGCACCGCCGGAGGAACCTCCTGAAGTCCTGTTCCAGTTCCAGGGATTAACGGTTCTACCGAAAATCAGGTTATCGGTGATGCCCACCAATCCGAACTCGGGCAGATTGGTCTTGCCCAGTATTATGGCGCCGGCATTTTTTAGTCGTTCCACCAGAATGGCATCCGTATCGGGCACGTAGTTTTCGTACAGCTTGGAGCCCCAGGTGGTCCTTACGCCTTTGGTGAAAACATTGTCCTTGATGGTGATGGGCACACCTTCCAGAGGTCTCGGCTTTCCCTTTAGAAAAGCTTTTTCAGACTCTTTTGCCGTCGCCAATGCCGCCTCATCGGTTCGGGTAATGATGGCGTTCAATTTGGGATTAATTTCATCGATTCTGGCCAGCAGTGCTTTGACAACTTCCACCGGCGACAGCGTTTTTTTCTTGTAGGCAGCTAATAGTTCGGTTGCGGACATCCAGCAGATTTCTGACATGGCTAGCACACCCCCTTAGCAAGATGGCCTCAGTATAGCCCGCGATCACCAGCGCGTCAAAGAGGCGTATCACTTGATAACAAATCGGCAATGATGAAGCTTGAGTGAGGATAGATATGCCCGAATTTATGCCACCAGATGGTTATTCGGACTTATTGGCAGCTGAAGCCGGTACCAGGCTCGGTGGGGACAGCTTTATAACGGCATTATACTCGGGCGGGCAGAGAAGCAGGCAGCTGCCGCACTTGGTGCACTTAGTCTGGTCGACAACCTTTATTCCCTTTTCATTGGTTACAATTGCTTTTACGGGACACGCCAACACACAATGTTCGCAGGCGCGCTCGCATTTTTCGGGGATTATGTAGTAGGCGATCAAGTCCTTACACACCAGCGCCGGGCACCTCTTTTCAAGAATGTGTGCCTTGTACTCATCGCTAAAATACTTGATGGTGGTCAGCACCGGATTGACGGCCGTTCTGCCCAGACCGCACAGTGAGCCGCCGCTTATGTCCTCAGCCAGGCTTCTCAGCAAATCCATGTCGCCGGGCTTGCCTTTGCCCGCGGTTATGTCCTCCAATATATCCAGCAGTTGCTTGGTGCCGATGCGGCAGGTAGAGCACTTACCGCAGGACTCCTTTTGTGTAAAGTCGATAAAAAACCTCGCGGTATCAACCATGCAGTTGTCCTCGTCCATGGTGATGACGCCGCCCGAGCCCATAATAGCGCCGGCCTGACGCAGCGAATCGAAATCCACGGGTGTCTTCAGCATGCTCTCCGGCAAGCAGCCGCCAGAGGGTCCACCGATTTGCACAGCCTTGAATTTTTTATCGCCCACGATACCGCCGCCAATGTCGAAGACAAGTTCCTGAAGCGTGGTACCCATAGCCACCTCGGCCAGTCCGGTGTTAACCGTCTTGCCGGCCAGGGCGAAGACCGCCGTACCCTTGCTCTTTTCCGCGCCGATACCAGAAAACCAATCGGCCCCGCGACTCAGTATCAGAGGTACATAGGCGTACGTCTTGACGTTATTGACCACGGTTGGTTTGCCCCAGAGCCCCGACTCCGATGGGTATGGTGGTCGCGGCCTAGGCATCGACCGTCTGCCCTCTATGGCCATGATGAGAGCCGTTTCCGCACCGGACACGAAGGCGCCAGCCCCCTCAACTATTTCGATGTCGAAACTGAAACCGCTGCCCAGTATATTATCGCCAAGCAGTCCTAATTTCTCTGCCTGCTGTATAGCAACTGTTAAGCGTTTTATGGCCAGAGGGTACTCAGCCCGAATATAGACGAAGCCTTCGCAGGCGCCCACGGCACAGGCAGCTATGACCATGCCTTCTATGACCTGCTGCGGGTCGCTCTCCAGGACCACACGGTCCATAAACGCACCCGGGTCGCCCTCATCGGCATTGCAAATAACATACTTCGTTTCACCCGATGCTCCCCGACACTGCTCCCATTTTCTGCCCGTGGGGTAACCGGCGCCACCCCGGCCTCTAAGGCCTGATTTTTTTATCTCCTCGATTATGGTATCTGGCTTAGTCTTTAACGCTTGAACCAGGCTGCTATAGCCGCCGTTGGCAATATAGTGATTGATGTTCACGGGGTCGATGTAGCCGCAGTTACGCAGCAGCAGGCGATATTCGTGCTCAAATCTCAATAGTTCGGGGATATGGACCGCTTCCCCGTCTCCGCCACTCACCGTGCCCACAGCCAGTTCGAGACAGGGGTCGTCGCCGACGACATAGCCTTCGACAATAGTCGGAACCATCTGCGGAGTAACGTTGTGGTAGCAAACGGTGAAAGAGCCCAGCTTGATTATGGTTACCAGCGGCTCAAAGGAGCAAAGCCCGATGCAGCCGACCTCCGTAATCTTGGCGCTGGCTTTTCTTTTGTCCAGTTCCGTCCTAATTGCTTCGACCACCGGCATAGAGCCGGCGGCCCGGCCGCAACTGGCGGTACCTACAAGGATATGCGGGACTTCACCGTGATAACCTGAGTCCCAGTCCGCTTTTGCCTGCCGCTGGATTTCTTCAAAGGTCATAGTTAGTTTTCACCCTCAACCTGACCCTCTCCCGTCACAAGAGAGTAGTACAGGGAAGAACTCTCAATAATTCTCTGCCATCAAGGAAAGGAACTTGGTATCCCCCTATTTGTTTTCCGGTTTGTCTCCGCTGGCCGGTTTGATTATCACCAGGACCTCCTCGACCTTCGGCGGAGTCATCCGGGGATAAACTGAATCGTTGATTACCACCACGGGGGCCAGTGCGCAGCAGCCGATACAGGCCACTCTATCCAGGCTAAACTCCTGGTCAGTTGTAATACCTCCCACCTGTATATCGAGCTCCCTGGCCATGGCCTCGAGCACCTGCCTGCCGCCGGCCAGATGGCAGGCGGTTCCCATGCAGACTTTTACCGGGTGCTTGCCGAGTGGTTTGAAGCGGAACAGATTATAAAAAGTAGCGATGCCGTACACCGTGCTCTCCGGAATTTCCAGAAAGTCGGCGATAGCCAGCATCGCCTCTTTTGAAATATAACCGAACTTAAGCTGAACCTGCTGAAGAAGTGAAATTAAGTGGCGTCTATCCTTCTTTCTTTCAATCAGGATGTCTGCCAGTTCTTGCTTCAGTTCTGCCACTTTTTCACGAGGCCCGGCAGGTAAGCTGGTATCTCGCTGGCCTCTCTGGGGCCAACGATGATTTCCCAGCCCGGCAAAGCCTCTTCCAACTCTCCTTTAATCCGGGCCACCTTGCCCGGGATAACCAGTTTCCGGTGCTTGACTCTATCTTCTATACCCGATTTCTTGATGAACGGTCCGATGGAGTCGCCGGAAAATTTGCCTGCCGCCCAGCCGGTCAGCACACCGAGCCCTTCGGTATCCTTAACACAGAGCCAGGAGGCGATCTTGCTGCCCTCGATTTCCGAGGCAACAATAAAATAGGTCAGCGCCCAGTTACTGGTGATCAGCACCGGCGATTCCGGCGTGGGTTCGCCTATCTCGTAAACTTTCTGCTCTACCGACATCGGTATGCGCGGGTCGGTGTAGATATTCAACCTCTGTACCAGCAGCGGCAACAATGAATATTTGTCGAAATCAGATAATACGATAACGCCCGGATATTTTATCACAAACATAGCCGCTAGAAGGATTTGCCTTATTTCTTCCTTGCCTATAAAACAGGGGAAACCGATGGTAGGATAACCAAGCGCTCTGAAGTTCTGCTTCAAAGCGGCCCTTCGGATTAGCGTCTGGTCCCTTATGGCTTCCTGCATGTTCTTGGCAATAGGGTCGAGCACTATTTCTTCGATGCCGGCTTCCTTCAGCTTGGTGGTCAACGGTATCAGTTCCTCAACGCTGCTGGCTTTGGCCACCACCGGCAGCGGCGACCCCTTGAGTCCGGCAATCATTTTATCGATGTTGTCCTTGGTAACCGCATATAGCAGCGGTTTTCTCTCGGCGCATGTCCTGCCTGTTGAAAGCAATACATCGACATCGTCGGACATTAAGACGAGCGGCAAGTCGGTGCTGTCGCAAACTTTCTTGACCAGCGCCTCAAACTTAGCCTTGTCTCCGGATTCGAAATGCAGCGCTAAAACGTTGGCCTTCAGTGTCAGGCCAACCCACGGGAACTGTAACTCCTGTATCTTCTTAAGCTTCTCCTCGACCTCCGCCTCCGGCTCCTTGTCCGAGATGAGCAGTGCGATGCCCGGCTGATGAATGAAGGTCTTCTCGTGGCGGTATATGACTTCCTCGCCGCCGATTGCTAGAGCATTCTTGCCCGAGCCGATGGTTACCGGCTTGATAGGCGGAGCCAGTGCCTCAGCCAGTTCAAGTTTGACCTCGACTGCCAGATAAGCACATTTATCCAGTGAAACGCCGCCTGAAGCCAGCTTCATGGCAAAGGCAAAACAGGTGGGAAAGCCGCACTCACGGCAATTTTTCTTGCCTGCATCGGGAAGCTTCTTTACAATATCGGTTCCTTTTAGCGCCATCTAAAATCCTCCTAGCTATTTATACTGGAAGCTGCACTTCGCCCTTGACCCAGGGATGGCCTGCCTTATCCAGGTAGGCAACCAACTCATCCACATTCTTGACATCATCCTCGGTAGCTATCTTATCGTACACATCCGCCGGTATAACGTCCTTATATCTCTCTTTAATTTCCTTAGGCATCCAGACGCAGCGTTTGAGTCCGCCGTCGGCGATGAGGAACTTGGGCGACCTCAAATACTCGAGCGCCATCCCTAGGAAGCCCTCTACCTGCTGGCCGCCGCTGGTATCCGCAGCCATGGTGGAGAAGGGAACGCCGACTACTGTCGGCCCGGCAAAATCTCTATGTACTAAACCAAAGGCGTCGACTTCCGGAATATAAAACCAGATGGCCTGGAAGCAGCCGCAGGATGTATGGGGGTGCTCGAAAGCGCTGTGGAGAAAGACACGGTCATAAGTTCCCATAGACTTTACTGCGCCCAATTCGTTACAGCCCTTGTACTCGCCTCTTATTGGATCGAGGCATTCGCCTTTCTTTACTTCCTGTACCGGCCCCTCCGGGTCTAGCTTATAAGCGGCTCTGCCATCGAACCAGCTAATTGCTCCGCAGTTGGCAATCCTCTCCGGCGTGGCTATACAGATATGAGTCGGCGCAAAGCTCTGGCACAGGGCGCAGCTATAGAAGTCCTCCACGTCATCTTCCTTTAAGCCCCTAGCTCTCTCATCCCTGGCTTTATATACCTCGCGGGCCTTGGCTATTATTTCCTCGACTTTCTTTTCATCGGTAATGAAGGTGACGGAAATCTTCTCGATGACATCAAGCTCCGACTGATAGAGGAACATCAGTATCTTGCCGATTTCCTCAAATGAATTAAGTCCCTTATTAAACGAGTCCTTACTTAACCTCATCCAGACATCGTCTCTCTGGTTCATATGATATAAGCCTTCTATATAGTTAGCATAAAGGTGCATCCTTCTCTCAAACACCGGCTCCATGTCCTTTTCCAGTTTGGCGCCGGCAACATCAATCAGCAAGCCGATAGGATAGCTGCCACCCTCTTTCATATCTTTGATATCGGGGCCGATGACCTCTATCTTCTGGTCCTCGACTTCCTCCGGGCTTTTCAGAGTCACCAACTCAAATTTGCTCTTTATCTGGGGACCGCCGAACTCGACATACAGGTCGGCTTTCCTGATTACCTCGCCCTCGTATTGTGGACCAACGTCAACCGGGAACATTCCTGCCATTTTGTTATGCCTCCTTGCTCTTTAGATTCGTTATCAAATTATCTAGAAATTCCTTCCACTGTTCGTCTTTTCTGAAATTTGGAAGGGAATAGCTGGCATGAGGATAATAGAACTTGCATAAAGTCATCGTCTTTAAATGAGGTGCGTAATGCTTCAGTGTGGACAGCCCCTGCTCACCCAGGTCGGTCCTGAAACCAAGAAACATAACGAGGTCATGATTTCCTTCTTTCTTGACCCCTTTCCAGCCCGGGTCCTTCAGGTGGTTGAGTATCTCGATAATGTCATAGCTGCTGGCCGGCTCCACACCCAGCTCGAGCAGCTTCTTTTTAGTATGGGCTGTGGCGCATATCGGTATATCGAGCGTCTTGGATATTTCCACGCCATATTCGATAAGTGATTTACCACCCAAATTAGTGGTAAGCGACCAGGAGCCAAGCACCAACAAAGGCCTCTGAGCCCGCTTAATAAGATGTGCGTACTCGGCGGCATCTTCGATAAGCCTGGCTGACTTGGTCCCGGTTAAAACATTAACTCGATGATAGGGTAAAGTCGTCGTCATAACATTACCTCCTCGCTACCTTGGCGGATTTAATGGCGCTCTCCGCTGCCAATTTAGTCATAAGGCCGGCACGGTGCATTAAAGTATCTTCAAATTCCTGATCCATAACCATCGTCGACAGGCACGGGTACTGGTGGTGCAGCAGCCCCGCTTTTTCCACGGCATCTCTTTCCCAGATTCCCACCAATCCCTCAGCCACGTAGCGGCTGCATCCGCAGGGTGAACCTCTGATAACTATAACCCGTTTTATTCTGTCGTTATCGAGCTCTATGTCTACGTCCGGCCTGCCAAAATATTTGGCGAACTCGACTATCACCGGATTCTGGCTGTCCTTTTCCGACAGTGTACAGAAGGGCACCGGATATACCATGTCAACGCCCATTGATTCAAGCTTTCGCTTAATTTGCTGGGCCAATCCGGGAGGCAGCCAGGTACGGTTGTCCGCTGGCGCGATTACTGCCTTGGTGCCGCTCTTTTTCACCATATCGGGAATCATCTGGGCTACGCCCGGATGCTCGCCTAAAGAAATCAACAGGTCGGCCTTGGGCAGCTCCTTGGGCAGGAATTCGTCGGCGTCATCGACAATGGCCGGCAAGTTCTGTTCAAAGGTGAAAGTATGGACCCTCCAGCTGGTCGGCCCGTACTTCCTTATATTATCGGCAATTCTTTGGCCATAATGGCCCTGCGTGGCTATCAAAATTCGCATTGAGCTTCCCAACTTTTTAATGGACAACCGATTCTATGGGTACTTCTGAAGGATATGTCCCGATAAGTGTGGGCAACGTCAGTACTGGCTTCTCTTTCCAGCCGACTTTCTCCAGATGCGCCATTACTTCCTTCTTGAAAAATATGGGTATATCCGAAGCCTTTCTAACGAATAACTGTATATCATCGGGCAGAGTTCCTAGATACTGCTTATGCAGACCGATATAATGCGTCAGCTTGAGTTGACGCCCCTGAGGGGTATCGTTCTTCCTGATGCATAGCTTAGCCATGGTGACCATCGCCCTTCCCTTCGACTCTACCACGGTAATCAGGTGTTCCGGCGACGGCTCCTCGGTATCGACAAGCTTTTTCTCCCGCCCGTCCATAACCGTCCAATCATCTTCTTCCTTCCGACTCATGTAAAGCCTTCTATACTTGGCACCATGTGGCCCTAAAACTACCGGTATCCCCAACCGGTTGCATCCCGTGGCAATGGACGCCGCCTTCTGAGACATAGCCCCCCAGGCCAAGCCGCAAGCACCAACACGGTTCAAGACGTAATCGGCTATAACCTCGTAGTTGCCTCTAAGTGGCAATGTGGCAAAAATATTGGCAATCTTCATGGCAGCGCCAGTGATATGTGCGTTAGCTACGCAGGAACCAATATTGAGAACGCCGCCGGCATCGAAAGCAGGTGGATATTTTTCGTATACGGTCTTGCCATCCTTGTCCTTCTTCATGCCAGCCGCCATGGCGGAACATCCAGTCAGCACCACGATATACTTTCTCTTGGCGAATTCATCGACTATGTCAGCGATTTCCGATATTTCCTCTGGGAAGTTGGAACAGCCGACAATGGCGATCACGCCAGGTATAGTACCCAGGACAATTGGCGCTCCGACTTTTCTTATCTCGGTATCCATGACCGGTCCTCGCCCGGCTCGCACTTTCCAGGTTTCATTTCCGGCTATAGCCTGCATCATCTTGAAGATGGGCACATGGCGAGGGCATTCCTGCTCACACTTGCCACAGCCGATACATTTGCTGAATACCTCTGCCAGTAGCTCCAGATTGCCATTCTTGGCGGCTTCAATAGCATCGCCCACCGGCAGCAAGTTGGGGCAGACCTGGCTGCACATGTTGCACAGCTTGTGGTCTTTAGCCAGCTCGGGCACCTGTTCAGGTGTCACCAGCTCTTTCTTTCTCTTAGGTGCCAGTTCTAGAGCCACCTTAACGGCCACCTCTGCAGCCTTATCCGGGTCAAATATGAGAGATTGCTTACCATTGTCCACCATGTCTCTTACTATCTGGTCGGCTTCCTTCTTACCGACATCATCAAGTCCGTAGGAAGCTTTGTCCGTAGTGGCAATGAAGGCTGAGCCAACTTTTGCAGCCTGTTGAGGTATATCTGTTCTGATACACTGCTCATCAGTAACGATAACATCAGCAAAGCCGGTCTTGACAAAGTATAGCTGGCGAGATAACGGGCCAACTATCTTAGCTCTGCTAGAATACCTCGTCACCTCGAGGGCGGTGCAGCAAATGCCTCCTACCTCAACCTTATCCTGCAACCCGTGCTCGTTAATATAATCAACGATAGGTACAGCCGTTACCGGATTATGACCGACCAGAAGAATAGTCGGCTTCGTTTTATCTATGGAGCCCCAGCCCATGTCTACCAGAGGAGTATCAGCCACGGATGTCGGAAAGCCAAAGCCCACAATTTCGGCGATGTCACAGACTTCCATACCCACGTGGTCGAGCATCGAAGCATGCAATGCTTTCGACTCATAATCAAGCGCCGATCCTTCCTGCCCGGTATGCAATGAGGAAATTAAATGGATAAGCTGGCTCTCCACATATTCAAGAGCTTTTTCCAGGTCTCCCAGAGTTTCCGGCTTAAGCCCGAGGACTGTTCTGATATGGGGTGCCTCTACATTTATCTGGTCACCCAGATTTATTTTGTAATCCCTGCCGTATTTCTCGATAAGATAGTGAAGCACATGACGACCATGCCCGCCGTGAGCTGACATACCCATGCAGCATGCCAGGAGTACAACCCTGGCTTGCTGAGCTGAAATATCGATGCCGCAGGCCCCTCTCTTGTCCCCGGTAAGGTCGCACTTGCCGTAAGTGCAAAAGCAGCATAAATCACACATGGGTGCATAAAAAGGCTTGTAGGTTTTCATAAGCCTCATATCCCAATTTCTTAAATCGGGAATCTCCGGCATCGGTGTATGGCCTACGGGTTCCCAAGTATCCTCCGCTCTTATTATCTCGTTAACTTTATCTTTACGCGTATGTTTCTTCTTCGTCACTACCGCCATATTTTTCCCTCCTTCTAAACAGGACTAATAATCTGTTATTATATCATTTATTAGTAATAATTATCAATACTATATCTTGCCGTCAATAACTTCTTTCATTAATTTAAGGCTTTCCGGCTGTCGCAGCACAAGTATATTGGCTCCGGCCAGCAGCAGGCTGAGCGCGGTCACGGATTCCCATAACGACCCCTGCTTCTCGTTCTCTTTCGCCTGCTTGGTCTTGCCCGTTTCACCGGCTAGATCGGCGATAATCGGCATCTGCATGGTGGCATCGCCGAACATAACACCAATATGCTTGGTCCGTTCTATGATGGTAAAGCTGTATTCCATGCCATAACCGAGCGCCGAACTCAGGGGGTCGATGACTATCCGCTCGCGCGGGAACGTTTTAAGCAGCTTTACATTCAGCTCTTTCTCCAGGTTTATATCCAGCGGTGACTGGGCCACAATGCAATGTCCATGCTCCAGAGCGGCTTTGGCTATAGGCTCATAGTTCTCCTTAACCACCGGACCCAAAAGAAGATTCTCGCCGGCACAGACTTCAGCCACCTTCGTCAACACCTCAATATCCTTTGTCTCATCCCCGGACCCGTAGACGATAAGCGGTGTACTTATGGCCGATGCCACCTGCTTGACAACGCTGGCGGCCCTGTCAGCTGGTGCATTATCATCGGTAGGGTCGGTGCTGACCAGCCTGAGGCAAACCGTATCGGCGCCCATCTCCAGGCACTTCTTGGCCCAGGCTACGGGGTCGGCAAGTACACCAGCATACGGCTTGAGTTCCCATTCGGTCCAGGTCTTCGGCTCGGAATCGAGAACCTCAAGCGCCAGGCGCTGTCGATTTTCTACCTTGCCCTCAAAAAAATGAAGGGGAAGAACGTTCTCCCCTCCAATTTTGAATGCTTTTTCTCCCTTACCTATCACCACCTCGGCTACTCGTCCAGAATACGTCTCCAAAGGTGCTTTATAGTCCATCGTTTGCTCCTTCTAGTTA
>CAYPRI010000021.1:11455-24757 GCA_964413085.1 uncultured Dehalococcoidales bacterium
TGAGAATAAAGCGTCTCGCCCAGCAGAACCCGGGCGGTTTTTACGTAATCCTGCTCTTCCTTGGACAGAGAGCCCGTGTCAATAGCCTGTCCATCCATGACCTTATAGATAAGGTTGACGATATTGGGTAGTTCGCCCTTGTTCAGGCGGACGAGGTCCTTATCCAGTACATCGGCGATGGCTGAGTACAGTCCATTTCTTCCCAGCATAACCATAAACGTCCGGTTCAACATCGGCCTTAACTCTTCCGGCGTGCCGTTGGAAACGTTCGATAGGCCGACCGTGGACTTGACGCCCGGCAGCAGATCCCCCAGCATACCTATAAATTCGAGGGCTTCCTTCGCCTGTTTCTGGTCGGCGCTAACCGGTAATATAATGGGGTCGACCCAGATATCCTCATTAGGAATTCCCATGTCGTTGGCCAGCGCCACTGTTTCCATAATGCTTTCAGTTCTGGAATCGACATCGGGTGGGCAGCCTTTATCCGTTAGGACTGAAATGACCACATCCGTATTATACTTCTTGGCCAGAGGCAGCATGCTCTCTTTGCTGTCAGTCCTTCCCGAGGCCGAATTCAGCAACGGCCTTTTCTTACAGGCCTTCAGGCCGGCTTCCATGGCTACGGGGTTCAAGGTATCCACAGAAACCGGTAAATCGCTTACTTCCTGGATGGTGTTCACCAACCACTGCGTTACTTCTTCGGGGTCTTTCTTTGCCGGGCCCAAGTTCAGGTCTATATAGTCAGCCTCGGCGGCGGTCTGCGATTTGGCTAAATCCTGGATTACTTTTGGGTTGCGTTCTTTGACAGCGTCACTGACATCTTTAGAAATAATATGAATACTCTCACCGATTAAGACCATAATTTGCCCCCTTTAAGATTAGGTCTAAAACCGCATAATTGTAGCATTTCACTTTTTGAGCGTCAACCGCATTTGTACCTGATTACTGGCCAATTGAAAGCCATGGAGATGGAAGGCTATAATTGACCTTTGTGGATTGAAATGAGCAGTCTGGAAGATATACTTTACGAAGTCTCCCGACCCGCCCGGTACGGCGGCGGCGAATGGAATAGCCGGACTAAAGACTGGAGAAAAATTCCATTAAGAATTGCGCTGGCCTTCCCCGATATATACGAAATCGGCATGTCCAACCTGGCGCTTCCTATTCTCTACAAAATAATAAACGACCGGTCGGATGCTCTGGCCGAAAGAGTATTCGCCCCCTGGGCGGATATGGAGGCTCAGCTCAGACAGAACAATATACCGCTGTTCAGCCTGGAGACCAGACACTCAATAAAAGATTTCGACGTCATTGGTTTCTCACTCGGCTACGAGCTTACCTACACCAACGTCCTTAATATGCTCGACCTGGCTCACATCCCGGTTTTCAATCACCAGAGGAATGATTCACATCCGCTTATCATCGCCGGAGGCAGTTGCTCTCTGAACCCGGAACCGATGACTGATTTCATCGACCTATTCGTCGTCGGCGAGGCCGAAGACATAATGCCGAAACTGCTTGACGTTTTCGGTACTCATAAAGGCAATAAGAAAAAGCTGCTAAAAGAAGCTGCCAGTCTACCCGGCATTTATGTTCCCAGCTTTTATAAAGTCACCTACCATAAAAACGGCACTTTGGCCAGTTTTGAACCTGAGATACCGGAGGCCACCTTGCCAATTGAACGACAGGTTGTGCCCGCACTGCCGCAGTCGGTCATAGACCCCGTTGTTCCTCACATACGAATAATACATGACCGCGGGGCAGTTGAAATCCAGCGAGGCTGCAGTCGGGGCTGTCGCTTCTGTCAGGCGGGAATGATTTACAGGCCTGTCCGCGAACTGCCCCGGAAACAGGTAATAGAAGCGGTTGCCGGGCTCATCAGCTGTTGCGGCTACAGCGAAATCTCGCTGGTATCGCTGAGTACCGGCGACTACTCCGACATCAACAGCCTGGTGGCGCATTTGTCCCGCCACTATGTAAAGGATAACCTTATCCTCTCCCTGCCCAGCCTTAGAATCGACTCCACCTCGATTGAGCTTATTGAGTCCCTGCCGCGTCGCCGGAAGACGACGCTTACCTTTGCCCCCGAAGCCGGAACCGAGAGGCTGCGCCAGGCCATTAATAAAAGTATTTCCGAAGAATCAATGTTTTCCACTTTTGCCTCAGCCTTCGAAAAAGGGTGGTTTAACTTAAAGCTGTATTTTATGGTCGGCCTTCCCACGGAGACCATGGACGATGTCCGGGGCATAGTCGACTTTGTTGCCAGGACTTACCAGCTTGGCAAGAAATTGCGAAACCGTCCTCCGGGACTCAGGGTCAGCGTATCCACCTTTGTCCCCAAACCACACACGGCCTGCCAATGGGCTGCTCAAAATACGGAAGAGGAACTGACTCCCAAACACGAACTTCTAAGGCAGGGCTCGCGCCGGCTGGGGGTTCATCTTTCCTGGCAGGACACAAAAACCAGCCAGCTCGAAGCAGTCCTGTCGCGGGGTGACCGCAGACTGGGCAAAGCTATATACAGGGCCTGGGAACTCGGCAACCGTTTCGACGCCTGGCATGAATGCTTCAACTACGACAACTGGCTGAAGGCATTCCGGGAAAGCGAGCTCGAGCCAGAATTCTACGCCAACCGCGAGCGGTCACAAAACGAGCTATTGCCCTGGCAACACATCGATATCGGGGTAACTAAAAAATTTCTCCGGAAAGAATACGAAAATATGCATCTGGTTAATGATACCGGGGATTGCCGGCAGGGCTCATGTAATGCCTGCGGACTGCAGCGATGGCATCCCGATTGCCAGCACAAATTCAAAATTAGAAACAAATGATATAATGTACTTATATCACTCTTATAGGAGGGGGCAATGGTATCACAATCTTTTCCTTCTGAATCTACGTATTGGCCTTTCAAAAAATATATGGACATGTATAACCGTTCCATACAGGACCCGGAACGGTTCTGGGCTGAGGAAGCCCGCAAGCTTGACTGGTTTAAGACCTGGGATAAAGTCCTCGACTGGAAACCGCCTTTTGCTAAATGGTTCGAGGGCGGCAGGTTAAACGCCAGCTATCAGTGCGTTGACCGACATGTTAAAACATGGCGCAGAAGTAAGGTTGCCATATACTGGGAAGGTGAACTGGGCGACAGCCAGGTCTTGAGCTACTCCACCCTGTACCGTTGGGTTAATAAATTCGCTTCAGTATTAAAAAATCTGGGTGTAAACAAGGGCGATACGGTAGCCCTGTATCTGCCCATGATCCCTGAGCTGCCAATCTTCATGCTCGCCTGCGCCAGAATAGGGGCCCCTCATACCGTTGTTTTCTCCGGCTTCAGCGCCCAGGCCCTGGCCGATAGAATCAACGACATCAAAGCCAAGGTCCTGGTTACAGCGGACGCCGGTTTCCGAAGAGGCAAACATCTGGAGCTTAAAAATATATGCGATGAAGCCGTTGCCCTGTCGCCTTCGATCGAAAAAGTGGTGGTAGCCAGACGGGCGGGCGTCGATATAAACATGAAGCCGGGCCGAGATGTCTGGCTTCACGAGTTGCTGGATGACGCCGCCTCCTTCGTGCAGGCTGAAGCAGTTGAATCCACCCATCCTCTCTACATACTTTACACCTCGGGTACTACAGGCAAGCCCAAGGGAATCGTCCACGGCACCGGCGGCTACCTCGTTTTCACCAACTGCGGCTACGAATGGGTGTTTAACGTCAAAGAGGAATCTGTCTACTGGTGCACGGCCGATGTCGGCTGGGTCACCGGACACAGCTCGATAGTCTACGGCCCGCTGTGCCACGGTGCGGCCATCGTCCTGTACGAAGGCGCACCTGATTACCCCTCGGTAGACCGCTGGTGGGACATCGTAGAGAAATATGGGGTCAGCATACTCTACACATCGCCAACCGGCATCAGGATGCTGATGAAATACGGAGAGGATGTGGTCAAAAGACACGATTTAAGCAGCCTGGATCTTCTGGGCAGTGTTGGCGAAGCTATCAATCCGGAGGCCTGGCAGTGGTACTATCGTGTCATCGGCGGTGAACGATGCCCCATCGTTGACACCTGGTGGCAGACTGAGACCGGCGGCACCATGATAGCTCCGACCCCCGGCATAGAACTGGTGCCTCTCAAACCCGGCTCAGCAACCTTCCCTCTTCCCGGCGTCAATGCCGATATATTCGACGAGAACGGAAAATCGGTTCCAGCCGGCGAAAAGGGATATCTGGTCATTAAATCACCCTGGCCCGGTATGCTCCAAGGTGTCTACGGCGACCCTGAAAAATATGAGGAGACCTACTGGTCTAAGTTTCCGGGCATGTACTACACCGGCGACTATGCTATCAGGGACAAAGACGGTTATTTCTGGCTTCTGGGCAGAGCTGACGAAGTGCTCAAGATAGCCGGGCACAGAATAGGCACCATAGAAATAGAGGACGCCGTTGTATCCCATGAAGCGGTAGTTGAGGCAGCGGTGGCCAGCCGCCCGGACGAGGTTAAAGGGGAATGTGTGGTCGTCTTCGCCACTCCCAAGCAAGGAGTAGAACCTACGCCGGAGCTGAAGAAGAGCATACAGCAGCATGTACGCAAGACACTGGGGCCGGTGGCTACCCCCGATGAGATCTACTTTGTGACTAAACTGCCGAAGACACGGAGCGGCAAAATTATGAGGCGTGTACTTAAAGCAGTGGCCAGCGGCACCAATATCGGTGACCTGACTACACTCGAAGACGGAACCTCCGTGGAAGAAGTGAAGAAAGCCTTCGAAGAGCTTAAAAAGAAGGTTTGAGGCGTATTATTACTTTTGCCATTGAAGTACTGCCTAGCACTTCTGTCATTAAAAGCCCACTCCCTGCGGGCAAAGGCAAATATTCGTTAGTTCCCTCTACCTCAATGGGAGAGGGTCAGGGTGAGGGTGAACTTGACAGCGTTCTCAAAAAAAGCTAATCTCTATGCTTCCGACCTAATAAAAGAGGTAGACCGATGAAACGACACGAACTTCAAGTCTCCAAAAGGGATATAACGGGCAAGAAAGTCAGATTTCTGCGCCGTCAGGGCCTCATCCCCGCAAACATCTATGGCCATGGCATAGACTCAACTCCAATAAAAGTAGATACCAAAAACCTCAAGCATTTACTGGCCCATGCCGGTAAAACCGACCTTATATCGCTTAAGGTAGACTCTTCGAAGGAGCCGATACGCGTACTGATGCGCGAGGTTCAAAGGAACCCGCTGACCGATGAACCTCTGCACGTGGACTTTTATAAGGTCAGCATGACCGAAAAGATCAAAGCGGAGGTCCCCCTTGTATTCGTTGGGGACGCACCAGTGCTGAAGAAAATTAAGAACAGCTCCATACTCCATCTAATTGACTCACTCGATATCGAAGCCCTTCCGGATGACTTACCGCACAGCCTCGAAGTCGATGTCTCCCATTTGGAAGAACTGGATCACACCATCCATGTCAAAGACATACCACTGGGCCGCGGCATAACTCTCCTCAGCGACCCGGAACAGATGGTGGTTAAGGTTGCCGAAGCTCGGAAAGAGGAGGAGGTGGTACCTGTGGCTGCTGAGGCCGAGCTTGTGGAAGAGGGCGCTGAAGTAGCCGAAGAGGCTGAGGGTGAAGCCAAGGCGGAAGCCGCCGCTGAAGAGGAAAAGTAACCACCTAAAAATTTGCATCCTCTGCCCTGGCAATATCTGCGCGGTCGGAGCCTTCTGATTTCTAGCTATGGGCAGAAATAAAGCTTTGTAAAGCTTTCATGTATAACTGCATACCGCCGGACATGATAGTGTTGTGGTCAACCCCGGGGATTATAACCAGACGTTTATCATCGGCGCCCAGCGTTTTATAAAGGTTCTTGCCTTCTTCCAACGGCACAATCTGGTCATACTCTCCATGCATGACTAAGGAGGGGATGAAAATTTTTCGGATAAGTTCAAGGCTGTATGGCGTCCTGGGCACAGAGACGCCGATAGATTTCAGAGGGAAGCCCAGGTATTGCAGCAGGTTAAAAACGTTGCTGAAACCGCTCTCTATAATCAAACCCTTGAGCTGGTTCTGATAATGGGAGGCCAGTTCCATGGCGGAGGCACTGCCCAGTGAGCGCCCCATTATAAACAGGCTTCCCGAAAATCCACCATCTTTCAAAATCCGCTTAAAGCCTTCGAAAATAGGATGGGCATCTTTTATCATATTGGTTAGCGTGGGCTGTCCGCCGCTGCGGCCATAGCCACGGTAATCGGCCACGAAGAGGTTTAGTCCTAGTTGATTATAGATAGGTCCGATAGCCTGGTAATCGCTGGCTATCTCTCCGTTGCCGTGGAAGAACAAAATGTTTGTGTATTTCTTCCCAGCGGCATAAAAGCTATAAGAAATAGATACGCTGTCGTCAACGGGAATTAATCCGGCGTTCGTGTTACTGGAGGTTAATTCGTCAAAGTCGCGGCGCGGATAGAAGATGAACTGAAGTATTTCCGGCGTATCCAGTGCCCGTAATTCCGGCCACTGCTTGGTCGTTTCCCGGCTCACTTTATCTTAAATCCTCGCTATCTCGCCTTTGACGTCACCATCGATTGTCAGTATACCAAAAGATTGCCATCCCGGACCCGGATTGAAGAAGAGGACGTTTTCCATTCGCTCAATCTTTGCCCTGTGGCTATGTCCGTATATGACGATATTAACATCGCCAAGCAGATCTTTCACCCTTTTTTCGATTCCGTCAGGACCTCCCCAGCCGTGAGTAATCCCGATTTTTCTGCCTCCTGCTACGAAAATTTCCTTGTCCGGCAGCAGGTTTCTGAGCTTCATTGAATCGACGTTGCCGTGTACCGCCCTGACCTCGCCCAGCTTTTTCAGCCCATCGAGAACGGCCGAACCGACAAAGTCGCCGGCGTGGACAATCAAGTCTACCTTTGAAAATGCCTTGATAATTTCAGGAGGTATCTCTTCCGCCAGATCAATATGGGTGTCCGAAATTACACCTATCTTCATTAGTACCCATGATGACCGGAGATATTGACGGCTTCGTAATCTTGGTTGCCGGTGCCTTGACTGAAGACGGGATTCATCCCAGTACCTGCAGGACGCCCTGACGGATCATCTTAATGGCGATGGCTGCCAGAAACAGACTGACCACCTTGGAAACAGCTCTAACACCTCCCTGCCCCAGAAATGACACTACCCTATTGGCCTGACTAAATAGAAGCCAGCCTATTACAAGATTAATAATAAAAGAAACCAAGACTATGACAATCGAATACTGGTCGATAAGTATAAGCAAGGTCGTAAGCACGGCCGGCCCGACTACGAGAGGAGTACCGATGGGTACGACGCCCACTGTGCCGCCCACCGCAGCCTCGGCGTCGACCATTTTTCCGGTAACCAAGTCTTTAGCGGCCAAAAGAAAAAGTATGAGCCCACCGGCAATCAAAAAGTCCGATATTTCAATACCTAGAAACAGAAAAATGCCTTTGCCGATAACGACAAAACCGAGACCGAGTCCCAGTGCCGTAATTACCGCCAGCCTGACCGTCCGTCTGCGTTCCGCCGGTTTCATGTCCTGAGTCAATGGGACCAGGATAGGCAGAACACCAACGGCGTCCATGGCTACAAACAAAGGGACAAAGGTCAGCCCGAATTCTTTCAGAATATTCAGCATCTTGTTGGCTAACGGTTAGAGAAGCTTGGCCTGCTCAGGCTTTTTATTTGCTGCTTTGCCATTGGCACCTTCGATGGACCTGCCTTCGCTCTGCTGGATACAGTCGATGGAAACCACGCTGTCGTTTTCTTCTAGCGTCTTCAAGTGCACGCCCTGGGTATCTCTGCCCTGCAGCGAAACCTCATCATCGACAGAGATCCTGATGATAATGCCATTGGCCGAAACGATTATGACGTGCTGCTTCGGAGGTATGAGCTTGGCAGCTATAACCTTGCCTGTCTTGTCGGTCACTTTGTGAGCGTAGACACCCTTGCCGCCCCTGGCCTGCAGCGGGAAATTCTTGGCCCAGCTGCGCTTGCCAAAGCCCTTTTCGGTAACCGTAAGCAGGGAGGCTTCCCGAAATATGGCGCCCATGGCCACTAGCCTATCGCGAGGAGCCAGTCTGATGCCGCGTACACCGCCGCTGGTCCGCGATGCCGGACGTAAACCTTTAACAGCAAACCTGATGCCTTGCCCGTTCTGTGTCACTAAAATAACTTCGCCTTTCTGACTCGTCACGTCAGCCGCCACCAGTTCCTCATCAGTCCGGAGTTTCATAGCGATAAGTCCGCTGGCTCTTACTGCTGAAAATTTGTCCAGGCTGGTCTTCTTCACTATGCCCTTCGAGGTCGCCATTATCATGAACAGGCCGGGCACGAAGTCTTTAATTGCCACCAGCGCGGTTATCTGCTCTTTCGGGTCGATGGACAGTAGATTGGCCAGGGCCGTCCCTTTTGTGGTCCTGGATAAGTCCTGGGGTATATCGTAGCACCTGAGCCTGTAGACCTTGCCCCGGTTGGTGAATAGAAGCAAGTTATCATGTGTATCCGCCACCACGCAGTGCTTCACCATGTCGGTTTCACGCGTCACCATTCCCGTGATACCGACTCCGCCCCTGTGCTGTTTCTGGTACGTTGCCGCAGGAATTCTCTTAATATATCCCTGTTCGCTCAGGGTAACGATCACGTCCTGATGTGGTATCAGGTCTTCATCCTGAAATTCCTCGGCCTCTTGCCGTTTAATGTCGGTACGCCGCGCGTCTCCATAGGTATTTTTAAGTTCCGTGACGTCCTGTTTGATAAGGAACAGTATCTTCTTGGGATTGGCCAGCAGGTCCTCGAGGTATGCGATGTTCTTAACAACTTCCGCGTATTCGTCGACTATTTTCTTCTGCTCAAGCTGTGCCAATCGGCGTAGTTGCATGTCCAGGATAGCCTGCGCCTGGATTTGAGACAGGCTGAATTTCTCCATCAAGCTGGTTCGCGCTGTTTCGGCCGTTTCAGCTTTACGTATTGTCTGGATTACTGCGTCCAACTGATTAAGCGCAATCCGGAACCCTTCCAAAATATGAGCCCGGTCTTTTGCCTTCTGGAGGTCGAACTTAGAGCGGCGGGTAATGACCTCTCTACGGAAATCGATATAGCAAGTCAGGGCTTCCTTAAGATTTATTACCCGCGGCTGGCCGTCGACCAGAGCCAGCATATTAATAAAGAAGGCCGACCGCATGGGAGTATACTTGTACAGGTTGTTGCAGATCTTGGTCGGTTGCGCGTCTTTTCGCAGCCCGATCACTATCCGCATGCCGTGCCGGTCCGACTCATCGCGGACATCGCTCACGCCCTCGATCCTCCGCTCCCTGGCCAGCTCGGCAATTCTCTCTACCAGAGCCGCCTTATTGGTCTGGTAAGGAAGTTCGCTTATTATCAGTTGCTGGCGCCCGCCTTTTAGAGTTTCGTCGGTAACTTTTGCCTGCAGCACGACTTTACCCTGCCCGCTGGCATAAGCGCTCTTTATACCCTGCCGGCCCAAAATGATTCCTCCCGTGGGGAAATCCGGGCCTTTAACTATCTTCATTAAATCGTCAACATCAGCATCGGGATTTGTTATCAGATAGCTGATGGCGTCGCATATCTCGGTCAGGTTATGAGGCGGTATATTAGTGGCCATGCCCACGGCGATGCCCGAGGAGCCGTTTACCATCAGGTTCGGCAGCCTGGCCGGCAAAACAGTAGGCTCCTTCAAGCTGTCGTCGAAATTGGGCATGAAGTCGACGGTTTCCTTGTCGATATCTACCAGCATTTCGCCGGCTACTCTAGCCAGCCGTGCTTCCGTGTAGCGCATGGCCGCCGGCGGGTCGTCATCCATGCTGCCGAAATTTCCCTGCCCGTCGACAAGCGTATACCTCATGGAAAAATCCTGCGCCATTCTGACCATTGCCTCGTATATGGGGGAGTCCCCATGGGGATGATACTTACCCATAACATCACCAACTATACGGGCACTCTTCTTATAGGGACTGTTATAGTGCAGGCTAAGTCCCTCCATGCCATAGAGTATCCGCCTATGCACGGGTTTCAAGCCGTCACGAACGTCAGGCAAAGCTCTGGCCACGATAACGCTCATAGCGTAATCGAGGTAGGAGCTCTTCATCTCCTCTTCGATAACTACCGGCTTAATAACTCCGACTTCCATATAATTACTCCTCTTCCATGAACTCTTCTTCTTCTACGGCTGGTTCCTCATCTGTGGCCACGCCTTCGAAAATAGAAAAGCCCTCGGGTATAAGTTCGCCCTCTTCGAGCTCGGCATACTCCCCTTCTTCCAGAGCTTCCTCTTCCACGGCCTCATGCCGCAGCAATGTGTCCTTAACGTGCGGCTGAAAGCCTTCCACGGCTTTGACGGGGAATGACAGCCGTCCCACCTGACTGGGATGCTGAAATGTCTCTCTGATAATAACCCTGGCGCTGTTGGTATCGATGTTCACGATAGCGGCAGCGTACTTGTTGCCGCTTTCCATTAACTTGGCCAGCCTAAAGCCATGCGGCGGTTCCACCAGACCAAGGTAGTCACCGCTCTCGTTTTCCACGACAAGTTGCTTACCCTTTACCTTTAAATGGACCTGATTTCCGGCAGCCATCTTGGCCAGCACCTGTTTAGCCGCCAGTTCCTGAAGGCTGACCACGCCGGCCTTGCCCATCTCACCGATAAACAGGTCCGGCGATGCCTCGCGCCGCTCCTCCTTAACTTTAACGTGTTTATCGGATAACTGGGACAATCGCTGTAAATTTCTCTGTGCAATAGGGTTGTGCGGGTCATGCGCAATGGCGCGTTTATAGGCATCCTTAGCCTTGGCCACTTCCCCCAATTCCATATAGGCTCTTCCCAAACGGTTGTAGGCATCTATATCTGTAGGGAAAAGTTCGATTATGCTCTGGTTGATGGTTACGGCTTCCTGCCATCTGCTTTGCATCGCCAGAGCAATAGCCTCCTGGCTGGCTTTCCGTCTGAGTCTGGCTTTATCTTCTTCGCGGTCAGGCATTTTCGTACCCCCTGCAATTGTACTGCCTGGTCCTGATTGGAATATTCATTTTATATATATAACGTTTTATATACGATAACGTTGAAATGCAACCATATATTTTACATCAGTCACTCTGTCAAAAAAAGTGTAACTTGTCAAGTACTTAAAGCCGTATTATGAATAAAATTTTTGACAAAAAAGGTTCACTATGTTAGCCTACTAGTTTAGGAAATTCAAGCGAAAGCTAAAGGGGAACCAGTGAAAGATAAAGTACAAGCCGTTCTGGACAATATTCGACCAAACCTTCGCGCTGACGGAGGGGATGTGGAACTCGTTGACGTTAAAGACGGTGTTGTCAGCGTTAGACTCAAGGGAGCATGTGCCGGCTGCCCCATGTCAACCATGACACTGAAAAACGGCATCGAGCGACTGCTCAAGCAAGAGATATCCGACGTAAAAGAAGTTATCGCCGTCTAGTTAGCTTTCCCCGTACTCCAGGGCAAATGCCTTATGCAGTGCCTTTATGGCGTCCCTGGCTTTATCCTGAGCAATAATGCAGGTTATCTTTATCTCGGAAGTCGTGATAAGCTGGATATTTATACCCTGATCTGAAAGAGCCTTAAACATTCCTGATGCATAGCCCGGCGTATTCTGCATGCCGGTGCCCACAATACTGATTTTAGCCAGCGTCGAATCGCTGACGCAGTCCTTAGCTCCGATATTCTTGGCTATGGGTTTGATGATGGACATGGCCTTATCTAAATCACCTCTGGCCACGGTGAATGTCAGGTCAGTGACGTTGTTTATGCTGGCATTTTGAACTATGGTATCGACGCTTATACTGGCTTTGGCCAGAGGTTCGAAGATTGCAGAAGCTATACCCGGACGGTCGGGGACACCGACCACCGTGACTTTGGCTACATTCAGGTCCTGAGCGATACCTCTCACCTTGTTTCTTACTTCCATTGGAATCCCTCCATGAATTATAGTACCAGGCTGGTCATTGAAGCTCGAAGCCACCAGTATGGGCATGTTGTAGACCTGGCCCAACTCCACCGCCCTCGAGTGCATTACTTTGGCTCCCAGGGTTGCCAGCTCCAGCATCTCCTCGTAACCGATCTCCTTTAGTTTATGAGCCTCCGGCACAATATGGGGGTCGGCTGTAAACACGCCCTCGACGTCGGTATATATCTCGCACATCTGCGCCTTGAGAGCTGCGGCCAGGGCTACCGCCGTGGTATCCGAGCCACCTCGTCCAAGCGTGGTGATGTCATCGTCTTTGGTTATCCCCTGAAATCCGGCGACGATGACGATATTCCCTTTCTCCAGCTCTTTTACAATTCGCTTCGGCTCAATGCGTGTTATGCGGGCTTTGCTGTAGACGGAATCGGTCTCTATGCCAGCCTGGGGACCACTCAAGCTCACGGCCTTATAGCCCATATTATGCAGTGCCATGGTCATGAGAGTGCTGGAAACTATTTCGCCGGTGGACAACAGAACATCGAGCTCCCGCTCCTCAGGCTTGGGATTTATTTTCTTGGCGAGCTGAATCAGTTCGTCGGTGGTCTTACCCATGGCCGACACAACGACCACCACCTCGTTTCCCTTTTCCTTACTGGCTATGATTCGCCGGGCAACATTGTTTATTTTCTCGGCATCAGCCACCGAGCTGCCGCCATATTTTTGAACTACCAGTGCCATATTTCCTCTTGCGTATTCTAAATCATCCAGACCTGGATTTCCACCACCTATGTTCGTATCAGCCTATTCATTAGGTTGAAGCCGTCATCGATATAAATTCCTGTGCCCTTGGCCTCAACCTCTGTGAATTTTTTGGCTCCATTCAACTGAAAGCCCGGGCCCCACAGTATAAACAGCACCGGCTCTTCGGTATGGGTCTGAATCTTTATCGGCGTGGGGTGGTCGGGCAGGGCTAAAATCCGGAGTTTGCCCCGCTTCCAGGAGCGTATCCTGGCCACCACCTCTTTATCAATCTGCTCCAAAGCTTCCACTTTTTCATCGATGGAGCCGGTATGGGCTGCCTCATCAGGCGATTCGATATGTACCGCCACCAGATCATATTTATCCAGCGCCTTCAAAGCTCCCTTGGCTTGAGCCACGAAATCATTATCGGGACCGTCAGTGATGCCGGGGATTTCGAGGACATCCATCGACGCCATTCTGGCCAGGCCACGGAGCAGGTCGACGCCCGAGGTCATGGCCGCCCTGAGACCGTAGGCTTTTTTGAAAGGCGGCATCTCCGGTATTCTACCGCTGCCCCAGAACAGCCAGATCATGGT
>CAYPRI010000022.1:0-24309 GCA_964413085.1 uncultured Dehalococcoidales bacterium
CCGTATTATAGTGCACCAAGGCCAACGAAGCTGCGAGTTAGGGCCAAATCGATATTCGGATAAGTAGAAATAGAGGTCGGTCAAAAGGAAGTTTTATGCCACGTAAAGCTAAAGCGGAAACATTAAGAAAAGACAAATTATTTTTATTCATCGAATGGCTGGCAGCTCGACCGCTGCTAACCGAACTGGCGTTAACGGCAATCACCGTATTATTCGGCATGCAGGTGCTGAGGGCACTGATACCGAGTATTTACTGGGTGCTGGGCAACAGGTTCGGTTTAGGCCTGGTCCAGCTGGGCTTTGTCGCCATCGCAGTTTTCATCATCGGTTTTCTTTCCGGTCCCTTGAGCTGGCTTACCGGCAACCGCCGCTTGATCACGTTTACCGTGGCCGGACTGGGTCTCGTGCGGCTGCTTATGCAGGTAGCATCAGGCCTGACAGTCTTTAATTTAGGACTGGCCATAGCGGGAACTATCTTTTTTATTCTATTCTTACCGGCAGCGTTCGAAGATGCACGGATACGCGGCGGCGCCTCCGTTTCCAACTATATACTTGGGATTATCGGCGGCCTGGTCCTGGACACGGCCATCTACGGCGCCTTCGGTACTTACGACCTTATCTGGCAGGCACAGATGCTGCCCGTGCTGCTGACTTTGTTGCTGTTCATATTCCAGCTTGTTTTTCTGGTCGGCACGGCACCATCGATTTACAGCCACTCCAGGAAGCTAGCTGCAGCATCGAGCCGGATCTCTATTGCCCGCTCGTTTACCTGGCTGGCTATCGGACCTTTCCTGTTCCTTGAACTGGTGGTCTTTCAGAATATACCGAGGCTGGCCACATTGACCAGCTGGCCGTTGCCCTGGGCGTTCGGACTGGTCCTGATAGGCCAGCTGGCAGGTCTGGCAGTCGCCTATGTGGTTGTGAGCAGAAACTGGCGCATGTTATGGCCGTGGGCTCTGGCGGCCAGCGTGGTCTTAATCATAACGCTGGTGTTTACCAGCCAGCAGCCGGCAAGCCTCATAGCCATACTGTTTTTCATCGGCCAGGTGCTGCTGTCCGCAATTATGAGCATGGTCCTGCTGGGCATAGCCGCCGGCACCGGCCCGGTCAGGATATCGACTCTGTGGATTGCCAACGGCATAGGTATGATTCTGTTCATCCTGCTCGTCGCCGCCTACTACGCCGTTTACGAGGTGAAACTGCCATACGTTAACCAGGTTGTAGAAGTGGCGGCGGGTGGTATTATGGCCGCCTGCGCTATAGGGGCTGTGATTTTAGGCAAACAAAATATTAAAGCAGAGCCAAGGCTGTGGATGGTTTCAGTGTTCGCCTTGATTCTGCTGGCGCTGCCCATCGCCCAGATAACGACATGGCGCACACCCGTGGCTACTCTTGAGCCTGGCGTAGGACTTCCCTTAAAGGTAATGACCTACAACTTAAACAACGGATTCAACTCGATGGGTAAACTCAATATCAATCAAATGGCTAATGTTATTCAAACTAACAGCCCCGATATCATCGCCGTACAGGAAGTCTCCCGCGGCTCACTGATAAACGGGAGGCTGGACATGCTGGAATGGCTCTCCTATAGGCTGCAGATGCCTTACGTTTACGAACCCACTAACGGCCCATTTTCAGGGAACGCCATACTGAGCCGTTATCCCATCGTGGCGTTTTCAAGAGAAAGCCTGCCGCCGCCCGATTTGTTCCCGCCGCGAGCCTTTATTATGGCATTAATAGTTCTACCAGATGGCCAGCAATTCAAGGTTATAAATACGCAGTTCGATGATCGCGAGGAAGACTCCGACATACGACAGTCCGAAGCACGGGCACTTACTGATTTTTGGGGAGGACTTGACAGTACCGTGATCATGGGGGATTTCAGCGCGGCGCGTCAAACTGCTGAAATTAAGAGATTTTATACCGCCGGCCTCGACCTGGCTTCCCTGACTACGGGCAGTACATACGCTTCGAGCCGGATGACGGACTACATCTGGATATCACCCGACCTGAAAACAGCCGACGTTGCAGTAGTGCCTGGCACCGCTTCAGACCATCCACCTGTCGTCGCTGTAATAACGAGATAAACACGACGGAGGCCCATTATGGATATAATTGAACTCCTCAGATTAATGGTTGAAAAAAGAGCTTCTGACCTGCACGTCAGAGTACCCAGCGTTCCGGTGCTCCGAATCGACGGAGAGCTTGTACCGCTTCACCAGTTCCCTCAGATCACGATGGACGATGTTGAAACTGCGTTCGACCATATCACCACGCCCGAGCAGAGGAACCGTTTCCATCTGGAGAAGGAGCTTGACTTCGCTTACAGCGTACCGGGATTGGCGAGGTTCCGTGTAAGCGTAATGAGACAAAGAGGCACCATAAGCATGGCCTTCCGGCTGGTGCCTTTCAAGGTGTTCACCATCGACGAGCTGGCGCTGCCGAACATCTGCAAGGAGCTCATTCTCAAGCCAAGAGGGCTTATCCTGGTCACCGGGCCGACCGGTAGCGGCAAGTCAACCACCATGGCGGCTATGCTTAACTACCTCAACGAACGCATGGCCTGCAACGTCATCACCATTGAGGACCCCATCGAATACCTGCACCCGAATATGAAATGCTTAATCGCTCAGAGAGACCTCGGTGATGATACCAAATCCTTTGATGTCGCTTTAACCCACGCATTGCGGCATGACCCAGATGTTATCGTAGTAGGTGAGTTGAGAGATCTTGAGACCGTGCAGACGGCCATGAGGGCCGCTGAAACCGGACATCTGGTAATGGGGACACTGCACACTACCGACGCTCCTCAGACCGTCGACCGCGTAATCGATATATTCCCACCCAACCAGCAGCCACAAATAAGGCTTCAGTTCTCGCAGGTGCTGGTCGCAGTATTGTCACAGTGTTTGTTACCGCGTGCCACGGGTCGCGGCAGAATCGCCGCCTTCGAGATTATGACCGGAAACTCGGCGGTCAAAAATCTGATTCGGGAAGGTAAGACGTTCGAGCTTCACAGCGTAATGCAGCTCAGTTCGGCTGAAGGCATGCAGACGCTCGACCAAGCGCTGGCTGAACTGGTTAAGAGAAAAATAGTGGCGCTGGACGAAGCTAAGATGAAGAGCAGCCACCCCGACCGGCTGAAAAAACTGCTCGAGTATCCATTAGGTGCTGCGGTCAAACACTAGCTGGAATGCCGGCCGAGACAGCACCCTCTTAATAGCTACCTTTACCTGTATTACAGCGTCAGGCCTTTTTTCCCAGCTGAGCTGCCACCAATTCGGCGATATCCTGCACCTTGAGCGACTCCTCAACACCCTTTGCCTTTATGGCGTCTTCGAACATCTGCAGGCAGTAGGGGCAGGCTGAAGCCAGTATGTTGGCCTTCAGGTTAATGGTGTCCTCCAGGCGTTCCTCGCTAATCCTCTTGCCGATACGCTCTTCCATCCAGTAGCGGCCACCACCACCACCACAGCAAAACCCGTTGCGCTTCGACCGCTTCATTTCGAGTAATTTGGACGGCGAAATGGCGTTCAATACCTGTCGCGGGTCATCGTAAATGTTGTTATGGCGGCCAAGGTAACAGGAATCGTGGAAAGTTAATCTAGTCGCGTCCATTAAGGACGGTTGAATCTTACCCTGCTTAATCAGATCGGCCATAAATTGGGTATGATGGATGACCTCGTACTGGCCGCCGAACTGGGGGTATTCGTTTTTTATGGTATTGAAGCAGTGCGGGCAACTGGTCACAATCTTATTCACGTTATATTTCTTGAACGTCTCGATGTTTTTGGTCGCCTGCATCTGGAACAGATATTCATTACCTAACCTGCGCGCCGGCTCGCCGCAGCAGGTCTCTTCAGTTCCCAGAATGGCAAATTTGGCTCCAGCCGCCTTTAATATCTTACCCACAGCGATGGCTATCTTCATGCTTCTGTCTTCCAGGGATGAGGCACAGCCAACATAGTAGATAAAATCAACGTTGCTATCGTCGGACATGAGCTTAATGTCCAGCCCGCTGGTCCAATCGGTACGTGTGAGTACGGTACCCCTGCAACTGTGGCCTCTGGTCTCGATACATCTCAGCGCAGCCTCACCGGTCTCGGGCATGGTGGCCTTTTCCAGAACCAGATTGCGTCGCATGTCGATCATCTTGTCTATGTGTTCGATATAGACCGGACATATTTCCTGACAGGCGCGGCAGGTGGTACACGACCAGAGTTCGTCCTCCAGTATCACTTCACCGGCCACTGCCTTTACGGTACCACCATCCGTATTAGCTGGGGCCGGAGCCGCCGGTTTAGGAGCCAGCAAGGCGCTTCTTCTCTCCAGCAGATGGGCTTTTAAGTCCTGTATAACCTTCCTCGGCGACAGAGGCTTGCCTGTGAGCCAGGCAGGACACCTGTCCTGGCAGCGCCCGCAATTGGTACAAGCATCCAGGTCAAGCAACTGTTTCCAGGTAAAGTCTTCTATCTTGGCCACGCCGAAGGTCTCGGCTTCCTCGATGTTAATTGGAGCCAGGGCGCCCTTGGGTCGTGACGACTGGAAGAACACATTTATCGGCGAAACAATTATGTGAGTCAGGTTATCGAATGCATAACATACGTAGTAAATGGCGCCGAGAGCCAGTGCGGTGTGAAACCACCACAGGCCGATATACGTGTTTACTCTGACAGTCTCAGACAGTCCGGAAAAAAGTCCGGCCAGTGGATAGGCGATGAACGACCATCTGGACCACTCGGGATGGCTGTAAAACTCAGGTTGCGTTAAGCCGTCGGGAGTGGCCGCAAGTATACGGAAAGCTTCAATAAAGAAACCGGTTATTACCACGACAAAAATCAGAGTAAGTACGGTGCCATTATCGAAAACCGTGTTCAATCTCTGCGGCTTTAAACCGTACCTTCTTACCGTCGCCATAATCGCCCCGATTATCATAGCCAGGCCAGCCAGGTCCAGAAGGAAATGAAGGCCTAGATAGAAATTGCCTAAAATAAAATGAAAACCCCATGGATTATAATGGTCTATTACGTCAAGACCCGTCCCAATTAGCAGAATGGCGCCACCGGCGAACAACAGAAAATGCATTATTCCGGGATAAGCTTCCCGGAAGAATCTCCTGTGAAAAATACCTTCGACAAACGCCAGAACGATGTAGTTCCAAATTCTTTTGCCTATATTGTCCGTTCTTTTATCGGGTTTACCGACCTTCCACAGTTTAGTGCGCCGGTACAGAGCCCAGATGAAAATTCCCAGCGCGCCCAGACCGAGCGGATAAAGGATGACGGGTCCAAAAGCAATGTCCCAGAATATTTCACGAAATGCTCCCATGTTAACCGGTTCCTCCTTCTGTGAAGTATATAGGATTTAAGCTAATGTTGCTTCAGTAATTCAAGACTGCGTTTGCTGGCCATGGCAAACAGGTGTTCCACCGAACTTGGCGGACAAAGAGCTCCGCCTATCTCAACTTCCGAATTATCTTTAAAAGCATGGTAATCGGTCCCACCCGTAGGAATCAAGTCGTATTGCCCTGCCATTCTGGACAATTTATTGATAGTTTCTGGATTATAATCACGATAATATACTTCGAGCCCAATCAAGCCCACTGACTTCAACTTCGGCACGAGCTCATCGAGGCCATCGATATCGGCGGGATGCGCCAGCACAGGCAAACCCTGAGCTTCTAAAATCATCTCGACCACCTCGTCAGGCAGCAGCTTATACCGCTCCACATAAGCCGGCCCATTATGTCCGATGTATTTATCGAAAGCTTCCTTTTCCGAGCGCACGTAGCCTTTTTCAAGCAGAGCCTGAGAGATGTGCGGCCGGCCGATGGTGCCGCCCTTGGCCAGTTCGCTGACACGTTCCCAGTCGATTTTCATTCCTAAATCGGATAATTTGTCAATCATTTTTCGCGCCCGCTCACGACGCGAATCACGCAATTTTTGCAGAGTAGCAATCAACCGGGCATCCGTATAATCGATGAAGTATCCCAGGACGTGCACTTCGCCACGGGCCACATCAGTATTGATCTCGACACCCGGAATAACGGTTATCGAGTCCGCTTTTTTAGCGGCAGCTAAAGCCGGAACGACGCCGTCTATGGTGTCATGGTCGGTGATGGCGATTACATCGAGGCCGACACTTATGGCCAGCGAAACAATGTCTTTGGGCTCCAGGCGGCCATCCGAGGCGGTAGTATGTATATGCAGGTCCGCTTTCACGACTACTCTTTCAAATGAATTCTTTTGATGCCGGTGGCCCTTCCGCTGGCTTCATCAACCTCGACCATTATAGCATCAAACATAGCTGGTCCTTCGCTTACAAAAAAACGGTGAGGCATTCCGGTTAGAAAGCTGCGTATGGCTGACTGAGTATCAACACCGATAACCGAATCTATGGGGCCCACCATGCCCACGTCAGTAACATATGCCGTGCCTTTGGGCATGATATAAGTATCCGAGGTGGGCACATGAGTATGGGTCCCAAGTACAGCACTTACTCTGCCGTCAAGATACTTACCCATGGCCACCTTCTCGGACGTAGCTTCGGCATGAAAATCAACTACTATAACTTTGGATTCCGCCTTTATTTCAGATAGGAAACTATCCATAGCTCTAAAAGGGCAGTCATACTGGCCGATAAAAACACGGCCTATGATATTCACCACCACGACGCCTTTCCTCTGAATAAAACCCCGGCCGGGCACGCCCGGAGGAAAATTCAGAGGCCGAATGATAGGCAATTCGCCGTCCATGTGAGGGATGATTTCCTTCTTAGCCCAAACGTGATTCCCCGTGGTTACCACATCGACGCCGCTATCGCACAGCTCCTTGACAGTATCCGGAGTCAATCCGATACCGCCGGCGCTGTTCTCGCCGTTGGCTATCACCAGAGCCGGGTCGTAGTCATGAAGAAGGCCTGGCAATAATTGCTGCACAGCCCTCCTGCCAGGCCTTCCAACTACATCGCCTATCATTAATATACGCAATATAGTTCCTTATACTGATTTTTCTTTCTTACGTTTTACTTAGCATAATCAACTGCCCTGGTCTCTCGCATTACCGTAACTTTTATTTGCCCCGGATACGCCAGCGTATCTTCAATTTTCTTTACTATGTCACGAGCTAATCTCATAGCTCCGAGATCATCCACCTGCTCCGGCTTAACCAGAATGCGTACTTCACGTCCTGCCTGAATGGCAAAAGCCTTGTCAACTCCCGGGAAACTGTTAGCCACGCTCTCAAGAGCTTCTATACGTTTCAGGTATTGCTCCAGCGATTCGCGCCGGGCTCCCAATCTTGACCCGCTAATAGCATCGGCGGTGGCGACTATAAACCCTATAGCGCTGGTGGTTGTAGCTTCGCCATGATGTTCGGCGATGGCCTGAACGACTTCGGTCGATTTGTCCCATTGCTTAACCAGGTCGGCGCCTATTGAAGCATGGGGGCCTTCCACCTCATGGTCAACCGCCTTACCGACATCGTGAAGCAGGCCGGCTTTCTTGGCCAGAGTAACGTCAGCACCGATTTCAGCAGCCAGCATTCCCGACAGGTAAGCTACTTCCAGACTATGAGTTAATACATTCTGTCCGTAGCTGCTACGAAATTTTAACCTGCCGATTAGCCGGATTAACTCGGGATGCAGGCCTATGATGCCGACATCCCGTGCCGCCCGCTCGCCCTCGTTTCGGATAGCGGTCTCAACCTCATTCTTCGCCTTCTCCACAACCTCTTCAATGCGAGCCGGGTGAATTCTTCCATCGAGTATGAGATTGTTCAAGGCCACTCTGGCTACCTCGCGCCTCAAGGGATCGAAGCTGGAAATCGTCACCGCCTCGGGCGTATCATCGATTATGAGGTCGACACCGGTAGCCTGCTCCAGGGCGCGGATATTACGTCCCTCGCGGCCGATAAGCCGCCCCTTCATCTCGTCATTCGGCAGGGGAACTACCGAGACGGTCGTTTCTGAGACTACATCGGTGGCGCAGCGCTGGATTGAGGTGGATAAAATTTCACGAGCCTTTTCGTCTATATCATCTTTTATCCGTAATTCCCAGTCGCGAACGCGCCGTGAAGCTTCCTCACGAATTTCTTCCTCTATGGCCCGGAGCAATTCTTGTTTGGCCTCTTCGCTGGAAATACCGGAGATAAGTTCGAGTCGTTGGAGCTGTTTGCTCCGTATTTCTTCGAGCTGCGCCTTAACGGCGTCTATTTCTCTCTCCCGGTTACCTAAACCGCGTTCACGGCGATCCAGGCCTTCCAGTTTGCGCTCTAGTTTCTCCTCTTTTTGACTAAAGCGCCTTTCCAATCTCTGAAGCTCAAAACGTCGCTCTCGACTGTCGGCTTCGGCAGCAGCTCTAACCTTGATAGCTTCTTCTCTGGCTTTTTTGAGCATGTCTTCATGTGCTGCTGATGCCTCTTCTAACAGTTTCTTGGCTTCATTTTGAGTTCTGCGAAGCTGCTGATTGGCCAGTATCTGTCTGGCAAAGTAACCTAAAAGAAGGCTCAAAAGAAAAACGAGCCCAAGCACAACAAAATATACTATTGGCAAACTCATTTGACTGCCTCACTTTCATAAAACACCACGTAATCATGATGTATAACTTTCCAAAAAACTATCACTCTAATAGTAACCTTTAACGAAGCTGGTGTCAAACATATGTCCTATTCGAATTTACTCCGAAGAACCGTTCTTTTTTTCCTGCCATAAACGGTCTACCACGCGCTTGATTTTCTCATAACTAAAACCTCGCCGTACCAGATAGTCATATAAGCGACTTCGGAAATCATCATAGTCGAGCGCCGTCAGCCGGTGTGCTTTTCTTAATCCAGCTTCATACACGGAATTTTCATCATTGATGTTCCCTGTAGCCTCATTTGCCGTCTCCGCGGCTATACCCTTCTGCCTCAGCTCGAGATTAATTAACCTGGCACTCCTGGGGCTGAATGACAGACGGTTATTTCGCCAGTATTCGGAGAAGGCTATGTCGTCAATAAGACTGCGCTCTTTTAGCTTTGTAACGACTTCTTCTATGGTCTTGCTGTCGAATCCACGGCGGCGCAGCCTCTGCCTCACTTCATTCTCGCTTCGCGGACGGTAGCTGAGGTAATACACGGCGGCGTCCATGCAGCTACAGGAAAGGTCGGCTTCTTTGAGATCTTCGATTTGGCGGGCGGAAAGGTTAAGACCTACTTTGAGGTTATTTATTGCTGATAGTTCATCAGCGACGGAAAAAGCAAACAAACCGTCAACGAATACGTTTACTTTCTTTTTTCTGGCATTTAACCGCAGAGCCGTGATTGTCCCCATATTGAAATTCCATCGCTATGGGGCTGGCATTCAAGAAGAGCCGGCTACTATTCGGAAACTTCTCTTGCTTCTGTGTCTGGAGCCGATGAACTGCTGGCAACAGCTCTTATTTCCTGCTCAATTTTGAAAGCCAGGTCTCCATGCTGTGTCAGGTAATCCCTCGCGTTCTCTCGTCCCTGGCCTAACTTTAAATCTCCGTAAGTAAAAAATGTGCCGGCTTTCTTTACCACACCCATAGCCACGCCTAAATCGAGAATGTCGCCTTCTTTACTTATACCACACTTGCCTCTCTTAAACATTATGTCAAATTCGGCCGACCGGAAAGGAGGCGCTGTCTTGTTCTTAACTATTCTGGCCCTCACCCTGGTGCCAATCACGTCAGAACCCTGTTTAATGGAATCGATTCGTCTCAAATCGATTCTAACCGAGCTATAAAACTTCAGCGCCCTGCCGCCGGGTGTAACCTCGGGGCTGCCAAAAATTATGCCCACCTTCTCCCTCAACTGGTTGACAAATATCACCGCCGTATGCGATTTGCTGATGGCCGCCACTAGTTTTCTTAACGCCTGAGACATCAGACGGGCTTGCAAGCCTACATGTGTGTCGCCCATCTCTCCCTCTATTTCAGCACGGGGCACCAAGGCAGCCACGCTGTCTATTACTATCACATCAACCGCCCCGCTCCTCACCAGTTCCTCGGTTATACCCAGGGCTTCTTCTCCATCATCTGGCTGCGATATGCGTAAATCCTCGACCTTCACTCCGCAATTAGCCGCATATGCCGTATCGAGGGCATGCTCTGCATCTACGTAGACGGCAATGCCGCCCAGCTTTTGGGCTTCAGCGATGATGTGCTGGGCAAGGGTCGTTTTACCCGAAGCCTCGGCGCCAAAAATCTCAGTTACCCGACCCCGCGGAATGCCGCCTACGCCCAAAGCCAGGTCCAGACCCAGTGAACCGGTCGGAATCACATCGGTACTCGTTCTGGCTGATAATTCACCCAATTTCATAATCGAACCCTGACCGAATTGTTTCTCAATTCGATTTATAGCCAGTTCCAGCGCCTTCTCTTTCTCCGAAGCCATTTCATCCCTCCTGTTACAATGAAACGAATCATAGCACACGCCTTATAACGCCACAACCGCCGGAAATGGAAAATTTAAAACGGCGCAACAGGCGGCATGCAGCGTTTATGCGCGCTCAGATTAATCTTAGCTTCAATCCTCTTATTAATTTCCGGTTTGGCCTGACCCGAAATTAAATAAGCGTCCAGTTCGGCATAGGTGAGACCCAACTCGGCTTCATCCGTCTGCCCGTCCCACAAACCCGCTGAAGGCGGCTTGTCTATAATCATGCTTGGGATTTCTAGATACTTCGCCAGTTCGTTCACCTGCTTTTTGACCAGGTTCCCCAGAGGCATCAGGTCGCAGCCGCCATCGCCGTGTTTGGTAAAATAACCAATAGACAGTTCGCTCCGGTTGCTTGAACCGACCACCAAATAGTTTAGATTGTTTGCCAGATAATAAAGGGCAACCATCCTCAATCTGGGCTTGATATTGTTTTCGGCTAGCCTTGTTGAAACATCGCTGCCCACATCTGGTAAACATTTGACCAGAGAATCAAAAGCTTTATCGAGAACTATTACCTGTACCGGTATATCAAATTTCCCGGCAACGAGTTCGGCATGTTCTCTGTCAACGGGACTGCTGTGGCAAGGCATGATTGCCCCCAGGACCGACCGGGGAAAGGCGCGCTTGCACAACACTGCGGCTACCGACGAGTCGATGCCACCGCTCATGCCCAGGACCACACCCTTGCCGCCGGCGGAAGCGACGGCATTATCAATCCATGAAATAAGTTTTTGTGAAAGTTCCTGAACCGCAGACCGCATAAAACTATCGGCTAGTATAACATAAGAACAACAGTTCGGCAATTAGGTTCGCGGGGATTCAGACTGAGTAGAAATATGAGCTCAATACTTCTAGCTGGCGGCACTTTTCTTTTCCTCCGAGGGAGGAACAGCAAACTGCTTCAACTTCCCGGCCATTTCCTTTAGCTTTTTATCAACTCGATCATTAATGCTGCCTTCAGGATAGCTGCCGTCTTCTTTTTTCACTCCTGCTTCCACGCCGGTAAGAATCTCGATGCCTTCGTCAACACTGCTCGCCGAATATACATGGAACTTCCCCTGTTTCACTGCGTCGATCACTTCCTGGCGTAACATGAGGTTTCTCAGGTTTTGCCGGGGTACAACCACGCCCTGGTCGCCGGTGAGCCCTTTGCCCTTGCACACCTGGAAAAAGCCTTCGATTTTCTGATTTACACCGCCGATTGGTTGTATTTCACCCTTCTGGTTCACCGAGCCGGTAACCGCAATATTCTGCCTTATAGGGACATCGGACAGGCTGGAAAGGAGAGCATACAGTTCAGTGGAGGAGGCGCTATCACCCTCTACGCCTTCATAAGACTGTTCGAAACACAGGCTGGCCGATAATGAAAGCGGATTGTCCTGAGCGTACTTCCAGCCCATATAGCCGCTTAAAATCAGGACACCCTTGTCATGTATCCTGCCGCTCAGCTGCGATTCCCTCTCAATATTGATGACGCCGCCACGGCCCAGAAATGTCTTGCATGTTATTCTTGATGGTTTGCCGAATGTTACGTCACCGAGGCTATATACACTGAGCCCGTTCACCTGCCCCACAACTGCCCCGGTAACATCTATCATTATAGTTCCATCCTCAATCATCTCCCGCATGCGCTCGTCAGGTAAATTATGACGGAATCTTCTCTCTTCTATGGCTTTCTCCACGTGTGGCGCGCTTACTAAACCAGCATCTTCCTTGCGCGACCAGTATTCCGCTTCCTGTACCAGTTCCATAATCTGAGCAAATCTCGTTGACAGTTTCTCCTGGTCGGCTACCATCCGGGAGGCATACTCGATTATTTTAGCTACGCCGGTAGGATCGAAGTGTTTAATCTCGCAATCTTCGCAGCAGCCGGCTATAAAAGCGGCAAATGCCCTCATATTCTCCTCAGTCTTATCGATCTGGTAATCGAAATCCGCCTTTACCCTGAAGGTCTCCCAGAAATCCTCGTCGTAGGTGGAAAGCGCCTGATACAGATACCTATCTCCGATTAAAACCACTTTAACGTTCAGTGGCACCGGCTCCGGTCTGAGGCCCTGAGAAAGTATAAGCCCAAATTGTTCCATGGGGTCTTCGATACCGACCTGCTTTGTCTTAATGGCCCTCTTCAACGCCGGCCAGACAGCCGGGTTGGTCAGCACGTCTATGGCATTGAGTAATAAGTAACCGCCGTTTGCCAGATGCAGGGCGCCCGGCTTCAGCATGGTGTGGTCGCTCAGATAACCGCCAAAGAAAAACCGCCGTTCCACCCTGCCGAACACGTTAGAATAGTTGGGATTCTGCTCCACTATGACCGGTGGACTTTTTTTGCCTGCGTTGTCCACAAATATATTGACCTGGAACGGAATGAAGGGGTCGCGGCCGCGGGCTACATAACTGGCGGGCACACCCAAAACAAATTGTGACGGCTCCTCTTTCTCTTTAAACAGGTCCAGGTTATCAAGAGTATAGGATTTCAGTCTGGTGAGATATTTCTCGATCTTTTCGTTTCCTTTGTATTCTTGCATCAGGCTTTCGAAAAGCTTGGCTATGGTAAATTCAGCCACCGCTTTATCAATACTTTGCAGTTTCTCAACGGTCTGTCTCTCCAGTTGCTTCGCCTTTTCAAATGCATCCTGCAGCTTTTCCAGCAACTCGGACTGTTTTTTCTCAATTTCGCGTCGCGCTTTTTCCTCAAGTGCAGCGTACTCGGCCTGAGATAGAGGTTTTCCATTAATCAGTGGAATCAGTGCCGGTCCCATAGGAGTTATTTGAAATCGGAAACCTTCTTTTTCAGCTTCGCCGCTGATCTCTTCGAAAATCTTCTTCTGCCCCGACTGGCCGGCGTCAACGGCCTTTTCTCTTTCATTCTTGTATTCTTCACTGGCGAAGGCTTTGGCCAGCTCCTCTTTAATTCTCTGCAGTAAACTGTCGATTTGCTCTTTGAAGACCTTGCCCTTCCCCTGAGGTAAGCTCAACACCAGTGGGCGCTCCACGTTTTCGAAGTTATACATGTACAGCCAGTCTTCAGGCAGCTGCACCTTTTCCAGCGTTTGCTTTTCAGCCAACAATTTATCGATCTGCCGTTTAACCGCCGATGTTTTGCCCGTACCTGTCATACCGGCTAGGTATATATTGTAGCCGTCCCTGTCCATGGACAGACCAAATTCAATAGCGCGCAGGGCTCTATCCTGACCTACGAACTCTCGCAGTGGAGCCAGGTCCTTGGTGCAATCAAATGTGAACAGACCAGGGTCACAATGCCATTCCAACTTATCTACAGGTACTTCGTATTTCTCGCTTGACATGCTAGTCCTCCGTTAAAAAACTGAACTTTCTTATACAGGGAGACAATTTCATTATACTAACACACCAGATGAAACTAAAGGGGCAAATGAGGGATTTCAAATAAATCATAGCTCAGTTTGACGCAGCTGTATTTCTTAGATAAACTTAATAACTGGAAAACGGAATGCCTATATACGAGTACTTATGTCCCGAATGCGCCTGTAAGTTCGAGTTGCTCCGTTCGGTAAACGGGGCTAACGATGATGCTCCCTGTCCAAAATGCCGCCATAAGGCTAAACGTGTATTTTCCCGCTTTGCTTCGTTTTCCAAAGGTGCGGATGGAGAATCCACGCCTATTGCCGGAAGCAGTTCCTGTTCCGGCTGTTCCGCTTCAAGCTGCAGCAGTTGCCATACGTAATTTCAGAAACACTTTCTAATATATCTGAACGCTTTTCCGGTTTTTCCGTGTTACTAGCTTCGGTATACCCCACGTAATACCCCCGATAAACAGAGCCTTCAATATGATGATGCCGTAGCCTAACATCGCAGCATCAAAGAAAAATCCTTCGGGGAACAGTCGAATCAGGTAGTCATGTGCCGGGTCAAGTAGCCAGTATTGGTTCGAAAAGCTTATTAGGTGGAAAAGAATAAAAAACCTGTCAAAGCCGAATATGGCCCAAATAGCCAGCACGGCCATCAGACACAGTGTGATTACGCTTCCCCAAAACAGACCTCTAACCGGCGAACGCCAGCCGCTCCTGAATCCGAATAACAGTACCACGGCGCTGACAACCATCACCAGAGCCACTCCTCCTGCCAACCAATAGTCGCGTTGAATCAAATCCCTGACATCCCGGAGATGAATCAGCTCTCGCTCATTAAATAAATTAAATTTCTGGCCGGCTTTTTCAACCTCGATCTGTGCCGTGTCCGTCCGCAGGTCAAAATAGTCAATTAATCTCCAGACAACAGCTCGCAACTGCTGGCCATCCAGGCCGGTAGCCTGACTTATCTCATATTTACTAAAACCGTATTCATAGAGCCTGATTTCGTTTACTTCCCAGGCTATGACGCTGGTTACCAGCAGCAGCGGTAAACAGCAGGCGAATACCCAGAAAAACATTTTTTTAATGACCTTCATGCCACTCCCAAAATAATAATGATAGTAATAGCTTTAACCGGTCCTGTCAACTGAAAAATTTTATGAATTTTTAAGCTTTTTTCTCAACGCAACCGTCATAAATCCTGTTATAATTAGCAGCAGACCTCGATAAAAAATTTCTATGTTTACCCATCTTCACGTCCATACCGAATACAGTTTACTCGACGGTCTATGCCGCATAAACCATCTTATCACCAGAGCCAAAGAACTGGGCATGAACAGCCTGGCCATCACCGACCACGGCAGTATGTACGGCGTGATCGAATTCTATCTGGCGGCTAAAGAGGCAGGTATAAAACCTATTATCGGATGTGAAACTTACGTCTCCGAAACCAGCCGGAAAAATCGGAATGTAGGCGATAAAACACCCTACCATTTAGTCCTGTTGGCTAAAAATCAGCAAGGGTATCACAACCTCATTCAACTGATTACGAAGGCTCACCTCGAGGGATTCTATTACAAGCCTAGGATAGACAAGGAGCTGCTGACGCAATATAACGAAGGACTAATTGCGTTGTCTGCATGTGCCCACGGCCAACTGGCTCGTCTAATACTAGCGGGTCAGCTCGAAGAGGCAGCCGAACAAGCCTCCTGGTTTAAAAAGACCTTCAGCGATTATTATCTGGAAATCCAGAGACATCCTATTCCTGAACTGGAGCAGATCAATAAAGGTCTACTTGAAATCTCTTCAAAATTAGATATACCCATCTTAGCTACCAACGACGTACACTATGTCAACAAAGAGGATGCCTCCACTCAGGAGCTTCTGCTATGTATCCAGACCAATACCTCTATTTACGATGAAAAACGGCTAAAAATGGCGGGGGACTTCTTCTATCTAAAGAGTCCGGAGGAAATGGCGGAAATATTCAGCGACCTGCCGCAGGCCATAGAGAATGCGCAGCGAATAGCTGACATGTGCCGGTTGGAAATAGAGTTTGAACGGCTCCATCTGCCACAGGTAGATTTGCCCGAAGGAGTTACGGCGGATGACTATCTAGCGGAACTCTGCTATCAAGGGCTGAAAGAGAGATTTCCGTCGGCGACGCCGGAAATTCAGCAGCGGCTGGCTTACGAACTCGATGTCATCAAACAAACGCAGTTTGCCGATTATTTTCTTGTTGTCTGGGACCTGATTTCTTTCGCTAAAAAACAAAATATCCTCTTCGGCGTTCGTGGCAGCGCTGCCGCCAGCTTGGCACTTTATTGTCTGGGTATCACCAGCATTAATCCTCTACCTACCAAGCTGGTTTTCGAAAGGTTCTTGAACATCGAGCGCCGCGAGCCGCCTGACATCGACCTGGACTTCCAAGACGACTGCCGGGATAAGATGATTGCTTACGTAACCCAGAAATACGGCCCTGACCATGTAGCCCAAATTATCACATTCGGTACTTTAGGCGCCCGGGCTGCCTTGAGGGACGTAGGCAGGGCGCTGGGTATGCCCTACAGCCAGGTTGACCGGGTGGCCCGGCTGGTGACCCCGAGGCCGAATATTACGCTGGACCAGGCTATCAACGAAAACAAGGAACTGGCTGAAATTTATAATGATGACAGCGCCGTTAAAAATCTCGTTGACACGGCCAAGAAGTTGGAAGGGATTGCACGTCATGCCAGTACCCACGCTGCTGGCGTCGTCATATCTAGAGAACCTTTGACACAATACCTGCCACTGCAAAGAGCGACTAAAGATAGCGAACAGGAAATCACCGTCACTCAATTCTCTATGGAAAGCGTCGCCCGCCTAGGCCTGCTCAAAATGGATTTTCTGGGGCTGGCGAACCTCACCATTCTGGCTAAAGCCAGGGAAATAATAGCTCGGACTCGCGGCGTTTCCATAGACTTCCAGCATATTCCCCTGGATGACCGGCCAACCTTCAAACTTCTCGCCTCCGGAGAAACGGGCGGCATTTTCCAGCTGGAAAGCGCTGGGATGCGACGCTATATAAAGGAATTGAAGCCAACCAACTTCAATGACATCGCAGCTATGGTAGCCCTTTACCGACCGGGTCCAATGGAACATATACCTACGTTCATCAGAGCCAAACATGGCATTGAGTCGAGCCATTACCCTCATCCGGCGGTCAAGGAGATACTTGAGGAAACGTACGGTGTCATCGTTTATCAGGACCAAGTGCTACATATCGTTCGAGCGCTAGCCGGTTACAGCTTGGGACAGGCCGATATATTCCGGAAAGCCATGGGCAAGAAAATCCCTGAAGTCATGAAAAGGGAGAAGCAAAATTTCCTAAACGGCGCTAAAAAGAACCAAATACCTGAGGAACTGGCTGCTGAGATTTTCGCCTTAATTGAACCTTTCGCCGGCTACGCTTTCAACAAAGCCCACAGTGTGAGTTACGCGCTTATTGCCTACCAGACAGCCTATTTGAAAGCTAATTACACGCTCGAATATATGACCGCTTTCCTGAACACGTATGCTTTTCATCCGGATAGACTTCCTCCGGCCATCGCCGAATGCCGCCGCTTGAACATCCCGGTTTTGGGTCCGGATATTAATAAAAGTCAGTCTTCTTTCGCTATTGAAAAACAGGACGGTAAGGAAGTTATCCGCTTCAGCCTCACCGCCATAAAAAATATCGGCTACGCGGCTATAGAGCCGATGATAAAAGCTCGCAACAAGGGCGGCGAATTTAAATCTATCGAGGATTTTTGCCGGCGGGTCGACCTGCGTAACGTGAATAAAAAAGTACTAGAAAGCCTGATCAAGGCCGGAGCCTTTGATAATATGGCCTCCCGCGGGACGTTGCTTCAGGCTATGGACCGCATCATATCTTTAGCGCAGTGGGAGCAGAGATTAAGGGAGACGGGACAGACGAGTATGTTCGATTTGTGGGGGGACTCGGTACCCACGCCGCTTCCCAACCTGAACCTGGACAACCTCGACACGCCTCTAAAGGACAGGCTGGAGTGGGAAAGGGAACTTCTCGGGGTCTACGTCTCCGAGCATCCTCTTTCCTCAATTGCGCCAGCCCTGGCCAATGCCGCAACTGCATTATGCGGCAGTATAGACATTGAAATGGCAGGCGAGAAGGTAATTATCGCCGGCATGGTAACTTCAATCCGCCAGCTGTATACCAGAGATGGGCGACCGTTTGCCATTGCCATTCTGGAAGACCTAGATGGCAGCATTGAAGTCACTGCGTGGTCGGAGGTATACAGCCAGACAAGGGAAATGTGGCAGGAAGGTAAAATACTACTGGTGGAAGGTATTGTAAAATCAAGAGACGACCGCGCCACCGTTAATTGCTTTCGAGTCCGCCAATATCAGGCCGAAAGCGAGCCGCGCAATGGAGTGACGCCTTCAGCTCCACCTCCAGTACCCCGCAAGATAGTCATCAATCTGACACAGACAGATAGCACCGAGGAAGACATGAGCAGGCTCAAAGATGTCATGGATGCTATATCACGCTATCCAGGAGAGGACACCGTTCTGATTAGCGTGGTCACACCAGATGAATCGGTAAATATGAAAATACCGAATACCATAAATTTTTGCCCGGAACTAGCTAAAGAAATAGACGGCATACTTGGAGAAAACAGCCTGAAATGGTATTTGAAGTAAGCTGTTGTTAAGCGCGCTCCTCCAGGTCCAGCAGGAACTTCTTTAATTTCAGGCCGCCGCCAAAGCCACCCAGCTTCCCGTTTCCGCTGATTACGCGATAGCACGGAATTATAATCGGCACTGGGTTTGTGGCCATCGCCCGGCCAACAGCCCGAGCTGCTTTGGGTGAACCCGCCTTAGCGGCCACCCATCCGTAACTTCTTGTCTTGCCTCGGGGGATTTGGCGAACCACGCGCCACACGCTCTGCTGGAAATCAGTAGTTCCGTCCAGATCAAGCTTATCTGGAAAATCCTTAGCTTCGCCGCTAAAATACCGCTGCAGCCTATCCTCCAGACCGGCATAAGAATGGGAATCTTGATTTTCCGGTTTGCCACCTATGATAGCCACTTGCCCCAGCACTGCTTTTTTGGAATTGTGCGGTAATATAACGGCTTTTATCCCCACCGGCGAGCCTATAACCGCCATCCATCCCAGGCACGTTTCAAAAACACTGTAAGTTAATGATTTATCACTCTTCGACATTGCGTTCCTCAACAGTCGCTAAATTAGGCCGCCAGCTTATTTAACTGACCGGCATAAATCTTATAGGCTCCAGAATCATAAAAAACGAAAAATACACATTGCAGGGAAGTTGACTCATCCCTGAGAAAAGTAATCACCGTGCTCAGGGCTACTTTAGCAGCATCGTGGACAGGATATCCATAAGCCCCGGTGCTAATAGATGGAAAGGCCACGCTAGTAAGTTTACGTTCAGCAGCCAGCTTCAGGCTCTCCCGGTAAGCGCTGGCTAGTAGCTCGGCTTCCCCACGGTTTCCACCATGCCAGACCGGGCCTACGGTATGTATTACATACTTTGCTTTTAAGTTTCCACCCGTGGTAATCACCGCTTTACCGGCTGGCAGCCGCTCGATACGGTCAATGATTTTTCGGCACTCCTCCAATATGGCGGGGCCTCCGGCTCTGTGAATGGCACCATCCACTCCACCGCCACCCATCAAACCTGAATTGGCCGCATTCACAATAGCATCTACTTCTTGCCTGGTAATATCCCCTTGTACCAGGCTGAGCCTGGCTTTACCGACTTTTATCTCACTGACTTCGGTCATCCTTATTTTCCTGGCTGATTTCAGGCCAGTTCCGGTTCAATCAGCCCATAATTGCCATCGTTGCGCCGGTAAACTAAACAGAGCCTGTCGTTGTCCGCGTTAACAAAAAGAAAGAATGAATGACCGAGAAGCTCCATTTGCTGCGCTGCCTCCTTAATCGACATTGGCTTTACGGCAAATCGCTTTATTTTAACTATTCGCGGCCAATCTGTAGGTTCTTCTTCACCTGGCTCTTCCACGGATTGCGCCCTAAGAGACTGCCCACGCCCCTTATCTTGCAGCTTCCCCTTATATCGTTCTATCTGCCTTTCCAATACATCGACAACCGTATCGACTACCGCCCGCACGCCTTCCCCTCTCTCCTCACCCCTGAATATTATGCCCCTGCTATTCAAAGTAACCTGCGCGGTATACCGGTGCTGAGGAGACCTGGTATTTTCGGCATGAATTTCCACCTTCGCCTCGCTAATATCAGGCAAGTACCGGGTCAATTTACCAACCTTTTTCTGTACGTAGCTCTGGATGTCCTGCGGGATTTCCATGTTCTTGCTGAAAATTTGTAGCTTCATATTTTATCTCCTGTTAAATTTCCCTGGCCGCGGTAAAGCCCCATACCGAAACCGCTCCAGCAGCCTTAAGCACTGCAGCACAGGACTCAAGTGTAGCCCCCGAAGTACAAACATCGTCAATTAAAATTAAGGACTTTCCCTTCAAATCTTCTTTCTGGCAGGCAAAAGCCTTCTCAACGTTTTGCCTTCGTTCCTCAACTGTTGTGGTTCTGGCCTGGGGCAAGCTGTCCTTGACCCGGCGAAGGCTTCCTTCCACGACCGGCATCGAAACGAGTTCGCCTAACTTCCGCGCCAAAAGTACCGATTGATTGTATCCACGTTGCCTTAATCGCTTAGAATGAAGAGGTACAGGAATTAAGGTTTCCCCAGGCACATTATTTTCTCGCATGTAATCGGCCATCAAAGCGGCCAGATAAACAGCCATTGTTTTTATACTGCGATATTTCAGCTCGTGTATAGCCAGCCTTACCGTCCCATCGAACCTGAAAACAGAACGAATGCCGTCTATTTCAGTCTGCCGCCCCCAGCAAGTCAAACATAAAACGCCGCTGGACTCATGTCTTCCACATTTCTGGCAAAACGGCGGTAGAAGTCGGGGAAGTTTCCGCGAGCAATCCGGGCACAGTAGGTCTCCCAACTTTCCGCAGCCAATGCAACGCCGCGGAAAGAAAAAGTCAATTATTTTCTCCTGGACCTGCCTCGCCGTTACAGACAAAGCGGCTACACCAAAAGTAATAGAAAACTAATGACTATTCGGACGGACTATAAGCGGGACCTGGGATTGGGACCTGTCCCACTGAAGATGGGCTCATTTAGATATACGTCGCCATTCCTGATTTTAATATTGTAACCACAATCAGGATTGGTACATACCCATGCCTTATAATGGATCGCCGCACCCTGACTACCAAAATCCGAAAGTGGCACCAAATCACCGACCTTACATTTCAGACATTTAGGAAAGGAATTGTGTTCCACGTTTCCACCTCCTCCAAGATTTGATAGTATACACCAACCGCAACCCCGTGGCAAATTATTTTCAGTCTTTACAAGGTAAGTTACCTCTGCTAAACTTTTACTCAAGAAAAACGCGCGAGGGATTGATATGGGCACCAGAGATTATAGATGGAGAGAACGCAAGAAGGCTAAAAAGGGAGCCAAAAAGCCGACTACTACTATCATAACACCTCAAGTGGAAGTGGAAGTCATTAAGAAGGGGAAGAAGACCCCTCCACCAGAAGAATTTTAGATGGCCGCTTATTTGGAGCTTTACCAAAGCGGCAGGCTTGCTGAGCGTGTAAAAGCAGCCAGAGCTTTACTTGAAAATTGCCGGCTCTGTCCCCGTCACTGTAATATCAACCGTCTGGCTGACGAGAAAGGTCAATGCCGTACCGGAAAGCTTGCCATAGTTACCAGCTATGGTCCGCATTTCGGAGAAGAAGCTTCTTTGGTCGGTAGGCGAGGCTCCGGCACCATCTTTTTCGCGAACTGTAACCTGAAATGCGTATTTTGCCAGAACTTTACTATCAGCCAGCTCGGCGAAGGAGAGGAGACTTCTGCCAAAGAGCTGGCCCTGATGATGCTGGCCCTCCAGAATAGAAGCTGCCACAATATAAACTTGGTCTCGCCCACGCATGTGGTTCCCCAAATTCTGGAGGCTCTGGAAATAGCCTCAAACCTCGGCTTAAAACTGCCGCTCGTCTACAATTCGGGAGGCTACGATTCATCTGAGACGCTGGAGATTCTGGATGGTGTGATAGATATTTACATGCCAGATATGAAATATAGTGATGAAAAAATTGGGGAGGAGCTCTCCGGAGTCAAAAACTATCCTTCTGTGAACAGGACAGCCATAAAAGAAATGTATCGTCAGGTAGGTGACCTGCTCGTTGACGAACGCGGCATCGCTTCACGCGGCCTTCTCATCCGCCATCTGGTACTTCCCGACGGGCTTGCCGGCACGGAGGCCACCGTGAAATTTATAGCGGATGAGATTTCTCTAAACAGCTACGTAAATATCATGTCACAGTATCGCCCCTGTTACCGGGCCTTTTCCATACCAGGGCTGGACAAGACATTGTCAAAGCTGGAATTCACCAGGGCCGTTAATTACGCTTTGAGAGCGGGATTGAAACGCCTTGACGGGATACCTGATTATATGTCCAATGATTTTGTTACGACCGATACAATAGAGATGGAGGTTAAATAGATATAAAATGCCCGAATTAGCCTATCTAACAGCCACAGTTTACGGCCATGTAAAGGGCGTCTACTATAGGGCTTTCACGTCCCAGCTTGCTAAGTCCCTGGGACTGAGGGGGTATGCTCGCAACATGCCCGAGAAGAGCGCTGTTCAAATTCATGCGGAGGGGCCGAAAGACAAACTGGAGGAGTTGCTGAGACATCTTGAGGTAGGACCACCTGAAGCTGTAGTAGACCATGTGGACGTGGAATGGTCCCCCTTTTCGGGGCAATTTTCAAACTTCGAAGTTAGATATTGATTCGGGCGATTAAATCAGGCTTCAAGCTCCGCCTTACCGGACTCGATCATGGCTAAATAGCCGGTATAAATACCGCTGGCTTGGGCGGCTTCGCGGTCGACCTCATACGGCTCACCGGCGATTATTTTCCCAAATTCTTCTGTTTTACCCTGAGCCGGATTATCGGGGCTAACGAATATCTGGCGAGAATCAACTATTCCCAAATCAAAAGGCAGGGTAAAATACAGGTCGGCAATTACTTTATCTATACCCAGTTCATATAATGAGCCCCAGCCACTGGGGGCATCGCCACGATATTTGCTTATCGGCAACAGGCTTAGAAGGTTAGGTATGCTAAAGTTACCTCTCCCGCCAACTACCTTGAATGGAGCCACGCTGATAAGATAGTCGCTGGACAGTACCACATTGGGCACCCAGAAGGTGGGAACTACTAGCGGATGGGGCAGAGGATTCTCCACCTCGACCCAAATGCAGTCTCTGACGTCCAGCATTAAAACACGCGGAAAATCGTAACCCAGCGCTTGATATATGGGATATACGGACTCTCCGTTATGTGTCCCTTCCAATATGATAATATCGGCATCACTTACCTGTTTTATACTCTCTATGATCATATTCATAGTTTCTCGGCTGGTGCTAATAGGATAAGGCATGGGATAAGCGGCATTAGGTTTGATTAGAACCCGCCTGGCCCTGGCAACCAGCGGAGGCGGCTTAAAAGAAAATTCGGATGCTTCGAAAATCACCTTTCTAAGCCCTCACTTCAACACTTTGTACCATAATTACTATGGTCATGATCAACAATAAATGTTGTCTTAATCAAGCATCATCACTTCAACGGTGTCTCCCGGCTTAACCTCCGTCGTGCTTTCGGGAATGATGGCTAAACCGTTGGCCCTGGCCATTGAAGTCAAAATCCCCGATCCCTGAGGCCCCGTTACGCGCGCGAAATATTTACCGTTCCGTTTACTGACTACGACGCGAGTAAAAATCCGGCGTCCATCTTTGTTCTGCACCGAATCTTCCATAATCGCCTTGACATTTTGTTTAGCCGAATCGTCCCTGCCCATCATTTTGAAAATAGCGGGGCGGGCAAAAACTTCAAACGTAATCATTGAGCTGACCGGATTACCCGGCAATCCAAGGTGAGGCACTTCTTTTCCGTCCTTCCTCTTAAACATACCGAAGGCAAGAGGCTTACCCGGTTTCATACGCACCGTCCAAAAGTCCACCTTGCCTTTCGCAGCCAGGACTTCTTTTACTATGTCGTAATCACCCAATGAAACTCCTCCCGAAGTAACCAGAAGGTCGCATTCCAGTCCAACTCGAATGGCAGCGGTTAACTGCTCCACATCATCCGGGGCCACACCTAAAAGCCGGGGAACACCACCATAGTTAATTACCTGAGCAGCCAGGCTATAACTATTGCTGTTATATATTTTACCTTCCGGTAAATTTTGGCCGAGCTCTGTCACCTCATCACCCGTAGCCAATATGCCTACTACAGGCCTACGTATCACTGAAACCGAACTCTGGCCCAGAGAGGCCAGTACGCCTATCTCTGCGGGACGCAGCAACTTCCCTTTAGTTAATACCAGTTCTCCTGAAGAAATATCTTCCCCTTTTGGCCTGATATTGCAGCCTCTGGCCAGGCTAATATGAA
>CAYPRI010000023.1:0-13401 GCA_964413085.1 uncultured Dehalococcoidales bacterium
CCGTTGTCGCCTTTTCCAAAAACGCTAAAAAACAGCCACTATAATAGCAAAATATACTGCGTTTAGCATTACGATTGAGCGGAACGAAGCGCTTATTTTGGAGTCTTTAATAATTGGTCAAGTAATGGCACGAGTTGGTCACTATCAGGGCTCCGGGACAATTTGTCTCTCCACCCTTCGGCCGCGGAGGGAAGTGCGCCTGCTAATTTTTGGTTCATGGTGCTCAGCTTCAAAATAGCCTGGAAAAGAGCGCCGGCGTCATCTTCGGGTACTAACCTCATAGCAGCATTGAATTCATCGATGCTTTCACTTGCATTGTCATTAAACACACTGGTAATTCCAAGCAGAGCCTGAGCAGTCCAGTCATCCGGGTTTTCCTGGCTGTAGGCTTGCAGTGAATCACCGAGAGGGCTGACCATATCGTACAACTGAAGGATACTGCACAAACCAATGAACTGATTAAGATTGGCTGCGTTGTCATGTATGGGCTTGGTCAGCTCCGTGGCGGATTCCCCGTTTTTGTCCTCCTTGGCCAGAAGAAGACCCGATAGAAATGACGTCTTGGCCCAGTTTGGGTCAACATTTGCAGCGTACTGGAGCTTTGTTCCGGCTTCATCTAAATCACCTTTGATTATCAGCGCCGTCGCCCATTTGTCTAAAATGACAGCATTATCGGGATACAGTTGCGCTGCTTTATCGTAGTAGGACATGGCCGCAGGCCACTTATCAGGATCCCCTGACCAGGCCCAGTACGTGTAAATATCCGCCATGTAATAGTTTTCTAAGGCGTCATACGGCTTAAGCTGGACTGCCTTATATTGATCTTCAGCGGCGATGGCCATGACTTTAGTTTTGAAAGTCTGTCCTTTGATATGCTGGGCGACATAGTAATCATACCTTGCCAGCGCATGCCAGTAGGTGGCTTCAGCAGGGTCTATCCTGGTGGCTGAATCAAATGCGTAAATGGCCTGTTCGCTGCCAGCATCCTGCAGCTTCACCCCTTTTTCCAGATAAACATCGGCTAAGGGCGGTCTTATAGCAATGCTGGTACCGATAATTATAAAAACCAGGACACAGCCTGCCGACAAAAGAAGTCTGGCTCGGGTGGTTTGAGCCATCGTCCTGGTTTTACTAATCGATTCTGTGGCAATGTATCGGCCGATGGCATATATCATAGCTAATATAAGCCAGAACACAAGTTCAGGTGATATCGTAGACAAGTTGAAAAAGATGTCAGCCATGTACTGAACCATGGCGGCTGACATGGCTATAATAAAAAGCTTGTCCGTGTCGTCAGAAGCCCGGCGCAGGTAGTTAAAACAAAGATAGAAGAAAACCGCCAGTATGGCTAAGAAACTTACCAATCCCAGTATTCCTACTGTGGTCATTAAATAGAGGTAGTCATTATGAGGGCGGTCCACCGTTAACGACCTGTCGGTGAAGGCGGTCTTATATTTATCGGGAAAGAATAACTGGAAGGTAATCCAGAACGTCTCGGGGCCGTAGCCGATGGCCCTCCTCAGGGCATGCAGTTTATCGTTGGAGAGTGGGACTTCAGGGGATTTAAGGACGATGTTTATGGCGCTCTGCCAGTATTCAACTCTGCCTCCGAGATTGGAAAGTCCTAATTCCTCCGCCGTCGCTGCCGACGGTGAGTCTTGAGGTGCGGTCTCGGTCACAGGTGCCTTGAATAGCAGCGGCATAAGAAGTATACCGGCTATTATCATCAGAGCCAGCAGCGATAAGGCACCCAGGCTCATCATAGCCTTGTTGCGCTTAATTATCCCCCAGATTGTTATGAAGACAGTTAAGGAGATGACATACAGCAGGATGGTAATGGAATATTGAGCCAGCCAGAGACACCAGAGCTGCAGCCCCAGCAGCACAGCCAGGCTGATGAATATGCTGACATTATGATTTTCTTTTCTCTTGCTCCACAGACATATCATCAGAGCCAGGTTGAATGGAATTACCATAGCTAGGAAGCTGCTGAGAAAAAGCGGATTGCCTAAAGTAGATGACACTCTATCGCCGAATGTATTGGGATTCTGGAAAACACTTGCCATTATTTCAGGCAAGAAATACTGCAGAATGCCCAGGACGGATACGATGCCGGAAGACAGGAGCAGTGTATATACTGCTCTAAATATCTGCGCTCTGCTCCTTATTTGTTGGGCTACGACGAGGAAAAAAACTATCCAGCATATGAGTGTAAGCAGCCCCGCCTTTCTGAAATAGCTGCCCCAAAAGCTTATAGACGGAGTTAGCGAAGCAACAGTGGAGACGATTACCAGAAGTCCAAAGACCAGTATGGACAGGTGGAGCGGCGACTTCAGGACTTTTCTCCAGTTTAACTTCTTGGCCTCAGCCGGATTCATTATCAAGTCAGCCAGCCACAGCCCGACCATGACCGCTACCAGGAACTCAAGCATGGCGGCTTTATTTAAAACAAATACCTGATGGCTTACAGGATTGAAAAAGAGGGGAACGAGAAATATTATTGCCAGCCATATTATCTCCAGCGCCCGTTTATAGACATTGGCTGGTATCTTTTGCCGTGCCATGGTGCAGCTATTATAGACGTTCCACGTGTACGTGTCAGCCGCTGATACGCTGCTGTGGAACGTTGGCGAGGTTTATTCGCTTAAATAATTACCGTCTATTTTTGTACATTCAGGCATAAATTGGGGAAATTCCAAGTAATAGTGCCACATAAGGGAAATAGTACTTATTTCCTATATCTTATATAGGACTAAAATACCCCACCACCGTATACCAAATAGCTATCAAATTCCGTTGACAGTAAACTACCCGTAATATAGTATATGGTATATAGACGATTCCTTATGTGCAATTATCTAAAGAAAGGAGGTAATAAATGCGCAATTTAATGAAGGCCATACGTAAAATCCATAGTGGTCGATTAGGTGAGGGCGGCTTCACCCTCATCGAGTTACTGGTGGTTATCGGTATCCTGGCAGCTCTGGCCGGGGTAGTCACCCTCGCTGTCGGCCGGTTCATCGGCGCTGGTACATGCCAGGCATGTCTGACCCAACGTCACAACGTGCAGACAGCAGTAGTTGCTTATATGGCACAAAATGAAGGTGAGGTCCCAGCCGATATGGATGCCATAAGCGCCTACATGGTGGATGAACCGACTGAAACATGGACGTGGGACGCAGTTACGGGTGAAATCGACCAGACCTGCGGTGACCAACACCCAGGCGTATGCACACCATAGTTAACTGAAGCAATCAGAAAAGCAGTAAGAAGGAGCAGACTAAAAGTCTGCTCCTTCTCATTTTTCAAACCGCAGTATCTGGCAAGTCCTCAACACGAGTGACATCTCCTCACCTGTCATCTATCCATGTATTGTGCTTAAACCCTGGGCATGCGGATAGACTCTGCTGATCATTTACAGGAGAGAACTTCAAAGGATTATAAAAGCTGGATGGTTACTTAGTTGGGACAGTGGTTTGGACAGGATTGGCTTTGATGGTCAGGGTGAACGGCCATTCATTAAGTTCTCCCTCGGACATGTTTGATATCAGGACCGAGGTGAACTGGCCCGAATCAGTCAGTTTGCGGACATAGTCCACCACTATGGTGTCATCGGGTGCTATACCGCTCACTGTGATTGTGCCGTTGTTATATACAAGTGACTGCAACTGTACTATTACCGGCATTAAGCTCGTTACCGTGCTTAAGGCACTGTTTACACTGGCTCGTTGTGCTTTAGCCGTATCCACTACCTGAACAAAGGAGGCGCCCTCTTTTTGAGCTGCAGCAATTTGCGTCTGTAATTGCTTGACTGATGTCTGAGTGGTCTGTTTATGTTCAACTTGGCTCTGTATTGTTGCTACCTGTGCCGTCATATTTATATTTTGCGTATAGGCTTGCAGGGTAGATATGCCGAATAGAACCAGCCCTATGACTGCTACCACGATAAACGACCATGAGGCAAGTTGTATAATGGGGAATGCCTTTGGTTGATACGCTTCAGGCGTGACATTCAAATTTACGCGAGCTGTGCCGACATCAGTTCGGGTTTGTCCCAGGGCCAGGCCGATATTAGCTGCATATTCGCTTATATTTAGTCCATCGGCATAGGATAACAATTGAGGTAACGGTTTAACGCGATATTCAAGTGTTTGTGCCAGCATATCACCCAGTTCACCGCTGACGAAAGCCGCCATCCGGTTGGTTATTTCCGCTCCTTTATGGCTTGAGTTGTAAAATGTAATCGTCCTGTCCAGCTCTTCTTTCACCTCGGCTATTTTCTCATCCGGTGAAGCTGTCTCATCTGGATACGGCATGCTTCGGAGTAGTTCCGGAATTCCATTAATCACGGCAATAATATCGAATCCGACGGGCTGGGCATTTATTACTATAGCATCCCTTTCGTCGGTAACTCTGGCCAAAGCCAGCGGCCTGACATCCATAACGTCCGGTTGCAAACCAGCCTGATGAAGCGTTTCCAGCGCCGCGTCAACTGTACTGCGCGGCATGCCGACCAGACAGATGGCAGTCTCTACTTCAGAAAGGTTGACTGCCTGCCACGACGTATAAAGCTCGTTCAACGGCACTGGCATGGCCCTCTCCAGTTCCTCATGAGCCGCCTGTTCCAGCATACGCCTGGGTAATTTGGGCACATTTACCGTACGATATATAGAATGAATTCCGCTTATGCTGACCGTGACCCGCTTTTCACTGATGCCGTGTACGGCTAAAAGCTCGCTGATACGCCGGCCAACAGTGGTAGTATCTACAATGACGCCATCGTGTACCAGGCCTTCATCCAGCGGTAAGCTGGCGGCCATCTCCACCACTTTTCCCTCGACAACCATTAACTTTATGGCGTTGTCCCCGATATCCAAAGTAACCATAACTACTGCTGGCTGCCTCCGTAGGTTTGTACATCTATTGTCATGCTGGCTGTATCGTATTCTCCTTCTTTTTCCGCGGCTGTAAACGTCGTTAACCTTATCTGGGAAGTGGGTAGCTTTGTATCAAGCCCCAGTAAAAAGTTCTCGAACTTCGGCACCTGCCCCTTAAGAGTAACTGTGATTGATACTACCGGACCTACACCTCCTTTCGGAGTAGAAGTTGCTATTTTGGTTCCGGTTATATATACATCGTTAGCCTCAGCCAGTGCCATCAGGTCATCCAGTATTTTGGGCACACCCTGTGGATCGGGGAAGGAGGCCCTGGCCGCCTCCGTTTCTGCCTGCGCTTGCGCCAGATCAGCTTCATATTTTGTTTGCGGCGTCTGCTGCACACCTGTTATTTTCTGCAGATTGGCCAGTGTTTTATCCAGTGTAGTTTGACTGGCTGAAAGTTTACTGCGAACAAACAATAAGGCTGCAAATACAGCGACAATAATACCGACAATTATAATGAGCTGGCTGATACGGCCCATCTTGGGCAGCCTGTCCACAAAGCCCTTCTTCTTTTCCGGTATCGGTTCAACCATTTCCAGCTATCCTGTTTTCCAGACGACTTCTCATTTTTTACGTCCGCAGTTTAGCACTTTTCCCATAAAAAAAACAGAATAAAATACCGGTGGTGAGGAAAACTAACGGCAGGTTACAAGCCAAAATCAGTCTCATTACTTAATCGAATACATCATGCTGCCTACGTTGAATTCCTCGCCGACAGGAACCGCCGTGCTGGTTAGCGAGAGGACTACATATACCAGCATGATGCCATCGCAGCCGGAGCCGCTGCCCGTAGCCCTGATGCGGAGCTTGGCCTGCGTATCACCGCCTTGCACCAGGCTGGACAGTGAGTTGCCGTTCCTGTCCGCGGTATACACGTCCATATCAACGCCCGAGATTGTTCCCGCGGCCTGTCCATCCAGAGTTGATGGTGTGAACCCGCTGGACGACGAATATGAGTTATAGACATTATTCCACGGGTTAGCGGTTCCGGTGGCCCCACCCAGGTAAACATAGTTGAAAGAATTTTGGGCCTGGAACTCGAAGTAGTCCGGGGTTATGTGCGTGTCGCCCTCGGCCACAAAGTAACCCACTTTAACGTCCCTGTTCAAAGCCGGCATCTCGAAGCCCAGGATGGTAAATTCGGCGCTGTAGCCATACGAGCCCCAGAGATAGGCCAGCTGGTCGTAGAGATATATCTGGTGCACCTGTACCGCCGGGTCTTCGGTGGAATAGATAATAACTATCGACCAGCCGGCGTTGGTCGCCTGCAGCCACAGGGGGCTCGAGGCGCATGTCGTGGCATAGGTGGCGGTTACGCCGCTCAGCGTGAACGAAGTACCTCTAACCGTGGTGGTTATGGCTCTTACCATGTTGCTGACGTCGACGTAACAGGCATACTGGTAATAGCCCGTTGAACCGGTAACCGGCAGAATATAGTATCTATCGGCCGTTACCGTTCCATCACTGCCGACCAGTGTTCCGTTTACCTTGAGCGTCGCCTGCGTGTCGACCGTAGAATTGTTGCGGCATGCCGTCCAGTAAAGATACGCCCTCTCTATCCTGGCATCCGAGGGCCCGAAATCAGTGTTTATGGTGGCCGTGCTTTCATTATAGTATTTATCTCGACAGTGCTGTTCGCATTGAGTATTACATGGCGGCCCGATATCCCAGACATACTGGCCGCTGACGCGGTGGTAATTCCAGCACTCGGTCATCAGGCTGTTGCCGATGGCGATATAATCGCCCTTCATGGCACCGCTCTGGCCGGTATCGCCGGCGACCCATCGTCTGACTCCTCTAGGCACATAAGACTCGACACTGGTGTTGTCTGTGCCCGGATTGATGCTTGTGGACTCGATGTGGTAGTAGCCGGCCTCCGTGTCCCAGGCAATGGCACTATTTTGCTGTAGCTGTATCCAGGGGAAAAACCCTTGAGCTTCCCTGAATGGGTTAATGGTATAGTCAAGCGATAGCGTTATGCTGGGAGGGAACTTGGTTCCCGGTGTTACGCCGCTGCCGGACGGAGGAGGAGTTATGTCAGACAGGGTCTTAAAAGCTGTTCCCAGATAGTTCCATATGTATACCCTGCCACCCCGAAAATCAGCCTGTGAGGTGGGCTCCTTGACATACGAGTAATTTGTTCCCGGCCCGCCTATAGGCACGTTATTAATTCTGACCGAACCAGCAACGTAAGTAAAACCATGCGGCAGCCAGATGCCAATGTGGTCAAGATAAACGGTACCGGTCACGTCGGTGGCGATGGAAAGGACGTAATTGTGGGTATCATCAACGCTTATGGCGCCCAGAACCGTCCAGTGGTTGTTGGCATTATTATAGGCGCCGGGAGCGGGTTCATCGGTAGGTATATTATCCGGGACTTGGGGGAGGTCACTGATTTTATGAAGGACCCAGGCTTTATCCATGAAGACTTCGACCTCATGGTTATTTACCGTCTCATTATCGGATTGCGAGACGGTATCAGACAACGTGTAGGTTATCGGCCAATTACGGGGTTCATTAATGATATCTAATCGCTCATCGGACTGTAGATACCACAGTGCGTCTTCTATGCCGGCATCAGCGGCGTAGATTTCACGCGTGTGCAGGTCCACTTCCGTGGTAGCACTGAGGTTTGTGGCGGCCAAGGACAGAGTTGGTATAATAACACTGGCTCCCAGCATCATCAATATCAGCGCCATGGGCAGGACCTGGCCAGATTGTTTTATCAACATTCGTTTAAATATCTTCATCTCAACCTCCCCTGTTCATCGGCCGCGGCGAGATTTCATATTTCTGCGATGCAGTTCTCCCGCTATGCACTGAAGAACTTATATTTACGATGAGCTTTTGTTCATCAGGGTACCAGTCACACGAAGTGTTATCGGTGACGATATTTTGAGCGATTAAAATCGGTGTTGCGTCGTTAAGGCTGCGCCTAAGCGTATTACCATTGATATAATATTTTACGCTCTGGTCATTGTTCCAATCGTTCCATTTAAGCTCCAGGAAAACGCCTGGTGTATCGGTGTGCACCTCCTGTGCCATCAGTGCATCCTGGGTAATCCAGTGGCCGGCATTATGCACCTGGCGCAAACTTACGTTCCAGTCTTCGTTCTGCGAGGTCGTCCTCAATATGATGGTTATGGCCGCCACCATAACGCTCATGATAGCTGCTCCAAGCATCATCGCGATCAGTAGTTCAATGAGAGTAAAACCCCTCTTGGTTAGGTCAGGGTTTGTTCTTTTTTTTCCGCATCCATATCTAATCATGTTGTTCTACCAATAGTCAGGTCGATTAAATTTTAAACCTTTATCAGTCAATTCCCGGTGTATGTCTTATAACCTTCAAGAGTGAAGGCTGTTTGGCCGCGATGGGTTACCGTAATGGTAATTTTCTGGAGTCCCTGGTCAGTGCCTGTCCCGTCCTCCCTGGGGTCCATTTTCTGAACCGCAATGTCGATATCATAACCAGCAGGTATGACGGCCAATTTGGTATACGTCTGGTTATCGCTGTTGTACGGTTCTTCTTTGATTGATTCCATTTGTGACTTAGCCAGTCCTTCAGCGGATACCTGCTCGTGGCTTATCATTACCAGTCTGGAGGTTGTTGAGGTGGCCACAAGAAATACGCCCGCAACCATGGCTAAAATACCAAGCCCAATCAGGACCTCTATCAGATTGTAACCATGCTGGGCTTTCAGTAACGAACGGAAGCCCTTGAATGTCCTCGGTTGCCATATTTTAGTCATTTAGCCACCTGCTGAACCAATAAGGCTGAGCGAGCTGTAAATGGGCATGAATACTGCTAGAGCCAGGAAGCCAACTCCAGCACCCATGGCCAGAGTCATTACGGGCTCAATGAGACTAAGAAGCGTCTGCGTCCGCCTGTCGGCTTCTATTTCAAAGTTTTCTGCGACGAGGACCAGGGATTCGTCCAGGCTGCCTGTCTCCTCACCTACCTTGGTCATTTCCACCATCATGGGCAAGAAGATGGGGTTATTGCTCATTGGCCTGGCCATACCCTGTCCTCTGAGCATTCCGTGTTCCACCTGACTTAAAGCGCCGGCCACAACTCGATTGCTGGTAGCTTGAATGGTAAGGGCCATGACTTCCGGAATTGGTAAGCCTGCGCGAAACAGTACCGATAAACTGCGGCAGGCGCGTGCCAGCTCTGTTACCAGATTCAGCCGACCAATCAGAGGTATCTTCAGCATCATCTTATCGCGGTTATAGCGACCGTTTGGCGTTCGGCTATAAAAGTAACCGAGGGCGATAACAGCGATCAGGACGACAATTAAAATTGCGCCGTAATGCTGAAGAAAAGTCATTATGCCCAGGAGAATTCTAGTTGGCAAAGGTAACTCGCCGCCTAATGTGCTGAATATCTTAATTAATGGCGGCAGCAGGACCGTAAGCATGATTGCGGCAACAACTATTCCCAGACAGCCGACGATTAACGGATACATCATAGCCTGCTTTAATTTAGCTATAGATGCGGTTTGTCGCTCAATGTAAGTGGCTAAACTTCTGAGCACGGTTTCCAGCGAGCCTGTCTGCTCGCCGACGCTAATCATTTTGCAGTAAAGCTTATTGAATACTTTAGGATATTGTGCCATAGCCAGCGAAAGCGATTTGCCGCCGCGTAAATCGTGGATAACGGACATAAGCACTTTTTTAAGCGATGCGTCGGTAGATTGGCTCTGGAGCAACTCCAGGGCCTGGATGATGCCGACACCTGACTCCAAAAGCAATGCCATCTGACGGGAGAAAGTAACCAGTTCCGCCGGCTTTACCTTACCGCCGAATAGTGTGCCCCCCGAAGTTGAAAATAGTCGCGCCGCCGGCTTAATGCTGACCACCCGGTAGCCGCTGTTAGTCAGCATATCGGCTGCAGCCCGCTCGTCGGCTGCTGAAATCTTCCCTTTTACTATCTGACGGTCCGGAGTATATCCCATATATGTGTAGTCCATTTAGCTATTCCCCCAAATCAACTAACTTGGCAAATGCTATGACCATATTTTTAAAATAGTAATATTTCATTGTCTAATCACCCACTGTATAAGCGTTGCGCAGTACTTCGTGAGGTGTGGTTGTACCCGCCCCGGCTTTAAGCATGCCGTCTTTGGCCAGCGTTATCATTCCTTCTTCAACAGCCCGTGCACGGATCTCAGCAGCTGTGGCGCCGGTAACAATCAATCTTCTGATTTCATCGCTCATGGTCAGTATTTCAAAAATACCGGTCCTCCCCAGGTAACCTGTGTAGGTACAAAATTTGCAGCCTGCACCATAATCGAATTGAACTTGCTCTTCGCCAGTTTCACGGTGATAAGCTTTTTGCTCCACCAGAGGGGCTTCGATCTTACGGGCGCAGTGAGTGCAAACGCGCCGTACCATTCGCTGGGCGGCTATACAGATAACGGCCGAACATATGAGGAAAGGTTCGACACCAAGGTCGATAAGCCGGAATATTACACCTATTGTATCGTTGGCATGAACGGAAGATAGAACCAGGTGGCCGGTAAGCGCTGACTGTGTGGCAATATCAGCCGTCTCCCCATCTCTAATCTCACCGACCAGTATAACATCAGGGTCTAGACGCACAATAGCCCGTAATCCGCTGGCAAACGTTACACCAGCTTTGGTATTTATTTGTATCTGATTTATACCCTGAAAACGATACTCGACCGGGTCCTCTATGGTAATGATGTTGCGTCCTACTTTATCCAGAGAATTCACTGCTGCATACAGGGTCGTCGTCTTACCTGCACCGGTGGGACCACTGAGCAAAAGCATGCCATAGGGTGCCATAAGCATGCGCTCGAACGTCTCCTGTCCCTCAGGTAAGAAACCCAGTTGAGACAAGGACAAAGCCGCCATAGATTTGTCCAGTAACCGTAGTACGGCGGTTTCGCCGTGGACAGTGCTTATAGTAGCGACTCGAACGTCAATGTTCCTGGCATTGGCTACAAGGGAGAACTGACCATCCTGCGGACGACGCGGGTCGGCGATGTTCATGCCGGCTAGAATTTTAATACGTGAGATAAGAGGTCCGTGAGCACCAATAGGTAAAGATGCTACCTCATGAAGTATGCCATCGATACGGTAGCGGACACGCAACTTATCTTCTTCAGGTTCAATATGAATGTCGGAAGACCGGGCCTTCACCGCCTCTTCAACCAGCAAATTGAGCGCCTTGGCTATCGGAGAATCATCAGCTACTTCCGCTGCCGCTCTATCTATGGATATTCTATCTGAGGATATAGCGGCCAGGTTGAACTGTTTATCTATTTCGGTAAACTTGCCCGCTTCGCCAAATTTGCTTGTCTCTATAGTTTGTTTGCCCGTTTCACCGGCTGTTTTATAGTTTAAATCAATCGCTTCCTGTATGTCTGAAGCCGTCCCCGGTACCGGTTCAATTCTTTTCTTGGTTTTGGCTGCTAAAGCCTGTATAGCAAGTATATCGTCTGGATTGGCCATGAGCACGCGTAGAGTATTATCGTTGATGGTCAAAGGCACCGCATTGTATTTTCTGGCCAGCCTTTCCGGAACAAGACTGATGGCTTCAGGTGACGGGGTCAGTACGGGTGCGTTGGTTTTGGCGACATTAGCAGCGGAGCCGGCAGCTACCGGTGGTACGGTCCGCATTGCTTCATCTACTTTAACGGTCTCGCTTTCTCTGCTGGTCTGTGCAGCCGTCTTTTTGGCAGTACGAGATTCAGCGGCTGGTTTCTGAGGTTCAGCAGCCGGTTTCTCCGGCGCTGCCTTGCCAACCTCATAAACTATTACGCGTCGCTTCTGGATGAATTGTCTGGCTTCCTCCGTGATACCCGGCGCTACTAAGAGTACGCCGCGAGCAATATCAGTTTCTTCAGCCCTGGCCGATATTGGTGACACAGCCTCTAGTCCTATTTCAGTGTCCGCTGACAGAAAATCTACGCTTATCGGATGCGTAATAAGGCCATCGTCAACATACACCAGTATATCAAAGATATGCTCAGCGCCCGATGCGCCCGTTATCTTAATATTCTCATCTATCTTGTAGCCACGTTCGGTCAAAGATTTTAACAGTTGGGCTCTGGTGTTGAATTCAATAGGCTTATGGTGTTTGGCAGGTGGGGGCGCTGAATTCAGAAATGCCGTAATCTCCTTTTCGTCAAAAACTTTTATATGCTCTTGCTGTGCAAAATTAGCTGCCATAGCTCCCAGTTTGGGTATGGCAATAAAGACTCTGTCAGCTATACCGGCGTCATTTGCCTTTTCATCGAAATTAAATACCGCCCCGAGTCCCACCTCTTCTCGCTGACTGATAGCTAATTCGGCAGCAACATCACAGCTGAACAGGCCGTCATCTTTGTGCGCCATAATGGCAAACGTGTGCTCTGTCCCCGAAACGCCCTTGACTTTAGCACCCAGATTTACTTCGTAGCCGAGCTGTTTCAGCCGGTTTACGAATTGGCTCTCGAGCGTTTGCTGTGCGTCTGCCTTAGCCATTTCTCACTTTGCCTTGTGTTGTATATTAATATATTATCTAGACTAACAACCCCATAAACCCCAGTCTGTGTGGGGTTCACAGGGTCTATATTTGTTAGTCGTTTTAAATTCAGGGGACTATAGTTCCCATACCGTCTCTTCTGGGCTGGTAGCCTGGCAGTGCCTGCTCTATTTTGGGAGCATAGTTATGGGCCGCCATTCGTATCATACCCAGAGGAGTTGTTTTGGGTGCATCCACCACTATAAAGCATCCACCATCGGCCATTGGTTTAATCACGATTGATGAGAAGCCCATAGAGTAGATGACATCGTCGAGCTTACCGAATGCAGTTGTCGACTGCCTGAAGGCATTGATCGTCCCCTGAATCGTCTGGATAAAACCGCCCAGCATTTCCGGCGGCAGTCTATTTTCAGGCGCTTCCCAGGACGAAAGCAACATACCATCATTATCTGCGATCACCATCACCCAGACTACACCGAGTCCTGCTGCCATCTCCGATAATAGTTCTTTCATCGTTGATTCGGGCACTATCTCACCCCCTTTCTTCGCGTTCCTATATTTCGTATATGCTCAACCAAACGGCTCATTCGGTTCAAGTTTAAGCAAGTCCAGGTATGTTGTCAAGCCAGAGACTGGCTTCCATCTAGCACTTTAGTACTACTCAATAGAACTCAGTACAAAGGTCTGGCAGGAGGGAGTGTGAAGAAGTCTACATAGGTAATCAGGCACGTACCTGAGAAGTATATTTGTTCGGCCGGTTTGAGTTCAGGAAACAACGGCCTCATACCCGGGTATGGCCTGCTCCAATTTTTGGGTAAAACTTGCCAACGTGGTTCGTATGGTACCAAGGGATACATTCTTAGGAGCGTCAACTACTACGAAACAAAAACTATTGCAAATTGGCTTAAGCAGTATGTAACTTGATGAAGTGCCCAGCACGATGTCATCGAGCCTGCTTAATCCGTTGGC
>CAYPRI010000023.1:13501-24235 GCA_964413085.1 uncultured Dehalococcoidales bacterium
TGTAACTTGATGAAGTGCCCAGCACGATGTCATCGAGCCTGCTTAATCCGTTGGCCGACTGCTTAAAGCTACTGATGGTATTCTTGATTCTTTGTACGAATTCACCCAGCCCATCAGGTGAAGTCTTATTATCAGGCGCTTCCCATGAGGCGAGAACCATGCAGTCACTATCCATTACAGTAAGTAGTCTAATTCCTTCAAGTCTACTTGCCACCTGGGATAATATTTCCCTCATACTAACGGTATCTGTCACTGTACTTCAGGTCCGCCCTCTACTTATTTACTCCAATTAAACCATTATATTCATTAACATGATAGGTATCAACGATTATCACGTAGCAGTACATTCCAGAGATTTAGAATGAGGCATAGGCACATACATCATCGGGTTGTTGCCTCTGAATTGGTATTACTTGACGTTAGGGGATTATGGTCCCCATTCCGTCTTTACGCGGAGCGGGCGCCCCACGACCGGGCAGTGCCTGTTCTACTTTCGGTGCATAATTCATTAACATGCTTCGTATCATGCCCAGAGGTACATTCCTCGGTGCACTAACCACGATAAAACAGCTTGCCTCAGCTATGGGCTTAATTATCTGATGCAGCACCGTTGTGCTAAATATAATATCTTCGAAGTTGCTGAAGCCTATTGGCGACTGCTTAAATATAACTATTGAGTTTGTCAAGATCTGCATGAACCCGCCCAGCGCTTCGGGAGCAACTTTATTATCTGGCGCCTGCCAGGTTCCCAGCACCATGCTGTCGCTGTCTATGACCGTTACCATCCATACGCCGGTCACCGTCCTGGCCATTTCAGTTATTAGTTCGTTCAAGCTACCTATTGGCACTACGGCTTACCTCCTTTCATAACACAAAATATCGATTTTCCCGTTAACGCACTACTGTTTCCATGCCGTTACGATTTGACACGGGTTCATATCCGGGCAGAGCCTGTTCCAGTTTCGGTGCAAACATCTTGGCCTCTGATCGTATTATGCCCAGAGGTACCGACCTGGGCGCGCTGATCACCATAAAGCATGCTCCGTTAACTATAGCCTTAATCAGGACATAGGAGGAGGCCATACTGTATATGATGTCATCGAGTTCGCCGAATCCTGTAGTTGATAGCCTGAAGGCATCTACTGTTTCGTTAATAGTTTGAATAAAGCCGCCTAATGATTCAGGCTGTATTTTGTTATCAGGTGAACTCCAGGACGAAAGCAACATCCCATCACTGTCGGCGACTACTATGACCCACACTCCTGCCATTGTCCCTACCATGTCCGCCAGTATTTCCTTCATTTGCGTACCTGCCATACTACTCACCTACCTTCATCCGTACCTTTACAGCCAAAAACCTATGCTCCTCATGGTGTATATATAGTTCACTCACGCAAAGTTTATGCATGTTCACGTATGTTTGTCAAGTTCGTTATTATCCTGAGCATAGTACCTTAGTACCGTATACACCCTCTTGAATTTTTAATACACCATACCACTTTTGCTTTGGGCTGTATCAGTTACGAGTACGTGCAACTTAAGCAAGTTTACCAGGATCGCTAACTTCGATGACTTTAATTCTCTGGTATCGGGCAAATTGACCAGCTTCCTGACTTAGTCTGGGAGATACCAGTAACAGTTTGTCATGTATACCAACGTCATATGCCCTGGTGTCGAAGGAAGATACGGTATTAAAGTTAATTTCTTGCTGAGAGATCAAGACGTTTATGGCCAGCGTATGGCTGATAATTCCATCATCGTTTACCGCCAAGATATCGAAATAATGTTCCACCCCGGACCTGCCCATAATTCTGGCCTTTTCCTCAAACCTATAGCCTGAGTTATTCAAATGGTCCAGAAGTTTACCTTTATTTGCAAAGACGAAAGTCTTAGCGGTCGATTGTTTTATTATAGCTTGAGGTATTGATTTAAAAAGGACTTCCATATCCTTTTCTTCAATCACTTTTATCCTCTGCTGTCTGGCAAATTGGCTGGCTTCCGGGCTAAGCCTTGGAATAACCAGCAGAACCTTATCGTGTATGCCAAGGTCATATACCTTATTATCAAAGGCAAAGACCTCCGTCAGGTTTACGTTTTCTCCCAGGTTGTTAATAATTATGCCAATGCCGATTATGTAGTTTATTAAGCCGTCGCTTCTTTGCGCCAGTATGTCCAGTGAGTGCTTAGCTCCTGACTTGGTCGTTCCATTGACTTTGGCTCCCTCGATGACCTCGTAACCCCGGCCCCTGAGAAACTCTACGAATCGTGGCTTCTCAGAAAGCTCGAATTGCCATTGGCGTCTTCTCTCTTCATTTAGGCGATAAGAGTACAGAACCAGCTCCTTTGCATCACTTTCAGGAAACAAATGAGAGCATTGTATACACTGCATACTGAAGGCGGCCTCCTTAGAGATCGCACCGCACTCCCGGCATTTATAGTTAATGCCCAGGCTCTGATAGTCCGTACCGAGGAAACGGAGCTCCTGTCGACACTTAGGACAAACGTATTTGCCGTTATTTGCGTAATCTTCTTCAAGGCTGTTGTTTCTACAGGAGAGGTGTTCGAGTATGCGTCCTTTGGCAATATTACCCGAGCCGCACTCAGGACATCCAAGTCCGGGTTTCAGATTCGGGGACTGGCATTTGGGGCAGAAACGAATATTTTCATATAAATTTCTCTCCAAAATATCTTCATTAGCCATAAACTCAAGCGTAGCTACGGTTTCCGAAGTTGAAGACTCCAGCATTTTTTCTACCTCGGGATAAGCAAACCCACTTTCTGTGGCTATATTCGTGGTCGGTTTCATTTCAGTCAACTTCCCCGACATAATCTCGTGGACCAGTTTCATAGCCTTGGGATTTTGTTTTACCATCGAAATTATATTTATTGCTTCAACCATTGAATTTCTCCAATGATAAATTCCAGTGACGAAAGTTTAAAGGAATCGTATCCAAGATGCAACATATATATATGTCATGGCCCAGTTTTTAGTCACATTTAAACTAGTACCTTAGTACCAGTAAGCCAGTAGGGCGGCCAGTTTTGGCACGAAAAAGTTTGACAATAATAAAATGTTAATATAGAATAGTGCGTAGTTGTTTAAAACAACAACAATGATAGATTTACGTAGTTACATTAGTGTTCGTGATGCCGCAAGGCAGATTGGCATACATGAGGAGTCCCTCAGGCGCCTTTTAAGGCAGGGGAGTCCAACGGGAGAAAAAATTGGCGGACAGTGGTTCATAAGCAAGGAGCAGCTGGCTCTATTTAGCAGCACGTATGATGCTAAAACCGGTAAAAGAAGGAAGCTCATATAGGATAACGTTAAAAGGAACACTTATGTTGAGGTCAAGAAACCGAAAGCTTATCAGTATAATACTCCTGACGTCACTTTTACTCAGTACTATATCTTTGACCGGCGTTAAGCGGGTTTCTGCTGACCCGGGCATACTGAGCTGGACCGCAGTTGATACACCCAGCCAACTGAATAACGTTATGGTCAGCCCTTCAGAAATAAATTACATTGCTCTCGGCTCAGATGACAGAACATTCTACGCAGTAGATATACCGGATCCGAATGGCTCAGGTAGTAACGGGCGACTATACAAGTCGCAGGACAGCGGCATAACCTGGCAGAACGATCTGAGCGCCCAATTGATAGCCGCTGGCGCATTCATGCCCATATGGAACATTGCCGTAGCTCCAAACGATGTAAATTTCATCGTAGCCATAACCGATGGTAGTGGCGCACTCGGTGGCCCGCAGCAGGTATATATATCCACAAATGGCGGCGCCAGATGGGAGGCTGCCAACTCTGGGCTTTCTCTGGTTCCTGGTGAACTTATAAGCTGTGTAGATATTTCTTTGACCTATAGCGGAACCAAACATGATATTGCTATAGGTACCAGGACTGGTGCCGGAGGCGGCAGAGTGTTTATGATGACGCCAGGCACTGGTAACTGGAGGCCACAGGATGCTTTGCCATCAACCAACTGGCCTGCTGGCGGCAGCGATGTGGTAGCGCTGAAGTTTTCGCCCGCTTATGCCAGCGACAATAGCCTGATTGTTGTCACATCCGCCACGGATACTGAAGCCCACATTGGTTATCACGACACGGATTCCAATTTTACTGCATGGGACGGTGGCGGCTATCCATTTCCATTATTCGACGTCAATTTTGCAGGGCTGAGATCTCCAGCGGCTACTGAAATTATCACTGCTGACCTGGAACTGCCGTCAGATTTTTCAGGGCTGGCGGGCGCACGCAATTTCTATGCCAGCACCGATTCTGTTGCCGCCAATGTTCAAGCTGGGGTTTATCGAATTAATGACACCGTACCTCACAGGATAAATCCGCCTACCACCGGCAGGATTTCCAGCATTGCTTACTACGGTGCTCTTGCCATCGGCACCATGTTGGCCGGTGAAGTTACTGACGACCAGGCCATAGGTAAAATTGCGATCTGGAGAAGTGTTGATTGCAATGCAACCACACCTACCTGGCTAAGGTCTGATTCAACAAAATCTCCAACGGGGGGCGCCAACTCAAGCTATGCCAATGCACAGCTCGCCTGGAATTCAGGTGGTTCAAAGGCTTACTGTGGCACAAGCTCGGCAGACTTATCAGTAGGGGGCACGTCTATGGTCAATCCCGGTACCTGGCCTTTAGCGCTGACAACCGGAAGCCGTTTCGACGAGTCAGCCTTCTCAATCAGCCCGTACACACCAGCTTACGAACTAAACCGCTCTAAATATGCCAAGACGATAGATGTGGATATCGGCAACATTTGGAATCAGCTCAGCCTTATAGACACTGAAATAGACCTGCTTTCTGATGTTGCTCCACTGGAAGCACCGGAAACCGGTGAGAATCTGATCACCGAAAACTATGATGTACTGTATCTGTTTTCCATTAATAATTCAGCTCTTGTTCCCAACCATTTCGATAGTCTGTGGCGGAGTACGAGCGACCCGCTCGGTAGAACGTGGGAGCGAGTGTTGTGTGTAGCTACCAGCGATGATGACACCATACTCCGGGTTAAGCAGCCGAGCTACGCCGATACGGACAGAAGCCAGGCCATAGTTTTTGCTGACCGGAACAGCGATTTAGTGGGTTACTCCCCTGACGAGGGGCAAAGATGGTCTTTCCCGGTGCTGACGCCTGCCACAGACCTAGCTCTAACTGATGTGGCCATCTACATTTTGGGTAACAATATTATCTATAAATATGTAAGGCAGGGCGTAGGCTGGGTCCTGACCGTTAAAGTGAATACCGAGCTTGAAAACGGGCACTCGATAGCTATCCCTTTAGTAAATTCTGGGGAAGAAGATATGGTCCTGGTGGGGGAGGCCGGATCACCGGCAGGTTACGGAAGGGTAATCTACACTGATTTGGCTAAGCCTGTACCTGATATCCTTCCACCTGAGGGTGAACGGATAGCACCTCCCATAGACGGTGATGCGCACGTCCTTTTCGATGATCAGTTTAATACTGACAGAACAATTTATGTGGCCACCGCTGATTTTTCCGGCACCAGCGGCAAGATATATCGCTGGGTAATAGACGAGAGCACGGCCTGGGACGAGCTGGAGCCACCCAACAATGCCTTCTATGGTCTGGTTCAAAGGAATGATGTGCTTTATGGAGCCTGGAGAACACCTTCGCCTGCGATTCCTGAGATTGCGGCAAATCAAGCCGGTGTTGACCGCACGCTTAATCCCAGGGTCTTCGTGCCACCACCTCCCGAATGGGATTACCTGGTGGCAAATCTGCCTACCACCGTAGTTTTCAATCGCGAACCCAGCTCACTTAAAATATCAAGCAATAAATATAACAGTCTGTGGGCGATCGATAATAATAATTATAACTATGCCCACGAAATCGGACGCCTCTGGGGATACACAGACACATTATCCAAAGTGGGACCGTCTACTGCGGCACCGGCAAGCGGCAGTACTATCCCGGTTGACCCGAAGACGGGTAGAGCTGTAGAGGTTAATTTCTCGTGGCGTAGTCTTAGTAACGTTTTCGTCTATGAACTGCAGTTAGCCAAAGACATTAACTTTACCAACAGGGTGTTGGTAAATGAAGATATCACCCCCACTAGTCAGTTGGCGCCGGAAGTTTTTATTCCGGCTGGCGCCTTGATACCAGTGTCCGGCTCGAACATAGGTGGTTGGGCCAACCTCGAAAGCGGGCATACCTATTACTGGAGGGTCAGGGCAAGAGCTTCCGTAACCGGCGAAACCGTGCGCAGTCCATGGTCGGCAACCATGTATTTCACCGTTGAAGCTGGCCTGCCGACTGCTTCGCCATACCCATCCGTAATCTTGTTCAATCCCACGTACGGTAGTAAGAATGTCTCGAATTCGCCCGGATTCTCCTGGTCAGGGATGCCTAAAACGAGTAAATACGAATTTATCCTGGCTGCAGATCCCTCACTGCAGGACGTGATAGTAAAGACTGAAGTGCCCACAACATCTTATCTTTACGATGGCAAGCTGAATTATGGTACCACATATTTCTGGCAGGTAAGAGCCCTTGAGCCGGTAGTATCCGATCCCAGCCCAATAGGTACTTTCACGGTAAAAGCAGCGCCAACACCAACAACACCATCTGTAGAGACTCCCACTCCAATACCTGTCTGGGTCTGGTGGATAATTGCTGTAGTCACCATGCTGGTGGCATCCATGATTGCATTTGCCATGGTAAAGCCGGGACAAATGAGGCCATCCTTGGGCGGGAAACTGATTGACATAAAGCCCATCGAAGATAAAACTAAGGAACCTGCCATGGAAACAAGTACGGAGCCTATGTTTAGTAGACTCAAGAACGCTAAAATCTGGAGCTCAATGGCAGCAGCGTTTAAAAAACAGCGTTTCTTTAAAAAACGGGCGGAGGGCGAATCAGGGGACAGCCAGGATAAAACGGCCCAATAGTTAATACCGGCAAAGAAGCGATTTTAGATAGTCACAGGACTTAATGCGTTAGTGTATGTTTCACAGAAAACCACATTAGAAGGGGTTTGGTAGCCCAAGTTGTTCAATATATAGAACTTTTAAAGCAGTCTTTGCATTTGCCTAATCTGTAGTTGGATATATTCAACCTGCTGGGTATACAGCTTGATGTAAATGATTAAGATTGAATATCAGAAGTCGCTTATATATAATGTTAGACGGCCAAGGCGGCTGCAGTGGACAGAATGAAGAAAGGGGGTGACGATATGAGAGTGCTGAATCGCCGCACCTGACGTAAGGACTGGATGCATGTGGTGCATTATTGTCTAGCGTCTGCTACGCGGAAAATTCATAACGTTGCCCTGATGTCTTTGCCTCGCTAAGCCTTCATCAGCTCCCGGTTATGGTTATCCGCGTAGAGGAAAAACTATAACGAAAGGAGCTTTAGTGTCTTCAATTTCACGTTTTCTTACCTCTCGTTGGGGTCCAATTATTACTGGCCTTGTTGTTGGAGTTCTGGCACCTGTTCTTGTCAAACTGGGTAATCCCGGCAATATGGGAATCTGTGTAGTTTGCTTCAATCGTGACATTGCTGGCGCTCTCGCTTTGCATCGCGCCAGCGTGGTGCAATATATTCGCCCCGAAATAATCGGTTTTGTCCTCGGAGCACTTATCGCTGCCCTCTCCTTCAGAGAGTTTAAGCCGCGCAGTGGCTCATCTCCACTGGTACGCTTTCTGCTGGGTATGTTCTCCGTGTTCGGTGCCCTGGTCTTTCTTGGATGCCCTTGGCGTGCCTATCTAAGATTGAGTGGCGGCGATTGGAATGCTATTTTTGGCATTCTCGGCCTTATCGCCGGTATTGGCATAGGCATCGGCTTCTTGAAGATGGGATTCAGCTTGGGGCGTAACCGTCCAGCGCCAAAAGCACTGGGATGGGTGATGCCCGCCATAATGGTAACTCTGCTAGTCCTCTTGCTGCTCGCCCCACAATTCGGAAGAGATGCCGATGGCAATCTTACCGGTCCGATATTTTTCTCCACCACCGGTCCTGGTAGCCAGCATGCTTTTTGGGCTATGTCTATTGCCGTCGGCCTTTTTATTGGTTTTATGGCTCAGCGCAGCCGCTTTTGCACAGTAGGAGCCATACGAGACTCAATTTTGCTGCGTGATAATCGTCTTCTTTACGGCGTCCTGGCCCTCATCGTAGCCGCTTTTGCAACCAACCTGGCGCTGGGTCAGTTTCATGCAGGCTTCCAGAACCAGCCAGTAGCCCAAACCAACGAATGGTGGAACTTAGGCGGTATGGTGCTGGCTGGTCTGGCTTTTACATTGGCCGGTGGCTGTCCTGGTCGACAGCTCTTTCTCTCTGGTGAAGGTGATACTGATGCAGGCATGTTTGCTATCGGAATGATTGTAGGAGCGGGATTTGCTCACAACTTCAGCATTGCCAGTTCACCAGCCGGTCCCGCTGCATTTGGACCGATTACGGTGGTAGTTGGCCTGGTAATATGTATCGTCATCGGTTTGACAATGCGTGAAGCAAAGATATAGGAGGTTTATTATGGGAAATATAAAAACTGTGGATGCTCGTGGACTGTCATGTCCTCAACCGCCGATGCTTACCCAAGAGGCTTTGCATAAAATGGGAAACGGAACTTTAGAAGTTCTCGTGGATTCAGATACTGCACTTGAAAACGTATCTCGCTTGGCTAAGAATTCCGGCTGGAAAGTCACTGTAGAAGACCAACCTGACAGCAGTTATCGGATCATATTAGAAAAATGATCTATCTGGATAACGCGGCGACATCCTGGCCCAAGCCGCCTGAAGTTTTAAAGGCGATGGTATATGTACTGGAGCGAGCCGGCGGCAACCCCGGCCGCTCAGGGCATCAGCTGTCTATAGAGGCAGCGCGGGTGATGTATGACACCAGAGAAGATATTGCCCGCTTTTTCAATATCAGAGACCCTATGCGAATCATCTTCACTGGCAATGCAACCCACGCTATAAATATAGTCCTGAGAGGTTTGCTCAAACCCGGCGACCGCGTCGTCACCAGTTCTATGGAGCATAATGCAGTAATGCGGCCTCTACGAAGCCTAGAAGAGCAAGGTCTTATTGTTGATGTTGTATCGTGCGACTCAAACGGTAGTTTGGACTTAGGTGATATTGTCGAAGCAGTAGATGCCACTACTCGTCTTGTGGTCATTAATCATGCCAGCAACGTGGTGGGGACTATATTGCCTGTTGCCGAAGTTGCCTCAATAGCTCATAAAGCTGGCGCACTTTTGCTGGTAGATGCCGCACAGACAGCGGGAGTCATGCCCATAGATGTAAAGGCGTTTGGAATCGATTTTCTTGCCTTCACCGGGCATAAGGGCTTGCAGGGACCTCCGGGAGTCGGTGGTCTTGTCATCGGCGACCATATCGACACTTCACAGGTTGAACCTCTAATGCGAGGAGGTACAGGAAGTCAGTCGGAGATGGAGGCACAGCCGGAGTATCTTCCTGACAAATTTGAGAGTGGCACACCGAACATTGTAGGCATTGCCGGTTTGCGTGCTGGATTAAATTGGGTTGTTAATAAAGATATTGAGTTAATACGTGCACAGGAAAAGGAGTTTATCAGCGCCATCATCGAAGGTCTGTCTGGCATAAAAGGCGTTAACGTATACGGAACTCTTAATCCAGAAAAGACGGTAGCCATTGTATCCTTTACTGCTGCTAACAAACGTGTCTCCGAAATAGGTTTGAACCTAGATGAAGGCTACGGTATTTTGACCAGAGTCGGGTTGCATTGTGCTCCAGCAGCGCACAAGACGATAAGCACCTTTCCCGAAGGAACAGTGCGCTTATCGCCTGGCATTTTCACTACACCGAATCAAATTAAAAAAGTTATGCGGTCACTAAAGGAAATTGTCAACTTATGAATGAATACGGTGTAATTCTGTTCTTCACAACGTCGTCAGCTATACGTTCAGAAAAAATATTGAAAAAAGAGGGCTATACTGTTAAGTTGATCCCTACACCAAGACAGTTTTCTAGTGATTGTGGCATTGCCTTGTCCTTCATATGGGAAGAGCGGGATTCAGTTGAGCAAATGCTTACTGAGGCTCACGTTGAGATTGATGCTGTGCGTAAAATCTGATGTAAAGCTCCAAATGTTACTTTTGGGGGGAAGAACAAAAAACCTATTCTAAGTAGAGTGGACAAAATTGAGTCAGAAATAGCTACGTTTTGCAAACTTTTGCAAGCAGTTGGTAGCGCATACCGGATTCGAACCGGTGATCTCCTCCTTGAGAGGGAGGTGTCCTAAACCCCTAGACGAATGCGCCACGGATAGGAATTACCAGCGACTAAAATATATGTTGAAACGGGAATTCATCTATTTAAAGTAGACCTAGATGATCAGACATTATCGTCGTTGATAACCACAAAGTCAATCCTATAGATCAAGTATTGTCCCTAAGGTTAGTGCCGGCCAAACCACGAATATCGTTGAAAATCAGTGATAGTTCTCTGGAATATATGTCAGGACCCAAACTGTCAAGATAATCCAGATCCTTATCCTTTTCTCGAAGTACCTCTAATATCTGTTCCAGACTACTTCCTTTTCGGGCCTCGCTATTAACCAGTTCATACCATTCAACGACTTTTTTTCTATATAATTCAAGCCTTTCTACACCGTTTCCATAGCAGCCGAAGTGGCTATAGCATAATCTCTCAGGTTTCAACTTAATCAGTTTATCAATGGAAGACAGCGTTACTTCCAGTTTGAA
>CAYPRI010000024.1:0-17996 GCA_964413085.1 uncultured Dehalococcoidales bacterium
GCGGTTGCCCCGAGAAATCGGGGTCATGGGTTCGAATCCCATTCCCTCCGCCAGTGGTATGGCTATATTTCACCAACAAGTTACGCATAATTTACTGTTAGTATCTAAGGGCTCCAAATAACTTCAGAGGTTTACGCATGAATCAGCCATTGGAAGGAATTCGCGTACTTGAGCTCGGTATGTTTCATGCCGGACCTGGTGGTGCCGCCATTCTGGGCGACCTCGGTGCGGAGGTAATAAAAATCGAACACCCCGAATTGGGGGACCCAATCCGAAGGCTAGCTTATGTGGGTCGCGTCCACCTGCAACTCGAAGATGGGAGCAGCATATGGCACGAAGCCGCTAACCGTGGTAAGAAAAATATAACTGTAGACCTGGCTAAAGATAAGGGCAGAGAAATAGTGTATCGTTTGGCAGCTAAATCAGATGTTTTTCTTACCAGCTTACGCAGGTCAGCCGTCGAGAAGCTACAAATGGCCTACGATACTTTATCCATGATAAATCCTAAGATTATTTACGCTTGGGTTTCCGGCTACGGTCCTAACGGCCCGGACCGAGACGTGGGCGCTTTTGACTATCAGGGTCAGGGCAGGTCAGGCATGATGTACTGTATAGGTGAACCCAGCGCCACGCCGTTAGTATCCCAGTTTGGTATTGTGGACCAGGCTACATCGATTATGGCCAGTCATGAGGTCATTACTGCGCTATTAATGCGCGAGCGCTTCGGCATAGGCCAAGAAGTAAACGTTTCCATTTTAAGTACCGCCCTCTATCTTCTCTATTGCAACGTCTTTATCGCGCTTGTCGGCGGTTTCGAAGCGCCACGTCATCAGCGGTCAACGGAACATCCCCTAAGGAATTATTATAAATGTGCGGACGGTCGCTGGTTCATTCTGACGGCTGCGATTTATGACAAATACTGGTCGCCCTTCTGCCGAGCCATAGGACATCCCGAGTTGGAGAAGGATAGCCGGTTTGGCTCAAACGAGAAGCTGCTGTCCAATTCAGAGATACTCGTCTCCATGTTTGACCGTAGTTTCACCACCCGCACCAGAGATGAGTGGCTTAAAATTTTAGCCGAACATGATTTACCTGTAGCACCCGTTAATAGATTATCCGAGCTGGTTGACGACCGGCAGATAATGGAGAACGGCTACATAATGGATTTCGACCATCCTAAACTGGGAAAGATAAAAATACCTGGGTATCCCATTCATTTCAGTCAAACAGATGCGACGACCAAGTCCGCAGCTCCAGCGCTAGGCGAACATACCGACTCTATCCTGCGTGAGGTCGCCGGTTATTCAGATAATGAGCTGGAACAGTTCCGCAAAGAATGTGTAATTTAAACTGATTTTTACCATAATCCATTAATTGACACGATTTCTGACTTTGAGCTAGCATATTTCCTGATTGTGTCTGGATATCGTGAATGAATATGCCCAATTATTTTATATGGACCATCGGCTGTCAGATGAACAAAGCCGAATCACAAAAAGTAGCCGACTTCCTTGAAAATTCCGGTTATCAGCCTGCTGACTCTATGCAAAAAGCTGATCTGGTAATCATCAATACGTGTGTGGTCAGGCAGAGTGCTGAAACCAAAGTCCTCGGCATGCTCGGTTATCTGAAAGGCATGAAAAATCACCAGCCTGACCTATCCATTCTGGTCACGGGTTGCTTTGTTGATTCCAACATCAAGCAGCTTCAGAAAAACTTCCCCCACGTCGACCTCTTTTTCCGACCCTCTGGCTATTCCGAACTGCTCAGCTGGCTTGATAGTCAAACCGCCCACGTTCCTAAGCAGATCAAACCGGCCAGCGTCCAAAATCCGCATGTGACTGCCTTTGTCCCCATCGTTCAGGGGTGCAATAATTTCTGTTCTTACTGTATTGTCCCCTACCGGCGAGGGCGAGAAAAAAGCCGTCAAATTGATGAAGTAGTCTGTGAGGTAACCGGACTAACCAAGCACGGGGTCAAGGAAGTCACTTTGTTAGGTCAGAATGTAAATTCATATGGCAAAGACCTGCCAAGCCAGCCAAGCCTCGGCGATTTGCTTGTTAACTTGAACGGTATTAGTGGACTATTGAGGATTCGTTTTCTAACTAACCATCCCAAGGATATGAGCCAGCAGCTCATAGAATCTGTGGCCTGCCTGGACAAGGTTTGCCGGCATATAAACCTTCCGCTCCAGGCCGGAAGTGACCATATCCTTAAAGCTATGAGACGCGATTATACGCTAGAACAGTACCGTCAACTCGTCGCCAGCATTCGTAAGTACATTCCCGACGTAGCTCTCAGCACCGATATAATCGTCGGTTTTCCCGACGAAAGTCAGGAACAATTTGAACAGACCTTAGCTGCACTTAAAGACATCAGGTTCGATACCGTCCATGTTGCTGCTTATTCTCTGCGTTCCGGTACGACCGCTTCGCGGGAGTATGAGGACAATACCCCACCAGAAATTAAAAAAGAAAGACTAAACAAGGTGGAGGAAGTGCAGACTGAAATTGCTGCGGAAATTAATGCCGAGCTCAACGGAAAATCAGTACAGGTACTGGTTGAAGGTAAAAAAGATGGCAAGTGTTACGGACGCACACGTAGCAACAAACTCGTTTTCTTCAAGAGCCATGAAAATTGCTTAGGCAGGTTAGTTGATGTTACTATATTGAAGACAAGCCCCTGGTCATTACAAGGCCACCCCACTAGCCAGGAGATTGAATATAATGACTTATGATTATGCCATCATAGGCAGCGGCATTGCTGGTCTGTACACTGCGCTTCTGGCCAAAGACGCGGGTAGCGTCCTGATTCTAACTAAAGGTAGTATCGAGGACTGTAATACGAGGCATGCTCAAGGGGGCATTGCGGCCCCTATCGGTAAAAACGATTCTCCTGAGCTTCATTTCCAGGATACAATAAATGCCGGCGATGGTCTTTGTGACCCGGAGGCAGTGCGGATTCTGGTGACGGAAGCGCCTGACCGCATTGCCGATCTCATTAAGTTCGGCGTTCCGTTCGATACGCTCGATGGCGAGATCGCGTTAACCAGAGAAGCAGCCCATAGTGTGCCACGCATACTGCACGCCGGTGGAGATGCCACGGGTGAGCACATTGAAGTCACACTTAGCCAGCGAGTTCGAATGTCTTCTATAAAAGTCCTGGAAAATTGTCTGGCCACTCAAATCCTGATAGACTCCGGAAAAGTAAGAGGCGTGCGAGCATTAGATGCTCGCTCTGGTTTGGTTGAAGATTATGATTGCCGTTTTGTAATAATAGCCACAGGCGGCTCCGGGCGATTATTCAAATATACGACTAACTCCGATGTAGCTACCGGGGACGGCATTACCCTGGCTTTTCAAACTGGTGCCGAAGTTACCGACATGGAATTTTTCCAGTTCCATCCCACGGCAGTCCGGCTACCTGGAGTACCTCCTTTCTTAATCAGTGAAGCAGTGCGCGGTGAAGGGGGTATACTGCGCAATGTAGAAGGCTACCGTTTCATGCCCGATTATACACCTGATGCAGAACTCGCCCCCAGAGATGTTGTAGCCAGAAGCATTATGCATGAGATGCACAAGACTGGCAGCGACCGTGTATTTCTGGATGTCACCCACATACCTGCACGCAAGGTAACCACCCGTTTCCCTAATATCTATCGTTTTTGCCTAGGCCACGGCCTCGAAATGACCAAGGGCTTAATACCGGTAGCTCCAGCCGCACATTACTTTATGGGTGGTATCAAGGTAAACATATGGGGCGAAACTAATATTCCGGGCTTATTCGCTGCCGGTGAAGCGGCATGCACAGGCGTCCACGGCGCTAACAGATTAGCATCGAATTCGTTACTGGAAGTGGTAGTATTCAGTAAACGTATTATCGAAAGGACCAAAGAATCGTCAGGTGTAATTGCCACTTCTATAGTCGGCCAAACCAACTGTTACCACCTGCAGTCGCGTAAAAAGCTAAGAACAGCACCTAAAATCAATTTAGCCAACCTACAATCTCTCATGTGGGACAAGGTTGGGATAGTCCGTTCCAGTGATGGTCTGGCTAAAGCCGTCGATATTTTATCGACGTGGCAAAGCTTATTAGCTCAACCAACGGACCGTCCTTCCTTTGAGCTAAGCGATATGGCTCTGAATGCCCGTTTAATGGCTGAGGCGGCGCTGCTTCGCGAAGAGAGCCGCGGTGCACATTTTAGGACTGACTTTCCGAAGACTTCAGCGGACTGGCAGAAACATATTGTATTCAGAGTAGACGATAAGACTTCGTAACCCGCTATCACTTGTATCGCACATCGAGACCACGGACGCCACTACCTTCAGCTGATTTTCTAAATACGCAGACCATTATGCTATAATTCCAGCGCCTATTTCTTTGAGACTCTTTGATTGAAATCTGGCTGAACCAGCCCGTTTGCGGGAGATATTGTGGAGAAGAGGGTGCATACCGTAGATTCGTTGGCTAAGGGCGGTGCCTACTCTCATGCCATTGAGGCCGGTGCATTGCTATTCGTATCCGGCATGCTTCGTATAAGCCCCGATAAATCAGCTACGGTCGATGATATAGAAACGGCTACAAAGCTGGCTTTAACCAATCTGAAGACACTGTTGGAATCGTCCGGTAGCGGGCTCCAGGAGGTGGTCAAAGTAACCGTTTTTCTAAGAGATAGCACGGACTTCAAAGGTATGAACGACATCTACAGCAAGTTTTTCTCCAAGGAGCCGCCGACGCGCTCCTGCGTAGTTGTAAAAGAAATACCAGGAGGTTTTCCCGTAGAGATAGAAGCTATCGCAGTTAAGTGAATGCTGAATCGTGCGAAAGGAGAGCCATGGCCATAATAGCCAAAGGTTGTAAGGAACTTCTGAGCGAAGTCATAGAAAAGGGGCTGTGTAGTTTGTGCGGTGCCTGCACCGGTAGTTGCCCTTATTTAACATACTACAATGGTAGAATTGCGCTCTTGGATAACTGCAGTAGAACGGATGAAGCACAGTGTTACGAATATTGTCCGCGCACTTTCACGGACATGAACGCTATTAGTGAAAAAATATTCGGCAAACCGTATATGGAATATGAAATAGGTGCTGTAAAACAAATTATCATGGCCAGGGCTACCGACAGTACTATCATCGAAAAAGCACAGTATGGCGGTGCTGTGACTGCTCTTTTGTCCTTAGCGATCTCTGAAGGCTCCTTAGATGGTGCTATCCTCACCGGGACTTCTGATGACAAGACTCCAATCCCATTCCTGGCTCAGAGTGTTGCCGACGTGCTTCAATGTACGGGCTCCAATTATATGGCCTGCCCTGTCCTGGGCAGCTATAACCAGTTACCCAATGATAGCCACAGCAAACTGGCTATTGTGGCCATGCCATGCCAGGTTTCATCTATAGCTAAAATGAAGCTGGAACCACCTGACAATAGAGTTAATGTTGATAACATTAAAATGGTAATCGGTTTATTTTGTACCTGGGCGCTATCTCCAGATAGATTTCATCGATTTCTAAAGGAGAACATCGACCTGGCGAAAGTCAGGAAATTTGATATTCCACCACCGCCGGCAAACAGATTCGATGTTTATAATGCAAAAGGCGTAACCTCATTCCCCCTCGAGCAAATCAGGAAGTTTACCATGCCCGCCTGCGCCTATTGCATTGACATGACCTCGGAATTCGCTGACATTTCGGTCGGGTCGGTTGAGGGAATCGACGGCTGGAACACCGTTATTGTCCGCACTGACGCCGGAGCAGATTTAATCGACAAAGCCAAAAAGAAAGGGAAACTACAAATCGAAAAGCTTCCTGAATCGAATCTTCAGCATTTGAAAGAAGCGGCCCTGCTCAAAAAGAGACGAGCCTTGAGTGAGATAGTCAAAAGGAGTGGTAGCAGAGACAACCTGCTCTACCTTGGTTTATCAGTAGAGTTGGCTAAAAAGCTGCTATCTTAGCAGGGAGTACCAAGGAGGTAAAAGCCATGGCGAGTATTGATATAAAGGCACCTGGCACCAGTCAGCTTTTTATCGGCAATGAAGCGATTGCCCGTGGCGCACTGGAGGCTGGAATAGGATTTGCTGCTGCCTATCCGGGAACTCCTTCATCTGAGATTCTAGGCAGCCTGGCCCAGGTAGCCAAAAACGTGGGAATCTACGCAGAGTGGTCCATAAATGAGATAGTGGCCATGGAAGCTGCGGCTGGTGCCTCATATGCAGGAATCAGGGCTCTGGCAGCCATGAAGCAGAACGGCATAAACGTAGTTTCTGATTTCCTATCCAACCTGGTTATGACAGGCACAGGCAAGGCAGGCCTGGTTTTGGTAAGTTGTGATGATCCCTCCGCCATATCCAGTTCAAATGAACAGGATACACGTCCGGTAGCTAAGTGGCTCGATATACCGCTTGTGGAACCGGGCGACTTTCAAGAGGCAAAGGACATGACGAAATGGCTCTTCGACCTGGCTGAAGAGCTGGGAACGGTATGTATGTTGCGAAGTGTGACGCGAATAGCTCACGCCCGAGGAAATGTAAAAATCGGCGAGTTGCCTAAAAAACAGTTTAAAGCTCGATTCGAGCAGATACATGATCTCAAAAGCGTGATGCCGACTACTTACATACCTATGCCAAGTCCCTTCAGGCACTTCCTGCTTCATATGAAGCTGGATAAGGCACGGGATAAGTTTGAATCGTCATCGTTTAATCGATATGTAGGTCCAGACAAGGCAGATTTGCTTATTGTAACCTCTGGAAGCTGTTGGCTGTATTCCCAGGACGCTGTAGATGCACTAAATTTGAGAGACAAAGTCGGTATACTGAAACTAGGCACGTTGTGGCCGCTACCAGAGAAATTCATCGCTCAGTACTTGAACAAGTCGGACAAAGTCTTGTTTGTGGAAGAAATCGATCCCTTTATCGAGCGCAGCATCATGGAATTGGCGGGCAATTTCCCGCCGGACATTAAACGACCTATCTTTTGCGGCAAGCGTTCCGGGCATCTGAACGCCTTTGGTGAATTAAATCCGGATATGGTTATCAAAGCGGTATCCAGTATTCTGGGACTGGCTTATCAATCACGTGACTCGGAGTACCATAAAAAAGCTGAAGCTTTAATCAAGAGCAATGTTCCGGATAGGACCATGACATTCTGTGCCGGCTGTCCTCACCGTGCTACCTTCTGGTCAATAAAGAACGCGCTTAAACTGGATGGACGTGAGGGCTTTGTTACGGGTGACATAGGATGTTACTCCATGGCCCTTGGTCCGGCCGGTTTCTTTCAGGTGAGAACCATGCACTGCATGGGCGGCGGAGCCGGTGTGGCCAACGGACTGGGAAAGCTTGGCCAGTTTGGATTCGACCAGCCGATTATTGCCGTAGTGGGAGACTCTACCTTTTATCATGCTACCATCCCGGCTTTGATAAATGGTATTTATAATCGGTCCAACTTCATACTTGTCATCCTCGACAATGGTGCCACAGCGATGACCGGCTTCCAACCTCATCCAGGGACGGGAATGACCGCCATGGGAGAGCCAACGCAGATTGTCAGTATGGAGGCACTGTGCCGCGCTCTGGGCGCACGCGTCGAGGTATGCGATCCCTTCGACTTGAAAAGTACTACTTCTACGTTACTGAACATAATGGCCGAAGACGGCGGCGCTAAAGTGGCCATAATGCGGAGAAAATGCGAACTGGTAAGGGCTAAGCAGAACAAGGCTCCATACAAAGTACACGTAGATTCTAATAAGTGTATTGGAGAAGCTTGTGGATGCGATAGGCTCTGTACCAGAATTTTCCTGTGTCCTGGGTTAGTGTGGGACAAGACGACGGGTAAATCGAAGATAGACGAGGTTATATGTTCAGGATGTGGCGTTTGCGTGGACATATGCCCGCAAGGCGCCATAGTAAGAGAGGCAGCATGACTAAGAAACAATTGAAGAAAGATCCGCTAAACTTGATTATCACCGGTGTCGGCGGTCAGGGAAACGTGATGATTTCACTTATTATCGGCAATGCCTTTGTTAGAGACGGCTTCTGTGTAACCGTCGGCGAAACATACGGGGCATCTCAACGCGGCGGCCCCGTTATGAGCCATATGAGAATATCTAAAAACACACAATACAGCCCGTTCATACCTGAAGGTTGTGCCGATATAATCCTGGGCATGGAGCCCGTGGAAACACTGAGAATGTTAGGAAAATATGGCAATTCGGACGTTGTTACAATCGTCAATCCCAGGCCTATTTATTCAGTCGATGTTACGGCTGGCCACGCTCAATATCCGGACCTGGACAAGCTCATCGAAACCATAAAGGATTTATCATCTAAGACCTGGCTCATCAATGCTACTGATGAAGCTCAAAAAATGGGCAGTCATATGTTTGCCAATGCGATTCTCATCGGTGCCCTGATTGGTTCCGGTGTTTTACCATTAGACAGGAAGTCAGTTGAACCCGTATTGCTCGAGACCTTCCCCAAAGAAATCGAAACCAATTTAGCGGCTTTCGACAAGGGTATTAAATTGGTAAAATCATAGAAACGACTTCGATTTAAGGCCAAGCCACATTAAGTAACTATCCATACAATACCCAATATCACCTCTTTTTAATCGAAAAATCCTAATAAAATTCAATTTTTTCGTGTTTTTGTACTAAAAACACCCAAAGGGTATTGACAAGCTCGAAAAACTCAGGTACACTTGTTTGTAGAACATTGGTTTGTAAAACACAAGTTTGTAAAACATCTGTTTAGGAGTTGAGGAAACTGGATGAGAAAGCCCGGTTTAAGTGAAACCAGACAGCGGATATTCAAGTTCATCCGTAATTTCATCGAAGATAGGGGTTATGCCCCTACCGTTAGAGACATACTCAAAGGCTGCGATATCAGCTCAACGGCGGTGGTCCAGCACCATTTGAACATACTGGAAAGAGAAGGCCACATACATCGTGACCCTGAGGTTTTCAGAAGCATTCAGTTAATTGGCAGGAAAACTACTGTCAGGGTACCCGTTCTAGGCTATATAGCCGCAGGTGAGCCCATACCTGTGCCAGGTTCGGACACATGGCAAAAAGAGGCAGCAGAGGCATTAGAGCTAACCGAAGAGCTGACTCCGGGTAAACAGGTCTATGCCCTAAGGGTCAAGGGCCTCTCTATGGTCGACGCGCTTATTGATGATGGTGACATTGTTTTAATGAAAGCCGCCGAAACAGCCGACAATGGCGATATGGTAGCTGTATGGTTGAAGGATAAACAAGAAGTAACTCTTAAGAGACTCTTTCGGGAGAAAGACTCGATTCGCCTCCAGCCGTCCAATGCCAGCATGAAACCGCTATATGTAGACCCTCAAAATGTTGAAGTTCAGGGTAAGGTGGTCGGCGTTATCAGGAAATTATGAATCGATGATGATTAACAATAATTTTATTTATTTAAATAAATCATGGAGGTTCTAAATGGCTAAACTTCTTGAAAAACCGGAGGGACTCAAAGTAACAGCTAATATCGAGGGTACGCCCTTGACTTTCAGCAGGAACGGTAAGTCTGAACGTGTAACCAGAATATATCAGCAGTGGCAGGTGTCAGACGAGCTATTCGGACAGGAGAATTCTAAGTACTATTTTCGAGTGAGAACAAGTAAAGGTCTCTATGATATTTATCGAGACACGGCATCCAATTCATGGTATCTAGGCTGTATTTGTGAGTAAAATTAATTCTTTTATGGCTGCTTAGAGGGAGGAGGTCAAGCTACACGATGATTCAGTTACTAAAAGAAACGATTCAATGTTCGAGGTGCGGTTGTATCGCTCTGCCCGATGCCACCAGGTGCCCCAAATGCGGCGCATCATACATTACGAATAATGAAAAGGAAACGCTTGATAACATGGGCTCTTTCCCGACTCCACCTACATTAGAGGACCCGAGTACTAAAGTAGTTCGAGCCTACTATCAACTTACCTGCAGCCGTCACGGCAGGATTCACATTAAAGCAGCGGTAATCGGCTCTTCCATTAAGTGTCCGTTTTGCCAGTAAATTCGGCCAAGTGAATCTCTTAACGTATCAGCTAATGCATATTAATTCTACTTTCAAAAGAGAAGCGGAATCAAAGCCGCGAAATAGATAACCATTAAAGCCAGCCCCAGGGGCACCCCTATTACCGACCACTTTTTCATAATTATTTTAAGTCTTCCAGCTGTTACTATATTTGGAATATTACCTGGTATGAGCATGCTTCCGGCAATTAGTAACGCCATAACGGCACTTATAATCTGCGGAATTGCGCTGGCTTATCTTCTCTGTGGTTCACTCCAAGTGCTCGAACCTGCAATGGCCGGAGCACTCAGCCATTCCGTAATCAGGCTTCGCCGCATTTGTACTAACCTAGCACCGATATCAGCGGCAAGATTTTCCATTATTGTATATCCTAGATGAGGACGGTCATGTAGCAGCGCCAGCAAATCGTTCCCCTTAATTCGGATTTCCTCCCCGTCTTCCACACATACGGCGCTGGCAGAATAATTATACGGTGCTACCAGTGCGGACCATCCAAACACTTCACCAGGCAGGGCTTGGTGGATCCTAACGTACTTGTTCCAGGGCTTCTTAACCCAGGTTACAATATCGACCTTACCGCTACAGCATATATGTAGATTAGTCGCTCTTGTCCCTTCCTCCAAAATACGATCACCCTCATGCATAGACTGCACCTGACAAAGCTCGGCTATTTTCTTCAAATCACCATCGGTGAGGCCTTTGAAGAGTTCAAATTCCTTAAGACGTTGCACTGTTACCATTATTCTGTCCTCCTTTTTAAATTACTATACGACACTGATAAGTAGCCTAAACTTACGCTGTTGAACGAGTTCCCAACCATTCCCTATACGGACATAGTCTTTTACTGGCCGGTAGTTGTCTGAGGCTTGTTATTTCGTCTTCGCTAATAACTGCTATAGTCCCGTATCTATCCTGTAAATCATGTGCAAATCCGCACGAGCTACATTCATAATTATGGGTGCATGGTTGGGCTGACACTGCGCCGAGTTCCACCCATTCTTGTTGCTCCGTCGACCTCTTGCCTACGACCTCTTCCAATGCATCTTTAATTGTCTTTTCCAGGTCCTCGACCTTGAAAGGCTTTGGTAGATAGTCGAGGAGGCCCAGACGCCGTGCCTTATCTCTTGTTTCGATAGATGGATAAGCGGTAATCATCACCCCTTTAGTTGCGGGCTTCAGTTTTTTAGCCTGCTCGAACACTTGCAGTCCGTCCACGCCTGGTAGCCGCAAATCAAGAACTATAACACCGAAGTCTGCTTTTTCGATCCGTTTTAGGGCTTCTTCCCCACTTTCGGCACACTCTACTTCATACCCATCGTCCATCAGCCAATCCCGCACACTCTCTCTTACTACAGCCTCATCTTCAACAAGTAAAATCTTTCCTTTCTTGTCTCCCATTGTTGTCCTCCTTCTAAAATCTACATCATTACCCGGCGCGTCATAGATAATTGGGGTCACTATGTGGTTACCAGATCCGGTCTCTCCTTCTTAACGAAATGTACCGAGGTATAGCGGCACAGTCTTTGATTTCCCGGTAGTTGCTTAAACCTGGCAACCTCGTGCTCACCTATTACCGATATAGTGCCGAACCTGTCCTGAATGTCCTGGGCAAATGCGCAGTGCCCACACTCATAATTCCGTGTGCACAGGCGGAAAGATACCGCTCCGAGTTCCAGCCAAACATGTTTTTCCTTCAGCTTCTTTTCGTCTACTTCATCCAGCGCACCACTTATTATCTTTTCCAAATCTTCAATATTAAAAGGTTTAGGTAAATAATCGAGCAGTCCAATTTCCTTTGCCTTGTCCAGCGTTTCACTCGAAGGATAGGCAGTAATGATTACACCTTTGATTTCAGGCTTCACGTCCTTTACTTCTTCAAACACGCGCAGACCATCAATACCCGGTAACCTTAAGTCAAGAACTATGACGCCAAACTCTTCTTTCTTAATTTTATCCAGCGCGTCCTCTCCTGATTCAGTAGTTTCAACTTCATATCCGTCTGCTACGAGCCAGTCCTGAAGCGCCTCCCTCAAAACCGCCTCATCCTCTACCAGCAGTATTTTTCTTTTCTTGTTTTTCATTGTTCCCCCTATACGTTAGAAGCGGTTACGGCAGTGTTTTCTGAAGGTTCCATATTGTGTAATGGCAAGTAGATAGTAAAGGTGGTCCCCTCTCCTTCCTCGCTCTGCACCTCTATTTTCCCATTATGCCTCTGGATAATGCCATAGGATATAGCTAAACCAAGGCCGACCCCCTTTACCTCTTGCTTGGTAGTAAAGAAGGGGGTAAACAACTTTCGCATATTTTTTGGTGATATCCCGCAACCCGTGTCCTGGACCTGCATCTTTATCTGTCCGTTATCAAATAACGTTCGCAGAGTCAGTTTTCCACCTTGTGGCATAGCCTGAATGGCGTTCAAAATAAGGTTGGTGCACACTTGATGCAATTGATCGAAATCAGCCATTAAATTGGGCAGTGACGGGTCAAGTTCTTTTACAGTCTGGATGTGATGCAACTCGGCCGAGTGAGCGGCAAGCTCGAAAGATCTATTCACTACATCGTTTAAGTTTAGCGGACGGAATGCTGGAGGGGACTGGCGTGCGAAATCCAGAAGGTGCCGGATTAATTTCGTGCTGCGGACCAGTTCAGCCTCCATTTTAGATAAATACTGTAGAGAAACATCCTTCTGAATATTGTTGCTTCTTATCTTCTTTGCCAATAATTGAGTGTAGGCGAGGACGCCGGAAAGAGGATTATTAACTTCGTGAGCAATAGAGGCGGCCAGCTGTCCCAGAGACGTCAATTTTTCAGCCTGGATCAGCTGTTCCTGGCTTTCCTTTAGCTGCTGATGAGATTCACGCAGCTCCTGGTAAGTTGCTCTCAACTTATCTTGTATCTCTTTTTCTCTGGTTACGTCCCTGGCAATATTTTGAAAACCCTTTAGTTTGCCATCTTCTCTAATTATGTTGGTGGTCAGCTTTAGGATCCTTTCTGTACCATCCTTGCTAATCAGGCACTGCTCATATGGCTGTTCCACCGGTTCCCCCAGGAATAGTTTGCGCCTGATTTGTCTTGCCAAACTGATGCCTTCCTCTGCCAGAAAATCTCTAACGTTCATTTTCAAAAGTTCTTGGGAGCTATAACCTATCATCTCTTCGGTGGCCTTATTGACGGCTATAATGTTCCCGTTTGAGTCGTGTATCCAGATCGCATCGTGTGCGTCTTCAAATATCTCTCGATATCTCTTTTCTGAGGCCAGAGCCTGTTCAGCCGCCAGATGTTCTCTCTGGTAAAGCTGAGAATTTTCGATCCCCATCCCAACTTGACTGCATATTGTATTAAGCAGTTCCACTTCCTCATCATGAAATTGACGTGACTTGCGCATGGCCCCAGCAAGAGTGCCCACCACGTTTCCCTTAGCTTTCAGAGGGACTATAACCTCCGACATTATTCCCTCTCGTCTGACAATATCCCTGGTAAGTCTGGGGTCTTGTGAGGCATCTTCCACGACCATTGGTTCCCCGCTCTGGGCAACACGGCCGTTGAATCCTTCACCGACTTTGAGGCCCTTCAGCCCGGCGATAAACTCCTCGGAAACTTCCCGGTGGGTTACAAGTTTAAGCTCCTGCCTATCTTTGTCTAGAAGAAATATAAGGATAACGTCGAGACCCATTACTCGTTTAAGCTTATCGACAACTACGCTAAGGATGTCTTCCAACTCCAGGGACTTATTGATGATGGATGATATCTCATTTAAAGCGGAAAGCCGTTTCTCATTACGTCTGGTGGCCCGATAGGCAGATTCAAGTTGCTTATCTGTCGCTTCCAGTTTTGATAGCATTTGTTGCCGGCGTTCCCTTTCTTTTTTAGAACTGTAAAACCAAAGATTTATTAAAACACCGATAGATAGAACGGCAACCGTTTCAAGTAAAGCATCAGGCATATAATCCGAAACCAGAAAGATTCTTGGGAGCATAATAACGGCTGCCACTGCCAAACTAACCACTCCTGCTCTGATACCCAGGAAATAGTCGGCATAGCAGATGGGCAACAAGAATAGGATGCGCTCTATAGCATGCCGGTCTAAACCTAAGAATGAGAAGATGGATGGTGAAGAGAGCGACAGTAACTGTTGCGGGTAGTGCAGCACTATTAGAACGGCGAACATTGCCGCCACCACCCACACATGTGGATTGGTAACACTGACAGTACCTTTAGTATTCATCGGATATAAAGTTTTTCATCTGTGCGTATGTAAACACCGGTCCGTCACGACACACATATATATTACCAATATTACACCGCCCGCACTTGCCTATTCCACATTTCATTCTTTTTTCCAGTGTAGTTATTATTTGTTCCGGGGAGAAACCGAGTTTCTCCAGAACCGGGAAGGTGAATCTAATCATAATTGGGGGTCCACAAACTATAGCTATGGCATCACTGGCCGAAGGAGCAACTTGTTCCAACACCGCTGGAACGAAGCCTTCCATCCCAGTCCAGTTCTCGTCGCCTTTGTCAACCGTGATCGACACATCTATTGACTTATCCTGTTGCCAGCTGTCCAGATCGTATTTGAAGCATAGGTCAGCCGGAGTTCGTGCCCCGTCGATAATATTGATCTTACCATATTTATTCCTGTTATCCAGGACATTAAATATTACGGAACGCAGTGGAGCTAAACCGATGCCTCCTCCGACAAAAACCAGGTTTTTGCCCCGCATGAGCTCTAGGGGAAAAGAATTACCGTAAGGCCCCCTAAAACCGATCTCGGCACCAACGCCAAGTCTATGCAAGGCATTAGTTACCAGTCCCACCCTGTTTACTGTGCACTCCAGGTGGTCATTTCTCGTTGGACTCGAAGAAATACAAAAGGTAGCTTCGCCGATGCCAAAAACGGAGAGCTCAGCAAACTGGCCTGATTCGAAGACAAACTTCTTACGAAGTTTCTCATCCTTGAAATTGAAATGCATGGTTCTGACGGAAGGAGTTTCTTCGATGATTCTCTCAATCACCGCTATGCTGGGTAAATATACGTTCTGCTCATCGAGTTTTTTCTTTTTGGGGCTAATATTAGTTACAGCCATTTTTACTCACTATCGATTTTTTATTGGTTGTTCAACTGGCACGCTGCCCAAGACATGCGTGATATCCCAGTTGACCGGGCACGAGCGTATACATCGACCGCAACCGGTGCAGGCAATAACCCCGTAGTTCATTGGAAAGAACTCATATTTGTGGCACACCTTTTGCCTCACCCGACGCCATTTCTCTTCTCTTGGATTTTCCATCGGCATCTTGGTATAGATGCTGAACCCGCAACTGTCCCATCCTCTATATCTGGCTCCATGCTTTTTAGTTAGCTCATCGCAAATATCGAAACAATAACATGTGGGACACAGGAGAGTGCACACACCGCAACTGATGCACTTATCCGCAGCTTTTTCCCAATAGTCGCTGTCGCCGAAACTGGCCTGCAGTTTTTCGATTATATTTTTTGTATCGACTTTCCTGGTGACCATTCCCTCAACTGCCGCTCTTGCTTTTTTTAGCGAAGCAACGTCGGCCTGGCTGGCCTTTTTTACTGCACCGGCCGTAGCCAGCAACTCCTCTCCTTCATCGGTAATCTCCTCTATTAGGAAGTCGTCACCAATATCGGTAAACATAAGGTCTACATCAGCCGATTCGGTTGGGCTGAGCCCGGAAGAGGTACAAAAACAACTGTCATACGGCTTATTACAGCCCAGGCCTATAAGCATAGTGTTTTTTCTTTTAGAAACATAATAGGGATCTTCACAGGAGTCCATAAAAACCTTATCTAAGATCGCTATCGCTTTAGCGTCACACGGGCGAATACCAAAGATGATTCGCTTCCGTTGCTCTGCAGATACTTCTATATTGTAACCGTTGCCATTCTTCTGGAAGGTGAACATTTCTTCCATTGGAGGCAGGAAGCTGGACTTAGGCGGTATAACTGTATTTCGATACCATTCTAAAAAGCTGATATCTTTCCCGTCCCATTCTGCCATTTCGATCACGCCTTCGTCTCTTGAGGGAATTAGTACAGTCGAGTCCAAGCCCCAGTCTGCAAGGAGCTTCACCATGTCTTTCTTACTTATCTTTTTAATAGTCACCTTTACCCTCTTTTATCTTATTAAATCTTTAGCCTCTTCATATTCGTAAGCAGTCATCAAGGGTGGAGCATTTTTGTCCATTCCTGCCTCATAGCTGAACATTTCACTGACAAGACCGCACATCTTCTTTGTTAGACTTCTTAATGGTATATTTACAGGGCAGACCCTCTCGCATGCACCGCAATCGGTGCACCTTCCAGCAACGTGTATATTTCTTATCACCTGAAAGATGAGATTATCCTGCCACTTCGGGAGGGGCAATACCCACTTCGGCTCCGACTCTTCTACAAAACACCGTTCACAGAAACAAGCCGGGCAGGCCTGACGGCAAGCATAACACTTGATACAGCGGCTGAACTGCGTCCTCCAGAACTCCCATCTTTCCTCTGATGTCATACCTTCCAGTTCTTTGATTTTATCCTCGCCCGTTCCCCTCACACAGATGGTGTCGTTCGGCTCACCTATAAAGGTATCATATTCCTGGGCAGAAGGGTGTTTACAATCGAGGCAATTATCGAAGAGGACTTTCTCGATTGGCAGTTCCATTGTCTCCTTACTGATTACTACCGCCACTGTCTCTCCTTTAATGGCAATATTGTCAATTTCATCCCGGTCTCTATCCACCAACTTTTCTACTTTCACCATATCAATCAAACCGGAACAGGGAACACCGATGATAACAAGATTATCCCTAGTGACCTGGTTATCCTGTATCAGGCTTACGATAGATCGACTATCACAGCCTTTGGCCACTATGCCAACCCGTCCCGGCAACTGAGTCAAGAATTTGGCCAGATTATTTACTATAAACGGATTAATCACCAGAGATGCCACTTCCTCCTTGTCTCTGGTAATTAAAGGAGTGGTGCTGAATTTCAAAGTTCCTGCGGCAAAGCCGACAATATAGTCGACCTTTCCGTCTTCCAACAGTTTTTTAGCCTCTTTACGCAGCTCTTGTTCCATACTACCGTCCATTTCCAGCAAATAACTTATTTGGGCCGATTTTCTTTATACCCTTAGTCGTATCGGCAACTACCTGAGCAAACTTGTCACCCTCGGAAGCTGATACCCAGCTAGCCTGAATCCGTTCCTCGGGGACACCCATATACTCTAAGAATTTCTTGGTAATGGCGATTCGTCTCCTAGCCCGGTAATTTCCCGTCTGGTAGTGGCAGTCACCCGGATGGCAGCCGGACACTACCACGCCGTCAAAGCCAAGACGTAAACCTTTCAGGACTAATAAGGGATCGACTCTCCCCGAGCATGGTATTTTCATTATCCTTACGTTGGCGGGATATTTCTTACGACTTGTTCCAGCTAAATCGGCGCCAGCATAACTGCACCATTTACACAGGAATCCGACTATGGTAGGTTCCCAATCCGGTTTATGTTCCATACCTATTACGCCTCGCTTTCCTCATCAATGATAATAAGAAGGCTTATACCAGCATACTTTCCATTTGTGCCACTAGCTGCTCGCTTGTATAGTGTTTCAGGCTAATGGAATCACTTAAGCAACCACCGACACAGGCTCCGCAGCCTTTACAAAGAGCTTCGTTAACACGGCATACCCTCTTTTCCTCGTCGAAAGTGACAGCATTGAACGGGCAGACAAGTTTGCAAATCTGGCAACCGGTGCAGATTTTTTCGTCGACAAAAGCCGTCGTTGCCTCTATCTCCACACTGCCCTGCTCAATCATCGATAGAACTTCAGCGGCTGCTCCCGAAGCCTGGGCTACAGTATCGGGTATATCCTTGGGACCCTGGCAGCATCCGGTGACGAAGATGCCATCCGTAGTGGTAGCTACAGGATCAAGCTTAG